>NZ_AQGQ01000170.1 GCF_000388115.1 Aeromonas molluscorum 848
GGTATCGCCCGGGATCTGAAGAACATACGCCGCGCCGACGCAAGCACGGATCTCAATGAATTGGAGCGGGTGCTTGGCAAGGATATCGAGATGGCCCGCAAGCGGCTGGAGCGGGTCGATGTGCCCGCCGACGTCAAACAGCGTTTCCTCTCCAACCTGGACAGGATGCAGGAGCTGGCCTTAGGCAAACAGGGTCTGCTTGCCACCATGCGCCAAAGCCAGCAACTGGCAGCCTCCCTGGAACAGCTCAACCAGCAGCTCGATGCCGCCCTGGTCAGCAGTCTCAATCAGCTCGATGAGATGGGCAAGAGTGCCGGCACCATCGCCAGCTCCAGCCGCGCCCTGGCCGATGATGCCGTCAGCAGTGCCAGCATCTGGATCCTGCTGGTGGCGGCAGTGTCTGCCGCCGCCGCTCTGCTGATCGGCTACACCACGGCCCGCAGTATACAGCGGCCATTGCAGCGTATCGGGCATGAGCTGAGCCTGATGGCGGCAGGGGACATGACCCGCCGCATCGATTATCGCAGCCGTTGCGAGTTCGGCAGCCTGTCCCGTTCCATCGATACCCTGGCGGGCAAGACAGGTGAACTGCTGGCTCAGATCAATGCTGGTTCCCGTCATCTGGTGGAGGAGGCGAGCCGCGCCGCCGAGATCAGCGAGCGGGCCATGGCCCGGGTGCAGGATCAGAAGAGCCAGACCGATCAGGTGGCTGCCGCCATCACCGAGTTGGAGGTGAGCGCCACCGAGGTGGCTCGCTCCACCGATGGCACCAAACACGAGGTCGATCTCGCCGACGAAGAGGCTCGCGCCGGTCGACAACAGGTCGCCGTGACCCGTCGCCTCACCGAAGAGTTGGCCGGGGCCATGGCCGAGGCCGTGGGCATCACCCACAAGCTGGGGGAATTCAGCCACAACATCGGCAGCATTCTGGATGTCATTCGCGGCATCGCCGAGCAGACCAATCTGCTGGCGCTCAACGCCGCCATCGAAGCGGCCCGGGCCGGTGAGGCCGGTCGCGGCTTTGCCGTGGTGGCCGACGAAGTGCGGGCTCTGGCCAACCGGACCCAGACCAGTACGGAAGAGATCCAGGCCATGATCGAAAACTTGCAGAGCGCCAGCAGCCAGGTGGTCGAGGTGATGGGCCGTAGTCAGGAGCAGACCGGCAGCTGTGTCGATCAGACTCGCCAGATGGACGCGGCCCTGCAATCCATCGCCGAACGGATGAGCGCCATCAAGTCGATGGCGGATCAGGTTGCCCACGCAGCTCAAGAGCAGATCTCGGTCAGCCAGGGGGTGGCTCGCCATATCTCAGGTATTGCCGAGGTGGCCTATGAGACAGAGCGGGAAGCCCGTCAATCGGCCAGCAGCAGCGAAGTGCTCGCCAATCTGGTTGCCAAACAGCAGCAATTGATCGCCCATTTCAAGGTATGAGAGGACTTATGGCTAACAAGTGGATCGGAGCCCTGAGCCTCCTGTTGTGTGGTCAGTTGATGGCCAGTGAGCTGATGATCGAGAGCTGGCGTACCGATGACAAGGCGTTGTGGGAGCAGAAGATCATCCCGGCCTTCGAGACCGAGCATCCCGGTATCAAGGTGGTCTTCCACCCGGTGCAAAACGTCAACTATATACCGACCCTGTGGCAGAGCCTGAAGGCGGGCAAGGCGGGAGATCTTATCACCTGTCGCCCGTTTGATGACTCGTTGGCGCTGTTCAAGGCCGGCTATCTTGCCGAATTGACCGAGATGGCCGGGATGGAGAACTTCCCGAGTTTCGCGCAGTCTCCCTGGCAGACGGACTCCGGGGCCCAGACATTCTGCGTGCCCATGGCCTCCGTCATTCACGGTTTTTTCTATAACAAGACGATTTTCAAGGAGCTGGGCCTGAGTCTGCCCGAGACCCGGGAGGATTTCTTCCAGGTATTGGAGAAGGTGAAGGCTGATGGCCGTTATGTGCCGCTGGCCATGAGCGGCAGTGAGAGCTGGGTCGCCTCCGAGCTCGGCTTCCAGAACATAGGCCCCAACTACTGGAAGGGTGAAGATGGTCGTCTGGCGCTGGTCAACGGCCAGGAGCGACTCGACGATCCTCAGTACCGGCAGGTGTTCGAGGAGCTGGCTCGCTGGCGTCCCTATCTGGGTGAGGGCGCCGCGCAGCGGGACTATGCAGCCAGTAATGAGTTGTTCACCAGTGGCAAGGCCGCCTTCTATGTGGCGGGATCCTGGGAGATAGCCCCCTTCACCGGCAAGCTGGACTTCGGCGTGATGCGCCCGCCTGTGGCCAAGCGTGGAGATGGTTGCTTCTTCACCGACCACACCGACATCGGCATGGGGCTCAACCCCGCCAGCAAGAACAAGGAGGCTGCCATGGCCTTCCTGCAGTGGCTGACCAGCGCCCAGTTCGCCGAGTTGTACACCAATGCCTTGCCCGGCTTCTTCTCCCTCTCGAACCACTTCTTCGAGGTGAGCAATCCTGCGGCGCGGGAGATGATGGAGTGGCGTGATCAGTGTGACTCGACCATCCGGGTTGCGACTCAGATCCTGTCTCGCGGCGAACCCAAGCTGGGGGATGAGTTGGCGAGCCAGAGTCAGGCCGTGCTGCTGGGCAACCAGACGCCACAAGCGGCGGCGACGTTGCTCGAGCAGGAGCTCAAGTCCTGGTATGCCCCCCATCAGGGCAGCAAGGTCAAAGGCGCCGCTTGCCAATGCGAGGGGCCAGTGGCCTCCAGTGCCCCCCTGGCGACAGGCCCGGTGGTCGACGAGACGCTGACCGCTGCACCCGCCCAGACGCCAGTACCGGTTCAGGCTGAGGGCAGTGTGGCCGAGGCTGCGCCTTTACCTGCGGCCAGCCCGCAGACGGAGGCTGCCCTGGCTCGGCAGTTGGAAGGCACTCAGTGAGTCGATGCCGGGCATGCTGGCTCGGCGTACAGATATGAAGAAGGGAGGCTTGGGCCTCCCTTCTTTGTTTATCGTGATTTTCGCCGAGCCTCCCCTCAGGGCGTTGCCGCTTCCCGGGGCCAGCGGCAGAGACTGGCGATGCGCGCACTGGGGATGAATCCCAGGTCGCGATAAACCCGCTGGGCGTGATACTGCTCGTCCGCCACTATCACCAGTTGCGGGACCCGTGTCAGGCCCTGTTCGGCGACCCGAGCAAGTAACAGCTTGCAGAGTCCGCGGTTGCGCCAGGCCTGGCGAGTGCGCACTAGCTGGAAACGCCCCAGGGTTGGGGTGAAGAAGAGACCGCAACTCGCCGCCAGTTGATCTTCTTGCCAGAGGCCCCACCAGTTGCCCAGCCCATCGTCCGTCATGGCCTGATAGAGCCGTTGGCGACTCTCCAGGTAGGCGAGGTAACGCCCGGCCGGATAGTCTGGCTCGCGCTCCTCCAGCTCCAGGGCGAGCCAGTCGGCCCAGTCCGCCGTCGTGAAGGGACGGATATGGGAGCCCGTGCTGTCGGGGGGGATGAGCAATTGCTCCCGCTCCAGGGACAGCACCACGCACTCCATATACTGGTAGCCGGTCGCGACGAAGCCGGCAACCCGGCTGTTCTGCCCTTCGGCCAGGGGCCACTGGAAGGTGCGATGACGCACCCTGGGATCGGTCGCAATCAGTTTGTCGAAGCTCTGCTCCAGCCAGCCTTTGTCCCGATCGCTAGGGGCCGCGCTCAGCAACAGGTAATTGCCGAAGTAGTAATCGGGGGCTGCGGGGGTGCGCACCGCCCAAAACTGGGGGTGTGTGCTGACCTCGCCCTGATAGCGGTCGAACAGCAGGTCGGTGGCAAAGCCGGGATGGGTATCCATGATGAGCTCCTGCTAGTTGGATATTGGGTTATCGGCAGAGGAGGCTGGATATTGAAAAAGGGGCCGGAGCTGGGCTCCGGCCAAACAATCACACGCAGATTCAGAACGTCCAGGACGATCCGCCGCCATCATAACCTGAGCCAACGCGTTTTGGCATGGGAGCAAACTCGCAATAACGAGATAATATGGCTACATATGGACCCTATTTTGATGGAGAGGCATTTCCTGATTGACATTCGAGCGGTTTGTCTTAAAGATAGCAAGACGTTTAGACGTCCAGACATTCATTTGGCGTCAGGAAGAGCAGCGAGCAGGGCAGGGAGTAGAGCGATGGGATTTCACAGTGCACGTCAGGTTGAAGCACTCAACCAGAGTCTGGCCGATTTAAGCGGTGACATAGGGGTCAGTTTCGAGTTTTTCCCGCCCAACAGCGAAGGGATGGAGAACACTCTCTGGCAATCCATAGAGCGTCTCAAGGTGCTGGAACCCAAGTTCGTCTCCGTGACCTATGGCGCCAACTCGGGTACCCGGGATCGCACCCACAAGGTGATCAAGGACATCAAAGATCGCACCGGTCTCATCGCCGCCCCGCACCTGACCTGCATCGATGCCAGCCGTGACGAACTGCGCACCATAGCCCGTGACTACTGGAACAGCGGTATCCGCCACATAGTCGCCCTGCGCGGTGACCTGCCCCAGGGAGTCGACAAGCCGGAGATGTATGCCACTGATCTGGTTGCCCTGCTCAAGGCCGAGGCCGACTTCGATATTTCCGTGGCCGCCTATCCGGAAGGTCACCCCGAAGCCCGTAGTGCGCAATCGGACTTGCTGAGTCTGAAGCGCAAGATCGATGCCGGTGCCAATCGCGCCATCACCCAGTTCTTCTTCGATGTGGAAACCTATCTGCGTTTTAGGGATCGCTGCGCCGCCATCGGCATAGATGCCGAGATAGTGCCGGGCATACTGCCGGTCTCCAATTTCCAGACCCTGGCCAAGTTTGCCGGTTTCACCAACGTCAAGGTGCCGCGCTGGATGCACCAGCGTTTCGAAGGGCTGGATAACGATCAGATGACTCGCAACCTGGTGGGCGCCAGCATCGCCATCGATCAGGTTCGCGTGCTGAGCCAGGAGGGGGTGAAGGATTTCCACTTCTATACCTTGAACCGCTCCGAGCTGACTTACGCCATCTGCCATACCCTGGGGGTGCGTCCCAAGGTGTGACCCGGTAACGGACTAGATGATCAAAGGCCAGTGCATTGCACTGGCCTTTTGCTATGTGCGACAGGGGTCAGGTGCATCGCAGCCGATACAGACCCCAGCCGATGAGCAGGCCCCAGCAGGCGGATCCCACTCCGAGCAGGCTGATGCCGGAGGCCGTGATCATGAAGGTGAGCAGGGCGGCCTCCCGCTCATTTTCTTGCTGCAACGCCCCATAGAGGCTGTTGCCAATGGTGCCGAGCAGAGCCAGGCCCGCCACGGCCGTGACCAGGGCGGGTGGAAAACCATTGAACAAGGCCACGACGGTAGCGCCGAAACAGCCACTTATCAGGTAGAAGCCGCCGGCCCAGACGGATGCCGCCCAGCGTCGTGCTGGATCCTGATCGACCTCCTTGCCCATGCAGATGGCGGCCGTGATGGCGGCCAGGTTGAACGCAAATCCCCCGAAGGGGGCCAGCACGACACCGATGAAACCCGTCCAGCCAACCAGGGCGGAGGCGGAGACCTGATAACCATGGGCCTTGAGAATGGCGATGCCCGGCATGTTCTGGGAACTCATGGTGACGATGAAGAGTGGCAGGGCAATGCCCAGCAAGGCATCGAGCGAAAAGTGCGGACTGACCCAGACAGGGCTGGCCAGCTGCCAGCTGACATCGGCCAGTTGCAACTGACCGCGCAGTGCGCACAGTCCCACGCCAACCGCCAGTACCACCACCATGGTGTAGCGTGGCCAGAGATGGCGGGCAGCGATGAAGCTGAACAACAGTGCCCCGATCAGCAGTGGGTCTATCGGGGTTATCTTGAACAGATCCAGGCCAAAGCGCAGCAACACCCCGGCCAGCATGGCGGCGGCCAGGCTGGCCGGGATTTGGCGCATCAGTCGCTCGAACCAGCCGGTGATGCCGCAGAGTGTGATGAGAAGAGATGAGAGCAGGAAGGCGCCGATTGCCTCTGCCAGGCTGAATTGACCCAGGCTGGTGATGAGCAGTGCCGCCCCCGGAGTCGACCAGGCCGTCAGTATGGGAGTGCGGTAATAAAGAGAGAGACCGATGCAGCTCAACCCCATGCCGATACCCAGCGTCCAGAGCCAGGAGGCCGTTTGGGCGGCGTCAGTACCGGCGGCGCTGGCCGCCTGGATGATGAGCACCACTGAGCTGGTGTAGCCAACCAGCACGGCGATGAAGCCAGCGACCAGATGGGGGAGTGCGAATGGCATGGGGACATCCTTGTGTCAGTTTGTGCGTTATTGCGTACAATATGGCTGAGTATAGGGATGGGCGCTATAGCGCACAAGGGGGATTGCATGCAGACCATGAGCCAGCATCTGGCACAACGATTGAAAGGACTTCGCACTGAACTGGGCTGGAGCCTGGATGTGGCGGCGCGGGAAACAGGGGTGAGCAAGGCCATGCTCGGCCAGATAGAGCGCGGTGAGTCGAGTCCGACGGTCGCCACGCTCTGGAAGATAGCAACCGGCTTTCGGGTCTCCTTTTCCAGTTTTATCGAGGCGACACCAGAGCCGGTGCGGGAGACCCTCCATCGCGTCGCTGACGAGATTCGCCAGCAGCCCGCCGGGGAGGGGATGTTGGTCGCACCACTATTCCCATTTGAACCTGTTATTGGCTTCGAGTTATTCGAATTGACCCTGCTGCCCGGTTATCAACGGGAGTCAGAACCCCATGCACCGGGGGTGACCGAGCATGTCATTGTCATCGCCGGAGAGATGGAGCTGCTGGTGGAAGGACGGTGGCACCGCCTCGGCAATGGGGAAGCGATGCGCTTTGCCGCCGACCGCCCCCATGGCTATCGCAATCTGGGCAAGCAGCCAGCCAGGTTTCACAACCTGATCCACTACCCACCGAGCTGAGGCGGCGGGACTGCCTGGCCGATCAGCGCTCTGCCCGCCTCAGCCGGGACGACCGTCGAGGCGGGGACGGCTCAAGATGGGGGCATATACCCAGACGAAGAGGGCATAGGCCAGCGCCCAGCTCAATCCGCTCAAGTTCCAGCCGAGCAGCGTCTGGGCAGGCCAGAGCAGGGGCAAGAGTGGCCGAGTCAGGCCGGCCAGCAATACCAGGCTAAAGGCCAGCACTATGCGGCGTCCCACCTGCAGGGCTCGCCCGCTGTGGCCGAGCGAGACCCTGGCGATCATCGCCAATATCATGGTTCCCATAGCTCCGGCGCTGAGAAAGTGGCTGGCCGCCGAGGCTGTGATGGCGAATCCCATGGTCTGGGCAGCAAATCCAGTCAAGCCGAGGGGAATGAACAGATAAGCCAGATGCAGGGACCAGAGCAGGGGATGGGGTAGCGTGCTTGGCAAGCGCCAGCGAAGTTGCCGCCACAGATTGAGCAGTGCCGCCACTATATATAGAGGGGCAAGTAGCCCCGCGTTCAACCAACCGCTTGGCAGAGATAGCCAGCAAGCAAGCAGCAGCCAGAGCGAGCCGAGTGCCGCCCGTTCCAGCCAAGGCAGAGCAGGGACCTTATCTTGACCGGTACCGCGCGCAGTAAAGAAGGGAATGACGCGCCCCCCCATGACGGCAATCAGAGTAATGAACAGCAAGACGGTGGTGATCAGTATCCGTTCCGCCAGCAACCAGTCTCCGCGCCAATACCAGCTTGCACCGTTGAGCAGGGTCAGTAACAACAGAAGAGGCACGAAGAACAGGTTGCGCCATTGACGGGTGACCACGATGGGTTTGGCCAGGAACCAGGCACAAAGCGGTAACCAGAAGAGATCTGCCAGCATCAATGCGCTCGTGCTTTCACCCAGCCAGGGTAGTAATAGCCTGGGCAGCGCCCAGAGCCCGACCACCAGGGCCAGCGGCCATCCTCGCACGCCGGGATGGGCCGTCCAGTTCTGCACTGCCGTCAACAGAAAGCCGGCCACTATGGCGGAGCCAAAGCCGAACAGCATCTCATGGCCATGCCACCAGACAGGGTTCTGCAACCCGGGCAAGAAGACGTAGCCATTGAGTTGGCCGAGCCAGGCGAACATGGCCAGAGAGGCGAACAAGGCACCGAGTAGAAAGAAGGGACGAAAGCCCAGACGAAACAAGGGAAGGATCCGCTCTTCCTTGCGGCTGTCGAGGATCTGGTGCATGAGATGACCTTAATTGAACATTTGAAAAGCCAATTATAAAGTGGCTTTTCAAATGTTCAATTAAAACCACGGGCAATGGCTTGATGGCCCAAAATGACCATGTTTCACCCACTTTGTTGGATAACTGAACGAACGAACCTTTATAGTGAAAAAG
>NZ_AQGQ01000171.1 GCF_000388115.1 Aeromonas molluscorum 848
GGTGGCGATGACGATGTGGCGGCTAGGAGAGACGCTGGCCCGTCCCACCTCCAGCTCCCGAGGGGGAGATGAGGCGTGCCTCGCCTTGTATGCACTCGACTCCTAGCGCCTCATAGCGAGCCACCGAATCATGGGGCTCCACTTCGCGTACCACTTGGGCAACCCTGGCCATCACGGCCTCGAAGTCGGCAGTGGCAATGTGCGGTGCGAAGCCAAGCTCGGTGGCCCGGCGCTGCTCCAAGGCGAAGCGGGCGCTGCGGATCAGCGCCTTGGAGGGGATGCAGCCAGTATTGAGGCAGTCGCCGCCCATTTTGTGCTTTTCGATGAGGGCCACCCGAGCCTTGACGGCGGCGGCAATATAGCTGGTGACCAGGCCACCGGCCCCGGCGCCTACCACCAGCAGGTTGTAATCGAAGTGGGCTGGTCGCGGGAAGCGGGCAAGCCGGCGGCGCAGGGCAAGCTGGCGTTGAGCGGCCCGGGCCAGCCAGGGCAGCAGGCCGAGCAGGCAGAGCGCCGTGATGAGGCCGGGAGAGAGGATGTTGCCGGTGCTGGTGAGCTGGGCCAGCTGGCTGCCCGCCAGCACATAGACGAAAGTGCCGGGCAGCATGCCGAGCTGGCTTACCCAATAGAAGGTGCGAAGCGGCAGGGCGGTCAGCCCCATCAACAAGTTGATGAGGAAGAAGGGGAAGACGGGAATGAGGCGCAGGCTGAGCAGATAGAAGGGGCCATCCTGGGTCATACCGGCATCGATAGCCGCCAGCTTGTGGCCAAAGCGGGCACTCACCCAGTCACGCAAGAGGAAGCGGGCGCTGAGAAACGCCAGACTGGCGCCCAGGGTACTGGCAAAGGAGACCAGCAGCAGACCCCAACCGATCCCGAAGATGGCGCTGCCCAGCAAGGTCAGCAGGCTGGCCCCCGGCAGGGAGAGGGCCGTGCTGCACACATAGACCATGAAGAAGAGGGCACTGGCTTGCCAAAAGTGAGCGTCCACCCAGGCCGCAAGCGCCGCCTGGCGGGCTTGCAGGGCATCCAGAGTCAGGTATTGACCCAGATCCAGTGCGAAGAAGGCGCCCACGAGCAGGACGATCAGTGCGAGCAATCCCAGTTTGGTGACTTTCATGACGGCTTATCCTCCCGGGGCGGCTGCCGGTCTTCCTTGTCGGCTCCTGGCTGGACCGGCAACTGGCAAAAACCCTGAGCCGGGATGTCCAGGGCGGCATTGAACTTGGCAGACATGTTCTGGAAGGCAACCAGGCCGGCCAGCTCCACCAGGGCATCATCATCAAACCAGGGGCGCAGCGCCTCAAACTGGGCTTCGCTCACCCCGTCCAGACCCGTCATGGCCTCGGTAAAGTCGAGCACGGCGCACTCCCGCTCATCGAACAGGGTACTGGTGCGCCACTGGGCCAGGGCCTCGACCTTGGCAGTGGAGCCTGCGCGCTTGACCAGGGTCATGGCATTGATATCGACACAGAATCGGCACCAGTTAAGTTGAGATACCCGCACAGTTACCAGAGAGCGCAGCAGGGGATCGATGGGGGAGCGTTTGCGGTTGATGACGCCATAGAGGGTCGCCACGGCGGCAAACAGCCTGGGGGAGCGACCCCAGCACTTGCCCGGGATCAGTACCTGGCCGTAGTTGCGTTGCTGCAGCCAGAAAAAGGGACGGATAAACCAGGCATAGTCCCGATCCGCTTTCAGCTTGATGCGCATGCTAATCCTCTTTTTGCTTCATCTTGGGTTTGTAGGCACCCCCTAACCGTTCGTTGAGCAGATCCATAAAGGTGTGGATCCGCGCCCGGTTGGCGCCCAGGTCGCTGCGCCCCTGACGGGAGGCGGAGCGCATGTCGATACGGGTCTCTTTGGGACCGGCAAAGACCCGCAGTGCCACGTCATCCTGAAAACCGAACCACGCCGTCGTCACCACGGCATCGAGTCCGTGGGGGCCGAGGTGCACCTGCCAGCCCAGTTCCTGCATCAGCTCGCTGGCCTCGGCGATCACTTCGGTCTCGGAGGCGCGGGTATAAAGAGGACCGGGGTTGTCCGCAAAAGCTTTCAGGGGAGGGGCATTGATCGGGAGATCCGACGGGGTTCTGAGCTCGGCGGCCCAGCTGAGGGCAGGGGGATCATAGGGGTCCGTGCTGACATCGTTGGTCAACGGCATGCGTAGTGCCTGCACCACGAACAGCAGGGGCAGCAGCAGCGGAATGGCCCCCCACAGGTTGGCGGCCTTGCTCCGGCACCAAGGGAGGCGCACCAGCAGGAAAAGAGAGAGCAGAGCCCCGGCCATGCAGAGCGTAAAGCCAGCCCACCAGGGCCAGATCGCAAAACGGCTGCCCAGGGCGCCACACAGGGGTAACAACCAGGCTAGCAGGGGTAGAACAGGCATGGTCAGCATGGCAGAACCTTTGGGGAAATGGCCAAAGGATAAACCTAATTGACTGATAAGGTTAATTTATTTTAACGATTGATCGAAATGGCTCAATTGGCTGACCGATGCGGGCGCAAGTAGCGCGCCCGGCCAAATCGGGCGGTGACTAGGGTCAGTTGCGGTAGAGCACCTTGATCAGATGAAAGCCGAACTTGGTGCGGATCGGGCCCAGTACCTTGAGCAGTTCCCCCTTGAAGACGGCATCATCGAAGGCTTTGACCATGTCGCCTTTGCTGAACTCGCCCAGATCGCCGCTGCGCTTGCCGGAGGGGCAGGTGGAGAAGCGTTTTGCCATCTGTCCAAAATCGGCGCCCTTGTCGATTTTACTCTTTATCTCGAGACACTCTTTCTCTGTCTTGACCAAAATGTGTTGGGCGCAGGCTTTGTTCATGGGTTCTCCTCTTCGCGTGCATTGGCGGACTGAGCCGGGCCTCGTCATGATACCGGCCGGATCGGGCGGCAAGATTAGCGCAATTGTGGCCCCTCGTCAGCCCGGATCACCGGCTTGTGGTGGCGAGCCTGCCAGAGCAGCTCCAGGCCGAGCAATCCATACAGGCTCCAGAGTGCCAGTGGCTCCAGCCATTGACCGCCCAGGTTGAGGCTGGCCAAGGCGCAGGTTAACAGCAGCACCGTCGTGAGAGGGAGGCGCCAGTGGTATGGCAAGGGGGCAAGCAGGGCCGAGCCGAGCAAGATGGCGAGGCCAAAGGGCAGATTCAAGGCCGTGAAGGCAAGGGCTTGCTGACCGTTCATGCCAAACAGCAAGGCCAGCAGAGCGCTGCTACAGGCCAGAAAGGTGATGAATTCGAGCCGTTCGGCGATGTAGTCGGCCAGTTGTTCGCTGCGTGTAGCCATGGGAGTGCTCCTCTGATTGATGTCTCCAGTGTGGCGCAGAGGGGGTGGGCAAGGGAGCGGGATAAATAGATTAGGGTGAACGAATAAGCCATTACCAAAACACAAGCTTTTGAATGTAAATGGATAAAGCAGGATTGCTGCGCATTTTCCCATCCCGTCGAGGCGGCTGCACAGCCAAGGGACTTGCCATTTTCAGAAGAGATAAACAGCCCTGGGACAGGGAGGCTGCATCGCTACTCGATGGGGCCCCCAGGCTTTACCTGACAAAAACTGTCGCGCCAGCCCGTCAGGTGACAGGGCTGGATCCCGGGCACTTTGTACGCCATTTGGACAGATGGGGGGCCAATTTTGCCAAAGCGGGTTAACTTATAGCCAACTGGTTAAATTTTATGGCAAATTCAGGTCGCTGATGGGTCTGAATCCCGTTACCTACTATGGTAGGATGAAATCCGCGAGGCCAGGACCTCGCCAATATCATCACGATGGCACCAACATCGTTCGCTTGAGCATGAAATTCGGGGAAGTTGACGTTTGACAGGATGCTATCTGCCCACCCCTTCGGGTAAATCGCAGCCGCGCCGCCGGGTGCGCGCCTGGCTCTGGCTGACGCTCTGCTTCTGCTGCCTGGCTTCCCCGGCCATGGCCGCCAAATTGACCTATCAGGTCAAGGGGCTCAAGGGTGCCAACAAAGAGAACGTCGAAGCCTATCTCAACGCCCTGCCCGTTTATCAGGAACGCCAATACAGACCCGCCCGGGCCAAGATCATCGAAAGTACCGAGCAGGCGCTGCAGGTGTATGGTTACTACCAGCCTGAGGTCAAGCTGACCCGGAACAAGGACAAACCGTCCAGGGTCATCGTCAGCGTCAAGGCAGGGGAACCTGTGCTTATTTCCCGGCTGGATGTATTGCTCGAGGGAGATGCGGGCAGCGACGAGATCTACAGTGAACTGCTCGACAAGCTGCCCCTCAAGGAGGGCGATCAGCTCAATCACGGCAAGTACGAATCCATCAAGGCGGATCTGGGCAGCCTGGGACTGGCGCGGGGCTACTTCAATGCCCGGATCAGCAAGAGCCAGGTCAAGGTCTACCCGGAGAAGGGCACGGCCGAGATCTATATAGTGTTTCGTTCCGGTACCCGCTATCACTTTGGCGAGGTGCGCTACAGCGCTACCCCGGAAGAGCTGCGCCTCATCCAGCCCCTCGTCAGCATCAAGCGCGGCGAGCCCTATCTCGCCATCAAGATGGCGGAGACCTCCCAGGATATCTCTTCGACCAAGCTCTTCAAGCAGGTGGATCTCAAGCCGCTCATCAGTGAGGCTCAGGGAGATCAGGTGCCTATCCAGGTCACCCTGGCGCCGCGTACCCAGCACGAGATAGAGACGGGTATCGGTTATGCAACCGATGTGGGCCCCAGGGTGAGTGCCACCTGGGAAAAACCCTGGATCAACCGCTATGGCCACCGCCTCAATGCCACCGCCAATGTGTCGGCGCCTCAGGCTGATCTCAGTTTCGATTACCAGATCCCGATCATCGGCAAGAATCCGCTGCAAGATTACTACTCCCTGCAGGCTGGTTATCGCTACACCAACAACAACGACACCCGCTCCGACTTGACCACCTTCGGTGTTCATCGCTGGAAGCGGCGCCCGGATGCCTGGGACAGGGACGTCTTCGTGCGTCTGGAAAACGAACGCTATGAACAGGGGTCGGATGCGGGCAACAGTCTGCTGTTGATCCCCGGCGTCTCCTGGTCACGACTGCGACTGCGTGGCGGCATGGTGCCGGATTGGGGCGACAGGCAGCAACTTACCCTGGAGTTTTCCGACCCCACCTGGGGTTCGGACATCCGCTTCATGCGCGCCTGGGGCCGTACCAAGTGGCTGCGTACCCTGGGAGAGAACAACCGTTTCCTGTTTCGGGCCGAACAAGGGGCCATCGTCGGTGATGACTTCTCGCTGGTGCCGCCTTCCCTGCGCTTCTTCACCGGTGGTGATCAGACGGTGCGCGGCTACGGCTATGAGGACATAGCGCCGAGGGATGCGGATGGTCAGCTATTGGGCGGCCGTTACACCACGGCACTCAGCGCCGAATACAACTACAGATTCAGCGAGAAGTGGTTGGGGGCGTTGTTTGTGGATGGCGGCACCGCCACCGATGACTATCAGGAGGCCTGGAAGATAGGCACCGGGGTCGGGGTGCGCTGGGTGACCCCAATCGGTCAGGTCAGGCTGGATCTGGCGGTTGGCATCTCGGAGGAGGATAAACCCCTGCGTCTGCATTTTGCCCTGGGGCCTGAATTATGATCTGGTTGAAACGTATTTTCCTCTGGCTGATGGGCCTCATCTTCCTGTTGTTGATCGGCATCAGCTTGCTCGGTTTTACCCACCAGGGGAATAAATGGCTCTGGGAGCAGGCCAAATCGGCGCTGCCCGCCCTCAAGGGTGAGCTGGTGGCCGGTCAGCTTGGCTATGGCTGGACCCTGGAAGGGGTCGGCTGGCAGGACGAGTTGGTGGATGCCACTGTCGAGCGTGCCGTGCTCGACTGGGATCTGGGCAAGCTGCTGCAAGGCCAGCTCTGGATCCGCTCCCTGAGCCTGACCCATCCGGTCGTCAAGGTAGCCGAATCGGCGCCAAGCGAAGAGACTCCCAGCGAGCCCTTCATCTGGCGCCCTCTGCCTATCCGCATCCAGATTGATGCCCTCAAGATCAGCGATCTGGACGTCGATGTCCCCGGTCTGGCGCTGGTGCTCAACTCCCTCGACATTGGCGCCAAACTGGACAGGCATGGTCTGACGGTGCGTGGCCCGGTACTCGATGGGTTGACGGTCAAGCTGGCAGAGACGGCGCCCGCTGACCAGCAAGCCCTGAACGAGGGTAAAGCATCCACAGATAAAGCTCCCGAGAAGGCAGCGGAATCGACCACCCTGGTCGCGAGCTCGGAGCAGGGCGCCATCGCCATCGAACTGCCCAAGATAGACTTGCCTTTCCCGCTGAGTCTCGAGGGGGTGATGCTGACTCGACTCAGCTACCAGCAAGGGGATCTCAAGGAGGGCATCGACAAACTGCTGCTCTCGGTGCGGGGGGAGGGGCAGCGTATCGACATTGATCAGCTGTTCCTGCGCCACGCCATGGCCGATCTCGATCTCAAGGGTCACATCAGTTTGCTGGATGACTATCCCCTCGACTTGACCCTGACCGCCAAGGCCCGCAAGGCCCTGCTCGATAACCAGCTCAAGGGTGAACAGGCGACCCTGACCCTGGGTGGCTCGGTCGGCAAGCTGGCCTTGGCCCTAGACGCCAAGGGGCCGGTCGCCGCCAAGCTCAAGGGGTCACTTGCTGCTCTGGACCCGGACCTGCCCTTCGATGTGACGCTGAACTGGCCCGGCCTCAACTGGCCGCTGCACAAGCCGGCGCAAGGGGAGCCCAGTTATCAGTTGCAGAAGGGGAGCCTGACCGCCAAAGGGGCGTTGTCTGGCTATCAGTTTGCCCTCAATACCGCAGGCAAGGGGACCGATGTTCCCCCCTTCAAACTGGCTCTCAAGGGCAAGGGCGACTTGGGTCAGCTCAGCAACATCGACCTGCTGCTTAATGCCCTGCAAGGTGAGCTCAAGCTCGATGGCAAACTGGCCTGGCAAAAAGGCGTGCTGTGGCAGGGGGTGACCAGCTTCAAGGGGATAGACCCCGCCGAGCTGGTACCCGAGATCAAGGGCACCCTGGCGGGCCGGGTCGAGAGTGAGTTTCAGCTCAGCGATGCCGGTCATTGGCGGCTCAAGGTGCCGACCCTCAAGGTCGACGGCAAGCTCAACAAGTACCCGCTTGCCATCACCGGCCAGCTCAGCGGCGACGATGCCATGAATTGGCAGATCCCCGCCTTCATGCTGCAAACCGGCCCCAACAAGTTGCAAGCCAAGGGCAAGCTCACCGAACAACTCTGGCAGCTCGATGCCACGCTGGCCGCCCCGGATCTCTCCGGCATCTACCCCGGTTTGCGTGGCGATCTGAGCGGGACTTTGGCCTTGGGTGGCAACCAGCAGGCGCCACGCATCAATGCGGCCCTGAGCTCGACCCGTCTCTTTTATGCCGGTACTGACCTCAAGGGCATAGTGCTCAAGGGCAATGGCGTGATCGGCGAGGTGCCGGCGGGCAAGCTGGCCCTGACGGTGGCGAAGCTGACCCAGGGCAGCACTGTTCTCAAAGAGATCAAACTGGATGCCGACGGTGATCTTGGTCGCCATCGGCTCTCTCTTGATATGAAGGGGGATCCTCTGGCGGCAAACCTGCGCCTCAATGGCGGCGTGCAGAAGAGTCATTGGCGTGGCGCCTTGACGGAGCTCAGCATCAAGACCCCCATGAAGCGCTGGAAACTCAAGGCCCCCTGGAACCTGGACGTCGATCTCGACAAGCAGCGACTGGCCATGAGCGATCTCTGCCTGGGCTCCCAGCAATCCAGTCTGTGTATCAAAGGAAGCCAGGTCTCGGCGGCGCAAGGGGAGCTCGCCTTCGCCTTGAACGAGTTTGATTTGAAACGGTTGCGCCCCTGGCTGCCGGACAACTTCCAGTGGCAGGCGGTGTTGTCGGCCAATGGGCGTGCCAGCTGGAAAGGGGATCAACCCAGAGTACATGCCACCCTGCGCACCACCCCTGGCACCTTCATTGCCGATGAGCTGACCACCCGTTATCAGCAACTGGCCATCGGCTTCGATCTCGAGCCCCAGCAGGCCTCCCTGCGCCTCGATTTCGTCTCCGCCGACATCGGCAACATCGACACGGATCTCATCATCAAGGATCCGAGCGGCCGTGGCGCGCTCTCGGGCCAGCTCAAGTTCAACGGCCTCAAGCTAAGCCCGTTTGCGCCCTTGATCCCCGAGGTGCGTTCCCTGCAAGGGGTGATCAGTGCCGATGCCCGCTTCGACGGCACCCTGAAAACGCCCTTGCTGTTTGGCCAGC
>NZ_AQGQ01000172.1 GCF_000388115.1 Aeromonas molluscorum 848
TTCCCCACAATTGCCAAAACTCACTTGGTTTCCTATCTGACAGCCAGACTTGGCTCTGACTGGCCTTGCCTTCCTGCCTAGCTGGGTCCAGCTCCCTCCGGGACACCAATGTTACTAATATGTTTATCTTTTCGTGGTCCTTCTCGTGGTCCAATCCTTCTTCTCTATTTGGGCATCTGAGCTGTGCAATCTGCCCTGGCCTCTTACTCCTGCTGACATCCCGCGCACATGCCCCTGTTCATTCCCTCTCAACTGCAGCCCTGACGCTGGAAAAAAGTAAGGCGGGATTGCTCCCGCCTTATGTTCTTACTGAGCGACGTATAGCTCGACGCTGCACCTTGTATCTCTTGGCTCTCCCAGCTCCTTCTGGCAGGTTTTGCTCCTTCCCTTCTCATCGAGCTCGAAAATCCGCTTGGCCTCGACTCGATAGATCCCGTACTGCGTCTTGAGCGGGTTGGTAAATGGCCCTTCAAAATCAATGCTGCATTCCGAGCCGCAACTCTCCACAACAGTATGCCCGTTGCTCTGGATCGTGATGAACTCAGCTGTACCGCTACCGCCCGAAAAGTTGAAACGCCGCTTGCCCACAAATGGTAGATCAGCGCGAGCTTGAGCGTTCCCCTTCACCTCTTTGGGTTGCTGGCTCTGTGCCGCCTCACACATCTTATCTAACAGTGCATCTATCATGATCTCCGGCTGTAGCTGACCGTTTATCTCCAGCGCTTCCACGCTGAATTCCTCACCTTGAACCCACATCTGAAGCATGCCCCGTACAGGCCGTTCCATGTAAGTGAACGTGCCACTCACGTTGACCAACTTGCGTCCATCAGTGGCTGTGCCTGCCGACCAATCGGGATCTTTGAAGAAGCTATCGGCCTGCTGCTCCAAGGTCACTCCTGGGCAGCTATCCAGTACTCCCTCTTTCACTGTCAGCTCATCCCATTTGCTGAGCAATCCAGCTTGAGCAGCAGGGACCATCAGCAGTGAAACACTGGCCGCCAGAGCGAGCTTCTTTATCATTACCATACCCATTGGAATGCCCTCACTGCTTGATAGTTGTAGCGTTTATCGAACTCTTCTTGGGTAAGGCAGAGCACACGGATGAACTCAATGACCGACAGTAAAACGGGGATCCCAGTTGTGCAGGCAGCCAAATAGATCAGACCCCAGCCCCAGTTTCCGGTGTAGAACTTGTGTAGGCCCAAACCGCCACCAAAGAACATCAAGATGGCCATCAAGACCTTCCGCTTCCCCCGATGGTGAACTGTGCTTCCCACTGGTGCTGATTGGACTGGTGCTTGTGTCGGTGAAGGTTCACGAATAGGCCATGCCGTCACATCAATTGGATTGGGTATCACCGCTGCTATCGCTTTGGCTTTCTTCTTGGCCGTACCGAAGGTATCGATCGCATCAATGAAAGAGCCGGTCAGCGATAGCTCAACAATCCCTTCTTCCGGCGAGCTGAAATGCACTGTGACCCGTTGGCCAAACGGGTTAACCCCGTACTTCCAGGATGCTTCCAACTCTCCTTTGGCCCTATCAGCTTTCTTGATGGTGCCACCCTCTGCTTGCAGGTGAGCGGCTACATGCTCGAAGACTGTCTCATAATCGTCATGACTGCGTAGGACGAGGTCAGATGGCGTAGTTATCGTGGGAGATCCCATGGTTTTGCTCCTTGTTGGTTGAACTACTGATAGTGGTGATTGGCCCCGACAGGTGGTGTCGGGGGTTGAAATTAGTGGCGTGAAATTTGGCTTACATCCGGCTGAGCAGGGTCTTGAGGTCACGTTTGACCAGAGCCTGGATCCCCGCTGGGCTGATCACTTCAAGGTGCGGTAGATACGTTTTGATCACGGGCAGCAGCTGGGCCCCATCGAATACCCTGCTTGCCAGTAAGATGCTGCCGTCTTCCAGTTCTCGGATCAGTGCCTGCTCGGGCAGGATGTTCCTGAGCTTGAATTCGTGGGCGATGGGTGAAGCCGCCTTGATAACGACTTCATGGGATGGGATGGCCTCTTGCTCGATCAACCGTTGGAGTATCTGTTGCTGAGGTTCTGCGATAGTGGCTGCGGCCTCCGTCAGCCGGATGAGCGATATTCGGGATAGGGGCTCAATAAACGGTGCTTCCGTGGATACACCTGCCAAGTACCAGCGGCCCCGCTTATTGACCAAGCGATATGGCACAACCTCTTGTTCTGTTTGCTCACCAACCCATGTCAGCCTAGCTTTGAGCTGTTGGCTGATCGCTTTGGCAAGCGGCTTTAACCATTGGTGGTGGCTGTCATCTTCATCGAGTTGAAATCCTGACAGAACGAACACGGGGGAACCATTGGGGTTGAGCCATTGCTTGAGCAGAGCGTCGTGATCGTCCGGGAACAGCGCCTTGGCCCCGACTTGCTCGCATAGACGAAGGATTGCTGGAGTCGATGCTCTGCCGAAATAGGATGGGTCAAGCCAATAGGTTTGTCCCTCACGCTCCAATGGCAAGTAAGCCAGTCTGACGTTCAGATCCCGTTGTATGGTGCGTGGTGAGACGTTGAACTCATGAGCCAGTTCGGAGATCACCAACCGCTGTCCGTGATTGAGTTTGGTCAGGATCACGCCGAGGCGCTGGGCTAGGGTGTCGTGTTCTGCCATCCAAGGAAGCATCGTTGTCAAAGGTATCCAAGTGTCACGGAGGTGCCCGACAGGGCGTGTCGACTTGGATTTTCACGACAGAGGGGGTTACGGGTAAGCAGAGTTGGCATTGGTAGCCGGGGTTTGGCATTTGGCCCAACCCGCTTGGATGAGGGTATCGACACCAATAATGCGAGCCGGATCCTGCTTTAGATTGATAAACGGGTGGCTCTGCGTGCGCAAGGTTCAGTGACGATTGCTAATAACCAAGGTTCTCCGGCCTCTCTTCCTGTCTGAGAATGACCAGCGACAGATCACCGTTCGAGGCCAGAGGCTGACCCAAAATGCGCAAAAATGGGGTACTCGCGCAGGCTCCGGTTGTCGGAGGCCATGCCCCGCATGAAGTGCTGGGGGTGGTGTCCTATGCACGTTGGGGTAGAGTAACTATTGCCCCCCCTTGCTTCCCCCCCTGTGAGAGGGACTGTGCGGCATTGCAGATCTGGGCCTTGGTGTTTGGGCTCGATGACGTAGCCCCTGCCTGTCGCTCCTGCATCTTTGCTTCAGAAACTGCCTTGGCTATCCTCTCTTGCTTGCCTAGCTGGGCCTCGTTCAGCTGCCTTGTCGGGTTGGTACAGCCGGACTCCCTCCGGGCGGTCAGTGTTAGATTTTTGTTTGTCTTTTCATCCCCATAACTACCTTGCCATGTGTTGATGCCCCACGGGCACAGCCCGTATACCCCGGCATACCACTCTCCTCAGCCACACAGAGAACCTCGGCCTCTCCAGAGACAGCCAAATCCGTCACGCCGGAAAACTCGCCAGCCCCCGAGACAAAGGCTGGCGAGTTAGGCAACGATGCCACTGGGCTACTCCCTGCGTGCGCTTGCTTATCCTGCCCGTTGCAACGCAAGCGGCTCCACTTTGACAACACCTGGAGAGATCAACGCTTGCTCCACACAGTTCGCCACTTGTGCGCTGGTATGGCGCAATCTGCTGGCGTGTAGGTGTGCATACCGTTGGCTGGATTGGCTACTTGAATGGCCCAGCTGTGCCTGTACGTCATACAAGGTGCCACCGCTGGAGACGATCAACGCAGCCACCGAATGACGGCAGGTATGAATGCATACTTGCCCTTCGATTTGAGCTCGCTTCAGCATCCGATTAAATGGCTTGGTGACGTTGTTCAGTGGTTGCCCCGGCTTCTGCCCTGGGAACAGGTACGGGTTCCCTGCTATCACCGGTGTATCCTGCAAAACCTGCATCGCCATGTGATTCATATGCAGGATCCGGCTCTTGCCGTTCTTGGTGTGCGGGATGAACAGCGTCTGATGCGCCTTGTCGATATGCTCCCACTTGGCCAGCCTCAGCTCATCTTTTCGCAGCCCCGTTAGCAACAGCAATTTCACGTACTGCCCTGCATAGCGGTTCTCGTCAGCATCCGCAGCCATGAACAAACGCCGGATCTCAGCCTTATCGAGGAATCGGGTTCGCTGGTTGTTCTCGGGGAGCGTCTTCAGATAGACCAATGGATGTTGCTCCAGATACCCCATCCGCACACTCCACGTCAGGATGGCCTTGAGCAAAGTGGTGATCCGGTTGTTGGTCGCTGGCTTGCACTGGCTCATCAAGCTGGTTTGCAATGCTTGCCCTTGCTCCAAATTGATTTCCGACAACAGCCGAGAGCCCATCGCCGGTTGCAGGTGATCCCGGAACCGCTGCTCGTCGTTCTGCCAAGAGCGTTTATGGTGCTTGGCATAAGGCAGGTAATGCAGCTGGAACAGCTCATACAACGTGAGCTCTTGCCGTTTATCTTCCTTCAGTTGCTTGGGGTCGATGCCTTGTGACAGCAGCCGTTTATACTCCGTGGCAATCTCTCTGGCCGTGTTCAGGTCTACGTCTGGAAAGCGACCTATGGCAATAGCCCGCTTGCGGCCATGCCACAGATACCGCATCAGGAACTTCTTGTTGCCCTCCCCTTTCCCCACCAAGCATTTGAGCCCCGAGATCTGAGTGTCGCTGTATTCGGCCTCCGTGGATTTTGCATTTGCGGGGTTGGGCGGTAGTGCTTCGATCGCTTTCTGGGTGAAGCGAAAACGAGATGGGAGATCTGACATAGTGGAACTCCTGTTAACTGGGATTGAAGGGGACTGGCATTGCCCCAAGAAAAAACAGCACAGGGAGGTCGGATCCCTGTGCCGGTCTGGTGGTACTGGTTTATCGGTTGGTGGTGATGTTGGTCGCTGATGGTTTACCCACTCGCGGCCAACGGCTTTCCGGTCGATATCCGGTCTTGGGCGTCAGTCTGGCGTCACCGTCAGGGTGAATACGTCCATCTGGGCATAGCAGCAAAAGCTCTGTTGCCAGACGTCAAACCATTCATTCACCTCTGCCAGTGACATTTCACCCATCAACGAATGGGTGTATTCGCCCACGCTGAAATCAAAATCCAACTCTTTGGCCAACTCAGTGCACCAGCCTTGGCCCACATAGGCAAAGTCAGTAACGTAGCGCAGATGCCAGCCGTCATCCCAGCGTTCAAGACGGATCTCGACAGGGTGATAGCCTCCAGTTGTTGCGCTGTAGTCTGGATCTCGATAGTTGAGGGTCAGGGTTGCGGGTGTTGTGCCATCCGGGATCTCGTCTGGGAAATCCTCCAGCGCCGAGCTGATGGCTTGCTCCAGTAGCGTTTGCAGGTCGTGACTTATCCTCACAGGCAAGCCCGTGATAACGAGGGTAGGTTTCATGTTTGGTTCTCTTGAAGTGAAAGGTGGGGATTCGCGTGATGGAATAGAGCGGGCTGTCGACGTGGGTTAGTTGGTGGTGCTGACCTTTGGCAGCTTGGCCTTGAGACTCTCAAACCACTCGGTATGCTTGCCCGTGATCAGATGACCGAACCGCACTTCCGGCGCTACCTTGGTCAATTCCAGATGGCGCAGTACGGCAGCCAGGAACCCCGCATTATTGCTGCTGCCTTTGAAGTGCCAGATAACCTTGAACAGGCCGGAAGTAAATGCCTTGTCCGACTGTTGCTCATTCAGCAGATCGACGACTTGCGCCAAGCCGAACCACTCCTTGGAACAAAGGCCACCGCCACTACTGCCGGTCAGACGGATCAACAGCTCAGTTTGCTCAGGCTCATGACCGATCTCATAGCCCACAGTGGTAGTTGAGCCTGGCGAGAGCAACATGGCGACACCACTGGTCAAGATAACCTTGGCAGATAGAATGGGTTTATCGCTGGCCTTGTTCTCGGGCTGAGTATTGGTCTGCTGGCTGGCGGCTTGTTTGTTGGTCTTGCTATTCATATTGGGATCCTCAGGTAACTCAGATAGTGGATTTCAGGTAGATGGTGGTGCCCAAGTCGGGCTGTGCCTGTTCAGGTTTTAGAACGAAGGCCAGATGCTGGAATACAGGGAGTGGAGCTGACAGGGCATCGAACGGAGTGCCGTAACCGGAGAAGTGATATGGCTCCCATGTTTCCACTGCTGGGAGTGGCAGCCAGAACACGGCATCTTCTGCGCAGTCGATCAGCTGGATGGTTCCCGCAGCTAACCGCCAGTAGTCGGCGTAGTAACCGTTGTCGTCATCCCGGACTGACTCTCTCGTATGGGATGCTATCGAGATCAATACTTCAGGTGCTTCACTGTGCAGGGACTTGGCCTTAAGCACGGTTGCCTCTTTGACCACGACCAGCAGCACAGACTGGTTTTCATCTGGCAGGAACTCAGGAACATACATTCCATTCGTGATGACCTCCTGCATCAGCAAGCTCAGCGTTTGCCAGCTGTAGGCATACCCCTTTAGCGTTTCGTGGGAAGCGTATTTTCCTTCTTGAATGAACTCGTCCATGGCTAACCTCCCTCAATCCGCTGGCCCAGTGATATAGCCGATAGCGCCACCGATGATGGTGCCTGCGACGGCTCCAGTGATACCGCCTTTGGCACCGACACCAGCTCCGGTGAGTGCGCCTTTGACTGCCCCTCTGGTGCTGCCCTTAACCGTGAAGTCGACACTGCCGTCTCTCATTGGCTTGATGCTGATCGCGGCTACTTGTTTGCGCAAAATTTGGTGGATAAACATGCTCATTCCTTTAAATCGTGGATATGAAAAAGGCCCTGAGCGGTTAGCTCAGGGCCTGATGTTCTGGATGAACATGGATTTAATATATGTTTGAAAATCCGCTTAGACCGGATATCCCCCAGACCCACGCTGAACATATCCAGTCAACTCTGCTGGGGTAACTTTTGACATCAGGGTCACAGTCCACGCTCACTCTTGCCTGCTATTCCTTCTGATTGGCCTCTCCGGTCTCCCTCCGGTCTTACCATAGCCAACACACTCAGCAGCAAAGACCGGAGCTGGCGACCGGAGAAATGGCCTGACGGCGAACGCTGTTATCTACTCATCCGAGTGACACCATTCACCACAAGCATAGCTTTACCAAGCGGACCAGATATGGACCGGAACTTGTTATGCGTACAGGAATGAGTAGTGAAAATACAGAGATGGACCACGCTCATGCTGGTGCCCTTGCTGTACCCCTCCATCACCAGTTCCTGCCCCCGACTCACGGGGACGGCCTGCAACGCCTTGAGCAACTTGCCAAAATTCGTGTCGATGGCGAGCAGCAGCTCGGCCTTGTCTTGGGGGATCCCCATCACTTATCTCCTTCATGCAGTCACCACTTCCGCATCCGTGCAGGATTGCCGCCCGCGGTGCAGCAAGTTAAGATCTCGACGCCTTCGGCCAGCGCCCAAACCCAGCCCCCATCACAGACAAGAACGGCAATGAATCAGCTCATTACCTATATCAATGCAATCCATCGGCAGCCGGGACCGGCGACCATCACCCACCAGCAGAGTGAACACTATAGCGAGCATGACGAGAGTGGCACCCTGATCCAGCACCAGCAAACCACCTATTGGTTCGCCAATGGGGTCGCCATCTGTCATCAGATAGAGCAGGACCAGGTCCCCTCAGAACAGCTATGCGCCGAATGCTGGATAAGCTATCGAGTTGTCACCAGCCACATGCCCATCACGCCGCCACGCAAGCTGTTCCACAACGCCTGTCAGGAGGCATTCTGGCTAAAAATGCAAGGTATCATGCTGGCAAAGTGACGCAGGACTGATCCACAGGTGAAACAACAGCAGAGAGGGGACACTTGATAGACTCAACGCTCGCCAGCAGACCATGACTCCATCGACACGCAATAACCGAACCTGCCATGCAAATCTGGTCAGCCGTAAAAAACAGGCAAAGAAAAAGCCCAGCATTGCTGCTGGGCTTTTGTGTTGGCTCCTCCTGCTGGACTTGAACCAGCGACATACGGATTAACAGTCCGCCGTTCTA
This sequence comes from Aeromonas molluscorum 848, assembly GCF_000388115.1. Lineage (GTDB taxonomy): Bacteria > Pseudomonadota > Gammaproteobacteria > Enterobacterales > Aeromonadaceae > Aeromonas > Aeromonas molluscorum. The sequence continues at coordinate 7,968 of NZ_AQGQ01000172.1, forward strand.
CCGACTGAACTAAGGAGGAATTGTACTTGGTGCCCAGAGACGGAATCGAACCGCCGACACGGGGATTTTCAATCCCCTGCTCTACCGACTGAGCTATCTGGGCAATCTATAAATGGTGCCGGCTACCGGAATCGAACGTGGTTGTACCTACTGATTACAAGTCAGTTGCTCTGCCT
>NZ_AQGQ01000173.1 GCF_000388115.1 Aeromonas molluscorum 848
CAGTTGATGGAAGGATCCGCCCCCAGCAGCGCCAGCATCCCCACGGGGAGTCCTTGTTGTGCTGATTGCCTGCCACCGTCAACCGGCCACCGCCCCAGAGCGGCCCCAGCATCTCCAGCAGGGAGATGTCGAAGGCCGGGGTGGTTATAAAGAGCCAATGGCAGCTCGGTGAGAGTACGAGCCGCTCGCGGATCCCGTCGAGGAAGCAGAGCAGGGCCCGGCGGCTGATGACCACCCCCTTGGGCTCGCCGGTGGAGCCCGAGGTGAACATCATGTAGGCCGCCAGGGCGTCGTCCACCCTGGGCCAGGAGAGAGCCCCGCCGGGGGCCGGCCCCTTGAGGGGGCGCAGGGGGCAACCGAAGTCCGGGGTCCCCGCCTCCTCATCGCAGATCACCGCCGAGAGCCTGGCCTGGCGGGCTATCCCCTGCAGCCGCTCCAGGGGAAAGTCCGGCTCCAGCGGCACGAAGCAGAGGCCGAGGCGCAGGCAGGCCAGCAGGCTGGCCACCAGATCCGGGCTGCGGGAGAGATAGAGGCCGACCCGCTCCCCCACCGCCAGCCCCTGCAGGCGGGCGGCAATCTGGGCCACCCTGGCATTGAGCGCGCCATAGCTGAGCCACAGCTCATCTGATCCGCCCTCACCGGTGCCCTCCCCGCCCATGCGAATGGCGGGAGCCAGCGGGGTCGCGGCCAGACAGGCCGCCAGCCGCGCCCCCAGGTTGGCCGCCCCCTCATGGGGGGCGGGCCGGGTCTGCACGAGTTGGGCCTCATGCCTGATGGTCACTGTCATGATACGGCCTCCTCTTGGCGCACCAGCCAGTGGCGATAGAGCCGGCTGGGGGATGGATGGGCCTTGAGGGTCTGCAGGGTGAGTGGCACCCGATCCTGCGCAAGCGCCTCGTTGAGGGCCGCCAGCAGGGCGAGCTGCTGCACCGAGTCTATTCCCAGATCCATCAAGGTTTGCTGCCAGATGCCGGGCACGCCGCACTGGCGCTCCCACAGGGCCACCAGAGCGCGGGCCTCGGCCGGTGGCTGAGCCAGGTCGGACTCTGCTCTTGTGGCTGCCCCTTGTGCCATCGCCGGGGACGACGCGGCCGCCGCCGGTTTGGCCGGCTGGTTAAGATCCGCCTGCGCCAGCCAGCCGAGCTCGGCCCGCCAGTCAGCCAGCACCTCCTCGGCCTGGGCCTCGGGGATCTGCTCGCCGTCGAACTCGAGGCGCAGCTGGAGCGTCTCGCCCCGGCTGCTGACCACGAGCGACAGAGGAAGCTCCACCTTCTCCACCACGGTGCCAAACTGCGGCACCAGCTGGTGGGGTTCGGGGGTGGCAGGGACCGCCGGCATGGGGTAGTTCTCGAACACGAACAGGCTCTGGAAGAGACGCGATCTACCTTTCGTCAGCGCCGCCAGCGACTGGGTGCCGTGCTCATTGAGCGCCATCAAATCCGTCTGCAACTGGGCGATATGCTCGGCCAGGGTCACCTCGGTGCGCCACTCCAGCGCCAACGGCAGGCTGTTGATGTAGAGCCCGACGCTCGCGGTGATCCCCTCGATGGGATAGTCCCGGCCCGGGGTCACGTTGCCCACCAGGGTGACGGCATCGCCAGAGCGGCGTGCCAGCAGACGGTGCCAGGTGTATTGGGCCAACAGGCCCGAGGTCACGCCAAGGTCACGGGCACGGTGGGCGAGCAAGGTCGCCACCTCGGTCGGCAACGCCGTGGCACACACCGCCGGTCGCTGCTGGGTATGGCGCCCGCTTGAACCCGCGTCCAGCGTCACCCCGAACAGGCAGGCGAGATCGTTGGGCTTGGCCAAGAGCTCGCCCCGCCCCTGCCAGTAAGCCTCGGCGCTGCGGGCTTGGCTGGCGATATGGCGGCCAAATTCGAGCCAGGCGGTATCCGGCTCGCGCTGGGGCAACAGGCCGTTCATCAGCGCCTGATAGCCGCGATGCAAGGAACCCAGCAACACGGGGCCGCTCCAGCCATCCAGCACGGAGTGATGGGCGCTGAAGATCACCTTGTGGTGATCGGGGGCGAGTTTGAAGCAGGCAAGGCGCAGCAGGGGCGCCTGCTTGAGCGGGATCGGGCGGGCCAGATCCTGCTCCCGGTAGGCCTGGACCCGAGCCTCTGCATTTTCCACTTCAGACAAGTCCTCATAGTGGAATGGCAACTCGGCGCACTTGAGGATGCGCTGGAGCGCCACACCGTCTGCCAGCACCAGTTCGCTGCGAAGGGCAGGCCAGCGGGCGATCTGCCCCTGCCAGGCCTGACGGTAGACCGCCAGGTCCAGCGGCTGCTGATAGTCTATCTCGGTCTGCAGGTGATAGGCGTGATCCCGGGGCAGCAGCGCCCTGTGATGGAACATGCTCTGCTGAAGCGAGGTCATGGGCAGCAATGTCTCCACCTCGCGCCCGCTCAGCACCCGATCGAGCGAGCTTTGCGAGAGAGCGATCCCCGGGAAGTCGCTCGGAGTATGGCGCGGAGCCTTCAGGTTGCAGCAGTGTTCTACCAGCGCCGTCAGGTTGTCCGCCAGTCGCGCCATCAGGGCATCGCTCCCTTGCTGGTTGAGGGCGCCCACCTGGCGCAGGGTGAGGCGGCCATCAAACACGCCCCCGTGCAGGCTCACCAGCTCCCGCGGCAGGTTGTCAGGGGACGTGGGGGCCCCCGGTGCCATCGGCAGGGGCTGCCAAGGCTGAGCTGCCTCGCCCTGATGGCTGACCCCCAGGTAGTTGAAGACCACCAGGGCCTGGGGCAACTCAGACCCACGAGGGTGGTGCAGCCGCAGGGCGTTGAAGCCCACCCCCTTGTCCGGCACGGCGCGCAGTTGCTCCTTGGTGGCGCAGACCAGCGCGTCCCACACCCCGGCATCCGCCAGCGCCAGCGGGTAGGTGCTGGTGAACCAGCCCAGGGTACGGCTCACGTCGAGTTCGGCATCGATGGCCTCACGGCCGTGTCCTTCCAGCATCACGCAGTGACGGCTGCCGTAACCCTGCTCGCTCAGGGTACGGGTCAGTGCTGCCAGCAGCAGGTCGGGCACCCGGGTGAAGTAGGCCTGGTTGGCGGTGTCGATGAGACGAGCCGTGGTCTCCTGACTCAGTTGCAGCAGGCTGGCGGCGGCGCGGCCATCGACGGCGCGCGCCGCTTCCAGCAGGTGACCCAAGCTGCCTTCCCCCTGAGCCAGCCAGAAGCCAAGCTGATCCTCTTCTCGTTTGGCGTAGGCCGCAAGCCCCTCGCCCCACTGGCGATAGCTGCTGCCCTTGGCGGACAGCGGCTCGCCCCTGCTCACCCGTGCAAGATCCTCGGCCAGAATCCGCCAGGAGACCGCATCGATGACCAGGTGATGGAAGGCGAGGAAGAGCCCCTCCACCGTCTCGCGATCACCCCCGCGATCGCCCGCCAAGGAGAGATTGCGCAGGCGGGCCCAGGCCAGGGTGTGGCCGCTGGCAGGGTCGAGTTCCCCCTGCAGCTCGGTCAGGCGGGCCTGCAGCTCAGCCCCGCCGAGTGTTCCTGCATCCAGGGTCGGCAAGGGCGGCAGCGCCAGCTCGGCCAGATAGCGCTGGCCGGTTGGGGTCACCGCCAGACGCAGGGCGTCGTGATGCTGGCGCAGTGTGGTCAGCCAGCCGGCCAGGGTGTCATCATCGATCCCGGCGGGCAGGCGCAATATCACCCCCTGATTCCAGTGGCCGGGCTTGGCAAAGCCCTGCTCGAAGAACCAGTGCTGGATGGGATGGAGCGGGAAGTCGCCGACCAGGTTGCCCTGTTCGGTCTGGTGACTGACCGCCTGCTGCTGGCCGAGCTGGCGACAGAGGCGGCGCACCGTCTTGGCCTCGAACACATCCTTGACGCTGCAGTGCAGCCCCGCATCCCGCAGCCTGGTGGTGAGCTGGATGCTGAGAATGGAGTCACCGCCCAAACGGAAGAAGTCATCCTCCACCCCGAGGGACTGCTTGAGCACCCCCTGCCAGATGGCGAGCACGGTCTGCTCCAGCTCGCTCTGTGGCTCGCTCTTGCTCTCCTGCCAGTCAATGGCAGGCAGACGGCGCAGGTCCAGCTTGCCGTTGGGGGTGAGCGGCATCTCGGTGAGCCAACAGAGCCGCACCGGCACCATGTATTCGGGCAGGCATTCGCCGGCCCGTTGCAGCAGGGCCTCGCCGTCCGGCTCCGTCGCGCCGGCTTGCAGGCTGGCGTAAGCGAGCAGGCGGCCCTCTTGCACCACCACCTTGATCTGGCGAATGGCCGGCTCGAGGGCGGCAATCTGGGTCTCTATCTCGCCGGGCTCGATGCGATAGCCGCGCAGCTTGATCTGCTCGTCTATCCGGCCCAGATACTGGATGTTGCCGTCGCGGCGCATCAGGGCCCGATCGCCGGTGCGATAGAGGCGATGGGTACGATCAGCCAGCGCCAGCTCGATAAAGGCCTCCTGGGTACGCTCTGGCAGATTGAGGTAGCCGCGGGCCAGGCCGAGACCACTCAGGCAGAGCTCGCCTGGCACCCCCACCGGGCAGAGGTTGCCCCCTTCGTCCAGGATCAGCGCCTTCAGGTTGTTGACGGGTCGACCTATGGTGATGGGCGCACCCGGAGTGAGCCGAGCGCAGAGCGCGGTGACGGTGCACTCGGTCGGGCCGTACATGTTAAAGAGCGCAACCCGCTCCCCCCAGCGTTCCACCAGGCTGCTCGGGCACGCCTCGCCGCCAAAACCGATGGCCTTGAGGGAACCGAGATCCGCCGCTGGCAATAGATTTGCCAACAGCGCCGTGGGCAGGATCATGTGGCTGGCAGCGCAAGCGATCGCGGCGCCGATCACCCCCTCGCCCGGCTCGCCGAAGTGCAGGGCCGCGCCGCAGTACAGGGGCAGCAAGCTGGTCATGTTGCCGGCATCAAACGAGAGGGACATGCAGTTGAACATGGCGCCACCCTTCCCAAGGGCGATGCGCTCGCCGTGATCCGCCATCAGGTTGACCAGGCTGCCCTGCTCTACCATGACCCCCTTGGGCAGGCCGGTGCTGCCGGAGGTGTAGATGATCTGGGCCAGCATGGCGGCGTCCCGAGGCAGTGCAGGCGTGCTGGTTGGCATCTTGTCCAGCGCAAGCTGGTGCAGATCGTGATACTCGGCAATCGTCCCCGCCAGCGCCTCGCCAAGCCGCGGGTCCGGCACGCCACCCAGCACTAGGCTGATGGATGCATCGCCTAAGATATGGGCCAGCCGCTCGGCGGGATAGGCAGGGTCGAGGGGCACATAGGCCGCCCCCGCCTTCCAGCAGGCGAGCAGGGCGATGACGAAGGCGACATCGCGTCTGGCCTGGATGCCGATGGCGGCGCCCGGGGTGACGCCCTTGGCCAGCAGCCAGTGGGCCAGCCGGTTGGCACGCACCTCCAGCTCGCCATAGGTCAACGATTGCGCGCCGTCGCTGACCGCCAGCGCGTCCGGGCACTTCCCAGCGCGCCGCTCGATATGACAGAGCAGGGTGTCACGGTTGTGGTAATCCGGCGGCAGGTCGGCAAGCGCAGCGGCCAGCGCCGCCTGGTCGGTGCCCGCCTCCAGCGGCAGTTGCCAGATGTCGGTCTCGGGGGCCGCTACCACGGCGCGCATCAGGTGCAGCAGGCGATCGGCAAGAGCCTGGATGGTCTCTCGCTCGAACAGGGCGGTGGCAAACAGCCAGTCTACCCTGACGGAGTCCATCAGCTCGGTCACCTTGACCGAGATGTCGGTCTTGGCCGGCAGCACCGGCGAGGTCTCCTCCACCAGCTGGCAACCGGGGATAAGATCGTTGAAGTCCACCTTGGCCTGATAGACCAGCATGATCTGGAAGATGGGGTTGATGGCGGTGGTGCGATCGGCGCCGATGGCCTCGGCCAGCGCCTCGAAACGGTAGAGCTGGTGATCGAAGGCCGCCAGATCCTCCTCCCGGCACTGCTGCAGATAGTCGACAAAGCTGGGCTTGCCGCTGAGTTGAGTGCGCAGCACCAGGGTATTGACAAAAAAGCCCACCAGCGACTCGATCTCGTGGCGCTCGCGATAGGCGAGCGGGGTGCCGATCACCACCTCCTTCTCGCCGCTCTGGCGCACCATCAGCAGGGCAAACAGGGCGTGCAGACCGATGAAGTTGGAGGTGCTGTGGCGCTGGCAGAGGCGCTTGAAGCTCTCCCACAGCGTGTTGTCGATGGTGGAGAAGACCAGCTCGCCGCCACTGTCCTGATGGGCCGGGCGCGGCTTGTCGAGTGGCAGGCCGTGCACCTCGGGGCTGCCACCGAGCCGGTCGACCCAGAACGGCTTGAACTCGGCGTGATAATCGAGAAAACGGTCCGAGTTGAACCAGCGGGCATAGTCGATGTAGGTGAGCGGCAGCTCGCTCACCTGCAGAAGCTCGCGGTTCTGATGGGCAAGAAAGGCGCGCTTGAGATCCGCGAACATGTTCTTGACCGACCAGCCGTCGGAGATGATGTGGTGCTGGGTGATCAGCAGCACGTGTTCGCGGCTGCCCAGCCGAATAAGATGCACCCGGCTCAGATCCCCCTGGGTCAGGGAGAAGGGGCGGCCTATCTCCTCGCGCACCCGGCGGGCCACATAGGCCTCGCGCTCGGCAATGGGCTCTGCGCTCACGTCCTCAATCTGCAACTTGAAGGGCACGTGCGGCAGGATCTCCTGCGCGCCCCTGCCCGCCTCGTCCTTGATGAAGCGGGTGCGCATGCTGGGGTGGCGGGCAAACAGGTGGTCGAAGGCAAACTCCAGGGCGGCCGTGTCCAGCTCTCCCTTGACGCGGAAATAGACCGGCATGTTGTAGAGGTGGGAGGCCTCCTCGTACTGCTCGATAAACCAGAGCCCGCTCTGGGAGGACGAGAGCGGCCCCTGCCTGGCGCCCTCGGCCTCACGTTGCGCAAGAATGGGCGCCTCGAAGGCGGCGCGGGCCGCCAGGCAGCGTACCAGCTCATCCTTGTGGGCCTTAATGGTGGCGCCGATGGCCGGCGTCACCGCCTCCTTGCTCGACTGGGAGATAAGCTGGCCCTTGTCGTTCAGCGCCAGCTTGACTCCCTGCCGTTCCAGCTGTTTCAACAGCAAAATCATATTGTTCATCTGTTTCTCAAGCCTCAGGCACTCAGGGTGGCGCCGCCGTCGACGACCAGATCCTGCAGCGTGATGTGGCTGGCCAGATCCGAGGCCAGGAAGAGGACGGTATGGGCGATCTCCGCCGGGGTGGCTAGCTTGCGCAGGGGGATGCCGAGCTTGAACTGCTCCGGCAACCCGGCAATGGTGCGGGCCATGGCCTCCTCGCTTGGCAGCATGCCGCGCAGCATGGGGGTATCCGTCGAGCCCGGCGACACCAGGTTGGCGCGCACGCCGAAGGGGGCCAGCTCCAGCCCCACCGTCTGGGTCAGACTGGTGACCGCCGCCTTGGAGGCGCAATAGGCCGCCATCTGCATGCGCGGCACATGGGCCGCGTTGGAGCCGATGGTGACGATGGCGCCGCGCCGCTGCCCCTTGAAGTGGGGCACCAGGGCCCGCAGCAGATAGAAGACGCCGCTGGCGTTGACCGTCATGCAGTCGTGCCAGTCGTCATCGCTTAAGGTTTCGGTGGGGCCCAGGCGCAGCACCCCGGCCCCGTTCACCAGCACATCGAGCCCGCCGTCCGCCAGCAGCGCTGCGCAGCAGGCGTTGACCGCCTTCGAGTCGCCAATATCGAGCAGCCGGGTGGCATAGGGGTAGTCCGCTTCGGGAAACGCCAGATCCAGCCCCACCACACAGGCGCCGGCCGCCACGAACTGCGTTGCCACCTCGCGGCCGATGCCGCGGCCAGCCCCGGTCACCCAGACCCGCTTGCCAGTGAAATCAAAGGCCATTGCTTGTTGCTCCTTATACATCACCACACCATCTCCACGCTCTCTTCATCCTCGGAAAGCAGGCCGTCGAGGAAGCGGCAGAAATCGTCGAGGCGAGGGTGATCGAACACGTCGGAGACCTTGACCTGCACCCCGAACTCGGCGCCGAGCCGGTTGACTATCTGGATGGTCTGCAGGGACTGGCCCCCCAGCTCGAAGAAGTTGTCCGCTGGCGCCATGGTGGCCAGCCCCAAGATCTGCTGCCAGATGGCACCGACCCGGTTCTCGGTCTCGCTGCCAAGGGTCAGTGCCTCATCCGTGGACTGGTACTGAG
>NZ_AQGQ01000174.1 GCF_000388115.1 Aeromonas molluscorum 848
CCACCAGGGCTACTACAGGAGTCATAAAAGCCTCATTCTCAAGACGACAAAGGCTCCGGGTCCGAAGACCAGGAGCCGGATAATCATATTATCGGACGATCAGGGACGCTTAAGGGCGTACAACTTGCCGTCACGGCTCTGTACATACAGTACATCTTCATCCACCAGAGGGGCGGCATAGAGACCACTGCTATCGAGCTGCTGCATCGCCTTGATGGTACCGTCGGTACGATCCAGCCAATACAGGTAACCTTCCACATCGCCCACCACCACGTAGTCACCAAAGACGACGGGAGCTGTGACGCTGCGATTTTCCAGCTGAGTGTTGGACCACAGCTCCAGACCGTTGCGACGGTCAATGGCAAACAGGTGGCTGCGGCTGTCGGTCAGCACGATGGCATCACCGCTCACCGCCATGTCGCGATAGCCGGAATATTTGCGCTTCCACACCTCGTCGCCAGTCATCAGCTTGCGGGCCATCAACTGACCATTGTAAGCGATGGCATAGAGTTCATCACCGGCAATCAGCGGTGCGGCATCCACATCCACCATGCGATCCAGTTCGGTGGCGCCGCGCGGATCGGCAACCTTGGACTGGCGCACCGGTTGACCGTTGCTGAGCAGGGCGATGCCCACCTTGCCATCGGCGCGTCCGTACAAGACGGCACCATTGGTAATGACAGGGGAACCTGTACTGCGAAGGGTCAACGGCGGCTGCTCTTCGGACAGGGTCCATTGCAGCTTGCCTTCATCGGTATCCAGAGCGACCAGACGCCCCGAGGTAGTCAGTACCACGACCCGGCCATCCTCGACCGCTGGGCTGGCAACCACTTCGCCCGGCACATTGGTCTGCCAGAGCACGGCGCCGTCTTTTTCGTCCAGGGCATAGACCTGGCCGTTTTCGGAGCCAAGGAACAGCTTGCCATAACGAGACACCAGACCGCCGGAGAGACGGGCGCTGCGCTTGTCTTCGTTGACCGGCAGGTCCGCCAGATCCACGCTCCACAGCTCCTTGCCGCTCGCACGGTCGAAGGCGGTCACGTCACCGCCACGGGCGGCGGCATAGATCACATCATCCTCGACCGCGGGGCGCAGCTGGGAGTAGAAATTGCCTATGCCATCTCCCACAGAGCTGCTCCACAGGGCATCGGCCTGGAAGCTGGACTCAACCTGGGGCAATGCCGCCATGGGGTTGAGATCTTCATCCTTGCTGAACAGGGAGCAGCCTTGCAGCGCCACGGCGATGGCGGTGCCTAGCGCCACCCTTTTAAGGTCACGTTTCAGATCACGCATCCGGCGCTCCTGCATTGACGTTGGTCGGCAGAGCCAGGTCGTCCATCTTCAGCTTGAGCTCGGGGCTGGCTTGCAGGCCACCGGCATCGGCTGCGGCTTGATAGGCGTCGCGGGCCTCTTCCGGCTTGCCCTGCTTGAGCAGCAGATCGCCACGCACTTCGGCAAGTTGGGCCTTGAAGGCCTCGCTCTTTATCTTGTCGAGCTGCGCCAGTGCATCGTCAAACTTACCTTGATCGCCAAGCACCCGGGCCAGACGCAGGCCAGCAATGGGTTGCACACTCTCGTCACCCTGTGCGACCACCTGGTCAAGCTGCTGCTCGGCCAGATCCAGCTTGCCGGCCTTGACGGCGGCGGCAGCCAGTTGCAGGGCCGCCAGCTCGCTGTAGGATTCGCCCTTGTGCTCACCGATGAAGGTCTGCGCCTGGGCAAAGGCGGCATCGTCACCCTTGGCCAGGACCTGAATCAGCTGGTTGTAAGCCTGGGAAGCCGTTTCCTTGCTTGTCTGCTGATATTCGTTGTAATAGCGCCAGCCAAACAGGCCGACCAAGCCAATGACGGTCCCGGCAATCACCGAGGTGCCGTTCTCTTTCCACCAGCTCTTGATAACCTCAACCTGTTGATCTTCGGTGGTATAAACTTCCACGGCTTACTCTCCTTTGACTGCCAGCAGGGCAATGACGGCGTCGACCTTCAGGGTCTGTTGTTCCCCCTGGCCACGCAGATATTTGATGGTCACTTCCCCGTTTTGTGCCTCGGACTCGCCGAGGATCAGGGCAATGGATGCGCCGCTCTTGTCGGCACGTTTAAGCTGCTTCTTGAAATTGCCGCCACCACAATGGCTCATCAGGCGAAGATCGGGCAACGCATCGCGCAGCCGCTCGGCCAACTGGAAACCAGCGGCTTCTATCCCCTCGCCGACCATTGCCAGGTAGACATCGACCGCAGGGCGAATGTCAGCATTGAGCTCGAGGGTCTCGAGCATCAGCACCAGCCGCTCTATGCCCATGGCAAAGCCGACCGCTGGGGTGGCTTGACCACCGAGCTGCTCGACCAGACCATCGTAACGGCCACCGGCCAGGACTGTGCCCTGGGCGCCCAGGCTGCTCGTGACCCACTCAAATACGGTGAGGTTGTAGTAGTCCAGACCCCGTACCAGGCGCTCATTGACTTCATATTGAATGCCGGCGGTATCGAGTAGCTTCTTGAGCCCCTCGAAGTGGGCCAGGCTGGCCTCGCCCAGATGATCAAACAGACGCGGAGCACCGACCAGAATTTCCTGAACGCGCTCACTCTTGGAGTCGAGCACCCGCAGCGGGTTGCTGTACATGCGGCGCTGGCTGTCTTCATCCAGCTCATCCTTGTACTGTTCCAGATAGGCGACCAACGCGTCACGATAGGCCGCGCGCTCCTCGCTCTGACCCAGGGTGTTGAGCTGCAGGCAGACATGATCCTGAATGCCAAACAGCCGCCACAAACGGTGGGTCAGCATGATGAGTTCGGCATCGATGTCCGGGCCATTGACGCCAAACAGCTCGACACCGAATTGATGGAACTGGCGATAGCGACCCTTCTGGGGACGCTCGTGGCGGAACATGGGGCCCATATACCACATGCGGCGTTCCTGGTTGTAGAGCAGGCCATGCTCGATACCTGCACGGACGCAGCTGGCAGTCCCTTCCGGGCGCAGGGTCAGGCTGTCACCGTTACGATCCTCGAAGGTATACATCTCTTTTTCGACCACGTCGGTCACTTCACCGATGGCGCGCTTGAACAGATGAGTCTGCTCGACGATGGGCATGCGCACTTCGCTATAGCCATAGCTGGCGACGACCTGACGCAGGGTCTGTTCCACTTTCTGCCATACCGGGCTCTGCTCCGGCAGGCAGTCATTCATACCGCGAATCGCTTGAATCTGTTTTGCCACGTTGCTACTCGAGAAAAAGACGTGAAATGTGGCCGCATTATAGGGATTTTCAGCCCCGAGGTAAAATCGGGGCAGTTCCAGTGCGGCATGATGGCTCAACCGGCTCAGCAAGGACTCAGGCCTTGGCTGTCCGGCGCTGGCTGATAGGGATCAGCAGACTGTTTAAGCTTTGTCTATCCGGATCTGGTTGGCGGGATCCAGCATGGCGGCACGGGCACGGATGCGGCGCTCCAGCACGGGGATGAGATCCTTGTTGTCCAGACGATCGACCCGCAGGCCCCCTTCATAGAAGGCACTCTTGTTGGCCGCACCCGCCAGACCGAGATCTGAGACCAGGGCTTCACCCGGGCCATTGACCACGCAGCCGATGATGGAGACATCCATGGGAGTAATGATGTCTTCGAGCCGCTCTTCCAGGGCATTGACTGTGCTTATCACATCGAACTCCTGACGGGAGCAGGAGGGACAGGCGATGAAGTTGATGCCACGGGAGCGAATGCGCAAGGATTTGAGGATATCGAAACCGACCTTGACCTCCTCCACCGGATCCGCCGCCAGGGAGATGCGCAAGGTGTCGCCGATACCATCGGCCAGCAACATGCCCAAGCCAATGGCGGACTTGACGGCACCGGCGCGAAAACCACCCGCCTCGGTAATGCCCAGATGCAGGGGCTGGTCGATCTGCTTGGCCAGCAGGCGATAGGCACCCACGGCGAGGAAGACATCGGATGCCTTGACGCTGACCTTGAAGTTATCGAAGTTGAGGCGGTCCAGGTAATCCACATGGCGCATGGCAGACTCAAGCAGTGCCTCAGCCGTCGGCTCACCATATTTTTCCTGGATATCCCGCTCCAAAGAGCCACCGTTGACGCCGATACGGATCGGAATATTGAGATCCCGTGCACAGGCAACCACGGCACGTACCCGCTCTTCACTACCGATGTTGCCTGGATTGATGCGCAGGCAATCGGCGCCGTATTCGGCCACTTTCAGGGCGATACGGTAGTCAAAGTGGATGTCGGCAATGATGGGGATATTGGTCTGCTGCTTGATGAGCTTGAAGGCTTCAGCTGCCTCCATGGTCGGCACTGAGACCCGGACCAGGTCAGCACCTACTCGTTCGATGCGCCGGATCTGCTCGACGGTGGCGGCCACGTCCGTGGTCTTGGTGTTAGTCATGGTTTGGACCGTGATGGGGGCATCGCCCCCAACCGGTACATTACCCACCATGATCTGCTTGGATTTACGACGAATGATCGGGGATTGGTGAGCGGACATGGGTAGAGCTTACTCCTGCGGCAACGCGAACTTGGCGGTCCGGCCGTTGTTGTAACGGCTCATGTCGATGGACTTGCCTTCAAATTCAATCTTGACGGCCATGGGCGCCCCTATGATGAACTTGAAGGGGGCTGTCCCGGCGAGGGTCAATTCATCATTGGCCTTCTTGAGGCCACTGAACAATGTCTTGCCCGTGCTGTCTTTCACATCGAGCCAGCAGTCGGCGGCAAAGTTCAACTTGAGTTGGGGAACGCTGGCCGCAGTATCCGTTGCGGAGTCAGGCACGGTGGCAACAGCATCACTGACCACAGCATCTTCAACCGGGGCTGTACTGACGGCCTCGCTCGCGGTGGTGCTCTGCTCAACGACAGGGGCTGATACACTCCCCTCGTCAACCGCACCAGCCTGTTCGACAGGCAGTTCACCCTGAGTCGCCTCATTGATCTCGGTCGATGCCTGTGGCTCGGCTGGTGTACTCATCTCGCTGGCAGCGAGTGCATCCTCCCCGGCTGAACGCTTGGCCGTACTCTGCCACCACCAGGCGACGGACAAACCGATCAGCGCCAGGATCACCAGCCAGGTCACCAGTTTGAGGCGGCTGTCGTTGGCCTGCTGACGGGAGCGGCGCGAGAAGCTCTGCATATCAATGTTGTCAGGCGGCGTCAGTCCCAACTTGGTGTAGGCGGCCAGGACTGTCTCTTCCGGCACATTGACCAACTTGGCATAAGTACGCAAGTAGCCACGGATAAAGGTGTGAGCAGTATTTTTATCGTAAGTGTCTGATTCGATAGCCGCAATCAGGGTCAGACGAAGATGAAGGCGTGAGGCTACCTGCTCACGGGTCCAGCCAAGCTGTTCGCGAGCGGCGCGCAGCAGCTGGCCTGGGCCTGCTGCCTGAGATTCGTCTTGAGAGTCGTGTTGCTGTTCAATAGTCATTGGCTAAGTAACGCTTGGCTTGTGGCGAAGAGGGAAAGCGCTGTACCAGCTCAGTCCCGAATTGGTGAAGTAATGCCGGTTTGTCCATCGACTGGGCGAGACGCAGTCTCAACCAGAGACTCTCTTCGTTTTCATCGGCCACGGCCGTATAACGAACGAGATAATCCTGCACATCGGTCAGCTTGTCATCTTTCATGGAAAGCTCGGCCAAGTCCAGCAATAACCTTGGATCTCGGGGATTATACCCTAGGGCAAGATGATAGTACTCGCTCGCCTTCTCTTTTCGATTGTTTTGCAACGCGCAGATAGCCGCATTCTCATAGGTATTGGCGACCTTGACGTAGTCAGGTTGCGCGATGGCCTGGTTGAATGCCTTGTCGGCCTCGTCGAATCGGCCGCGATTACAGAGGAAGGCCCCATAGTTGTTCATCGCGTCAGCATTGGTCGGATCCATGGCCAAGGCTTTCCGATAACTCGCCTCTGCCGACTTGTAGTCCTGGACCTGCTGGAAGAAATAGGCAAAGCCGACCTGGATCTGGGCATTATCAGGATCGTACTGAAGAGCCTTGTCCAGATTGAATTTCGCCTGTTCGGCATTGCCCTGACGCAAATATTGGAGGCCCAAATCCAGTCTGGTCTGGGCTGCCGCTTTGAGATCAGGGCCGACTTCGCGTTGTGTCGAGTTCGGGCCAACGTAGCTAGTCTCGGTCACGCAGCCGGACAGCGCGTAAAGCGCCGCCACCAGTATCAATTTACGTGTATCCATTTCCCTGACTATACAATGGCTTAGCGGTTAGACCATTTTGACGGAAATCCCTTCCTGTTGCATCCGATTTTTCATGGTGCGTTTGGTGCGGTCGATCACCTCCCCCACCAGCTGGCCACAGGCCGCATCGATGTCTTCGCCCCGGGTCTTGCGGACGATGACGGTGAAGCCGTACTCCATCAGTACCTTGGAGAAACGGTCGATGCGACTGTTGCTCGGCTTGCCAAAGGGGTTACCCGGGAAGGGGTTGAACGGGATCAAGTTGATCTTGCAGGGAGTGTCTTTGAGCACCTTGGCCAACTCGTGGGCCTGCTGCATGTCGTCATTGATATGATCGAGCAGCACATATTCCACCGTGACCCGACCGCCGTTGGCATTGGACTTGGCCAGATAACGACGCACACCTGCGAGGAAGTCTTCGATGTTGTACTTGTCGTTGATCGGCATGATCTCGGAGCGCAACTTGTCGTTCGGCGCATGCAGCGAGATCGCCAGCGCCACATCAATCTGGTCACCCAGCATGTCCAGCGCGGGGACCACCCCCGAGGTAGAGAGGGTGACGCGACGCTTGGAGATGCTGAAACCAAAGTCATCCATCATCAGCTTCATGGCCGGCACCACGTTGGCCAGGTTGAGCAACGGCTCACCCATGCCCATCATCACCACGTTGGTGATGGGTCGTTTGCCCCCCACCACCTTGGCGGCGCGCCATACCTGGCCGATGATCTCGGAGACCTTGAGGTTACGGTTGAAGCCTTGCTGAGCGGTCGAGCAGAAGGTACAGGCCAGGGCACAACCGACCTGAGAGGAGACGCACAGGGTCGCCCTGTCCCCTTCCGGGATATAGACAGTCTCAACCTCTTGATCGCCGACCTGCAGTGCCCACTTGATAGTGCCATCAGCAGAACGTTGCTCGCGGCTGATCTCCGGGGCCCGGATCTCGGCGATGGTCTTGAGGCGTTCACGCAGCGCCTTGTTGACGTTGTTCATCTGATCGAAATCATCACAACCAAAGTGATAGATCCACTTCATTATCTGATCTGCCCGGAACGGCTTCTCGCCTAGCTCGACGAAGAAGGCACGCATGGCATCCCGATCGAGATCCAGCAGGTTGATTTTTGTTTCGCTCATCAAAGGCCTCAGTCCACAAACTACAAAATTATTGCTGACAGTCGTCAGGGGGCGGCATTGTACAAATAATGTGTCTGCCTTTCCACCCGCAGCATACGGGGTTATCGGGCTTTTCGCCAAAAAACGAAAGGGAGCCGGAGCTCCCTTTGCTAAATGTCACTGCCAGCGTCATCAGGCGCGCGGGCAGATCTCGTCATCGCTGAAGAAATAGGCGATTTCACGAGCCGCAGAGGCCGGTGCATCGGAGCCGTGCACGGCATTGCGATCAATGCTCTCTGCGAAGCAGGAGCGCAGGGTACCGGCCAGGGCATCGGCCGGGTTGGTGGCGCCCATGATTTCGCGATTGCGACGGATGGCATCCTCACCTTCCAGCACTTGCACCATGACAGGACCGGAAGTCATGAAGGTCACCAGCGCGTTATAGAATGGGCGCTCTTTGTGCTCGGCATAGAAGCCACCGGCCTGCTCAGCGCTCATGTGGATCATCTTGGCTGCAACAATACGCAGACCCGCGCTCTCAAAGCGGTTGTAGATGGCACCGATCAAGTTCTTGCTGACAGCATCCGGCTTGACGATAGAGAAGGTACGTTCGATAGCCATTAGATCTTCCTTAAACTACAGAGAATTATGATGAGAATTCATGTTCGGCGGCGATTATACGTAAACAAAAACTGGAATAACACACAATAAGGTAACTTTTTGTTAAACAAATTCATCGTTAAAACAACATGCCCGCCTATCTTGCCGCAGC
>NZ_AQGQ01000175.1 GCF_000388115.1 Aeromonas molluscorum 848
GTTTCAACTCCAGCCTGCAGGTCAGTGACGAACTCATGGTCACCACCTCCAAGGACATACTGGAGACCCTGGGCACGGAGCTGGCACCGGATCACTATCTGGTGGCGCTGGGCTACGCCGGCTGGAGCGCAGGCCAGCTCGAGCAGGAGCTGGTCGACAGTGCCTGGCTGGTGATACCACCGGACAAGGCGCTGCTGTTCGATACTCCGACTCACCTGCGCTGGCAGCAAGCTGCCGCCAGCATTGGGGTCAACCCCTTGCACCTCTCCAGCGACATAGGGCAC
This sequence comes from Aeromonas molluscorum 848, assembly GCF_000388115.1. GTDB lineage: Bacteria > Pseudomonadota > Gammaproteobacteria > Enterobacterales > Aeromonadaceae > Aeromonas > Aeromonas molluscorum. The sequence continues at coordinate 285 of NZ_AQGQ01000175.1, forward strand.
AGCTAAGCCTGGCCCTTCCCTCACCTCACAGGAACAGACATGTCATCAGCGCGCAGCATCATGGGCTTCGATTACGGCACCAAGAGCATAGGGGTCGCCATCGGCCAGGAGCTCACCGGCACGGCGCAACCCTTGCGCTCCCTCAAGGCCAATGACGGCGTACCCAACTGGGACGAGATAGAGAAACTGCTCAAGGAGTGGCAACCGGACTTGCTCATTGTCGGTCTGCCGCTCAACATGGACGGCACGGACCAGGAGATCACGGTGCGGGCCCGCAAGTTCGGCAATCGGCTCCATGGCCGCTTTGGCAAGCAGGTCGAATTCAAGGATGAACGACTAACCACCACGGACGCCCGCGCCCGTCTGTTCGAGCGCGGCGGTTACAAGGCGCTCGACAAGGGCAGCGTGGATGGCGTCTCGGCCCAGCTTATCGTCGAAGCCTGGATGGAAGAGCAATACGGTTAGGGGTCATCGCAAAGAGAGCCTCCTCCTCGGCCAGTGCGAGCACGCCACTGGCGACCCTGAAAAAGTGCGCCGGGGCAGCCCGGCGCACTTGTATCCGTTATCTATCGAGCAAAGGCTAGTCAGCCAGCTGACTCAGGATGTGGTGAGCCGCCCGGACTCTGGCTTCAATGGGATAGTTGCGATTGGCCAGCATGACGATGCCGATCCCCTTGGCGGGCACGAAGGCCACATAGGCACCGAAGCCGTTGGTCGAGCCGGTCTTGTTATAGAGCCTCTGCACGCCCATCTCTTTCGGGCTCGCGAACCCGGCCACCGGGTTGGCCTTAAAGCTGACCGCCGGCGAGTTGCCCGTCAGCAGCGTCTGCTCGGTGACGGGATAGGCATAGCTCTCCCAACCCAGCCCCTGGGTCATCCCCCCCACCGAGAAGAAACCTTGGTGGGTCAGCTCAATCGCCTGTTTGACCTCGCTATCCCCCTGATACCTCATGTTCGCCTGCACAAAGGCAAGCAGATCCGCCGAGCCGGTCTTGATGCCATAGGCCTCTGCCGCCAGCACGCCCGGATTGACCCTGACGGGCTTGTCTTCCTTGGAGTAGCCATAGGCATAATTCGCCATGGCCGACTCAGGCACCTGGATATAGGTGTGATGCAGACCGAGCTTGGGCAGCAGGGTCTGGCTCATCAACTGCTCGAAGGGCTGGCCCAGGCTATTTGCGGCGAGATGGCCAAAAAGGCCAATGCTGGGATTGGAGTACTGGCGATGAGTGCCTCCTTGATAAGCGGGTGACCAGTGGCGTTAATAAGCCCGCATCTGGTCGGTCGAGTCCACCTCATCCGGAAACTGCAACGGCAGGCCGCCCGCGCTGTAGGTGCCAAGCTCCGCCATGGTGATGCCGTCAAATGCCGAGCCTCGCAGCCAGGACGCATGCTGGCTCGCCTTGTCATCCAGCTTGAAACCACCCTTCACGGCGGCATAGGCGCCAAGGGTTGCGGTCAGGGCCTTGCTGACCGAACCTATCTCGAACAGGGTCTGCTCACTGACCTTGGCCCCGGTAGCCCGATCTGCCACCCCATAGTTGAAGTAGTGCGCCTTGCCCCCTTGGAGCACGGCGACCGCCATGCCCGGGATCCTCTGCTCTTTGAGCAGGGGCTGGATGCTGGCATCGACCAGCTTGTTCAGGGTATCGGTTTGAATGTCGGTGGCAGTGTTGCCCGCCTGAGCCAGGCCGACCCAGAGCAGCGTGCTCGCTGCCACCCAGTTAATCCGCTGTCGTTGTTGCATTGGGTTTTCGTCCTCTTGTTTATCGGATGCCACCGTCACGGTGAGCAGTGAGACCAGCTTAGGTGGCCAGCATGTGCTGGATATGAAGTCATGTGAAGTCTGGGTGAAGTGGCGCGAGAGATGGTGATGGCATGGCTTGCTCGCCGCCACGGCGGCCGATGACCAGCACCGCAGCCCCGCACGTCGCGCCCACTGCCGAGCCATAGAAAAAGGGGAGCCACTGGCTCCCCTTTTTATCGGTCTGACTTGATGCGTTATTTCTTGGCTGGGGTATCCCAGATCCCCGCTTCCAGCTGGCTGCGGATCTCCGGGTACTTGTTGGCATCGAAGGTCGGCACCTTGCCCAGCTTGAGCTGATCGTTGTAATCCTTGGCCAGCTTGATGGCGACCCCGGAGAGCAAGAGTATGGCAACCAGGTTGACGATGGCCATGAAGCCCATGGAAACATCTGCCATGGCCCACACGGTCGGCAACTCACCCACGGAACCAAACATCACCATGCCGAGCACCAGCAGACGGAACAGCAGCAGGCCGCCCTTGTGGTTGTGCTCGAGGAAGATGAGGTTGGTCTCCGCGTAGGAGTAGTTCGCCACGATCGAGGTAAAGGCAAAGAAGAAGATGGCGGTGGCAATGAAGATATTGCCCGAGCTGCCAATCTGGGACGAGAGCGCCCGCTGGGTCAGCTCAACCCCCGTGATGCCAGAGCCCGGCTCGAACTGGCCCGACATCAGAATGATGGCGGCAGTACAGGTACAGATGACGATGGTGTCCATGAAGACTCCCAGCATCTGTACATAACCCTGAGAGGCCGGGTGTGGCGGATAGGGAGTGGCAGTCGCGGCAGCGTTGGGGGCTGACCCCATACCGGCCTCGTTGGAGAAGAGACCGCGCTTGATACCATTGATCATCGCCTGGGAGATGGCGTAACCCATGGCGCCGGAACCGGCCTGCTCTATGCCAAAGGCGGACTTGAAGATAAGGGCAAACACACCGGGCAGTTCGGTGATGTTCATCGCCACAATGACCAGGGCCAGCAGAATGTAAGCCAGGGCCATGAAGGGCACCACCAGCTCGGCGAAGCGGGCTATGCTGCGGATGCCGCCGAAGATGATAAGGCCCGCCAGCAGTACCAGGACGATACCGCTCATCCAGTCAGGAATGCCGAACGCCACGTTCATGGCCAGGCTGATGGAGTTGGCTTGCACGGCGTTGAATATCAGACCGAAGGCCAGCAGCAGGCAGAGGGAGAAGAGCACCCCCATCCAGCGCATGCCAAGGCCGCGCTCCATGTAATAGGCAGGACCACCTCGGTAGTTACCGTCCTCATCCTTGACCTTGTAGAGCTGCGCCAGGGTGCTCTCGACAAAGGCGGTCGCCATGCCGATAAAGGCAATCAGCCACATCCAGAAGATGGCACCCGGGCCACCCAGATAGATGGCAACAGCGACGCCGGCCAGATTACCCGTGCCCACTCGGGCCGCCAGACTGGTACAGAGCGCCTGGAAGGAGGAGATGCCAGCCTTGTCAGATTTTCGGCTGTTACGCAGTACCGAGAACATGTGGCCGAAGTGGCGGACCTGGATAAATCCCAGGCGGAAAGTGAAGAAGATGCCGACCCCGATCAGCAGGTAGATGAGCACGGCTCCCCACATCAGGTCGTTCAGTAAAGCTATTAAGGTATCCATAATTCTCTCGTTGTTATTCACATCCATGGCCAGTCTGCGCTGACCGCTTTGCTGTATGTTGCCAAATAAGCTTTCTGCTAAAGGGGCGGAATCTAGCATAGCGTGCTGATTCAGAATAGTGATCCAGGTCACCCTGATCACAAAAAACGAGCGATGGCGGGCCTAAAAACAACATTTATTCCGCAAACATTCAACAAAAACGATAATCCATACCTAATGTGGGTATATTTATCCCGAGCAGGGATGCAGGACGGCACGGCCCTGCTTCTCCGATCTGCGCGCCATCGTTTGCTCAAACGTTTCCCCTGAACCCTGACAAAAACAGCCGGCTTTTTGAAAAACGTTTTACATGTAATAAAATTTCAAGTAGTGGCCATGATATTTTTTGTGATCAATCACTCAAATATGATAAAAAGCCAAAAAAGGTGGCGTTAACAAGCCGCTCGATAGTGCGATAACCGCATTAAAAACATCATATAAATCATGAGCTTTAACCATGATGCACCCCAAGAGCCACGCCGCTGTTCGATCCCTGTGCAATCCCCCCTCTTGCGGTAGGCCCTTCAACTGTATTAAGTAGGCAAACAGTGTGGATGGGGTCTCCTCATCCAGCAGTTCTGAGCGTCTGCCGCCGCGTTTTTGTAATTTTGTTTCAAAACGTACCGCCCACGCCATCACCCTGGGATGACTCCCCATTAAGAGATGATATTTGCCATGGCCGATAAATTAACTCAGCTCAAAGCCCTGACCACAGTCGTTGCCGACACCGGTGATATCGAAGCCATCAAGCGCTACCAGCCGACCGACGCCACCACCAATCCTTCATTGGTGCTCAAGGCCGCCGAGATCCCCGAGTATGCACCGCTGATCGACGACGCCATCGCCTGGGCCAAGGCCCAGAGCCAGGACCAGGCTCAACAGCTCATCGACGCCGGTGACAAGCTGGCGGTCAATATCGGTCTGGAAGTGCTCAAGATAGTACCGGGTCGCATCTCCACCGAAGTGGATGCCCGCCTCTCCTTCGATACCGACGCCAGCATCGCCAAGGCCCGCAAGCTGATCCGTCTCTACAACGAAGCCGGCATTGCCAACGATCGCATCCTGATCAAGCTGGCCTCCACCTGGGAAGGGATCCGCGCCGCCGAAGTGCTGGAGAAAGAGGGCATCCAGTGCAACCTGACCCTGCTGTTCTCCTTCGCCCAGGCCCGCGCCTGTGCCGAAGCCGGTGCCTTCCTGATCTCCCCCTTCGTGGGCCGCATCCTCGACTGGTACAAGGCCAAGCACAACCGTGACTACACCCCGAGCGAAGATCCGGGCGTGGTATCCGTTACCGCTATCTATGACTACTACAAGCAGCACGACTACCAGACAGTGGTTATGGGCGCCAGCTTCCGCAACACCGGCGAGATCCTCGAGCTGGCTGGCTGCGACCGCCTGACCATAGGCCCCGCCCTGCTGGAAGAGCTGAGCAAGAGCGAAGGCGCCGTGGTGCGCAAGCTGAACTACACCGGCGATCGTCTGCCTAAGCCGACGCCGATGAATGAAGCAGAGTTCCGCTGGGAGCTTAACCAAGATGCCATGGCCGTTGAGAAACTGGCCGAAGGGATCCGCATGTTTGCCGTCGATCAGGGCAAACTGGAAACCATGCTGGCCAGCCGCCTGGCTTGAGTCTCCACCTGCTGAAAAAACCGGGCACCCTTTGGGTGCCCGGTTTTTTTTCGCCGATTAATTTAGCCAATTGAACCCTGTCATATGAATGTCACGAAAACGTTTTAATTTCCATAACACTGTGTTATACGATTGATGAAAAGAATAACAACCAAGGAGGGATCCATGGATATGTTCAGCTATGACGTTGAAGATGTTGTTGAGCTGGGTTCACGCGGTCGCGGGACAACGGGAAAAAAACGCAAGTGGAGAGAAATCGAGGCATTGAAGGATAAGCATCGCTTGCAGAAGGAGCTGCAGTCGATCGATATCACCTACGATGGTCTCTCCGAGGAGATAGTGCTGTAAAAGCATGAACTCTCATAAAAAGACCCCGTCTCTGCGGGGTCTTTTTATTTCAGCCAAGCAGTCGTTTGCCCCGTTCTCGCGCAAAAAAACCGGCCCGGCATCATGCCGGGCCTGTTTTTATGGCGTAGCCAGCTAGCTGGCAGGCAGAGAGAGGCGGCGAGCCAACTCCTGAAAGTGCTGGCTTACCTCGGGTCCGAACAGGGGATCACCTATGGCACGGTTTTGCCACTGTTGCTCAAGTTGGCGCCAGTCATCTTCGGTCAGAGCATCGCGCAGATGCGGGAAAACCACCCCTTCTTCATAGTTCATATGGCCCTCTTGCAAGATGATGAACTGGGCCAACTTGGCGGTAAACTGATCCAGGGGAATGACGGCATCCAGCAGGATCATCTCCACCATCTCCTTCAACTGGGTACCGGTCTCGGCCAGACAGGCATGCTCCAGTTGCAGCCGTTGGCTAACTTCTCCCTCGACCAAGCGGTACTTTAGGTAGTAGTCATAGATGAGATCTTCCTTGGGATGGTGGTACTTATCCGCCACTTCCAGCAGATAGTCGATCACGTCACGCACCAGCGCATAATCGACCGGCCGCTCCTCATTGATGGCATTGAGCTTGCTTTTGAGCAGATCCAACAGTCTGGCTATGTTGAGATGATCCTGGTGCAGCTTGGCTAACATGGGCTCTCCTTAGCTTAAAAATGAGCATATCCGTCTTGAGTATACGGCCATTTATCCCCTCAACTTTGCCCTCAATCAAGTCAGACGCAGACAGAACACCAGTCGACCGGGCTCTGGCTCTGCTCAACCAGCAGGCGATTCGTCTCAGTGAAGTGACCACAGCCGATAAAGCCGCGATGGGCTGAAAGCGGGCTGGGATGGGGCGCTGTGAGCACATGGTGACGCTCCTTGTCGATGAAACGCCCCTTCTTCTGGGCATGGGCGCCCCATAACAGAAACACGACCCCTTCCCGACTGGCATTAAGCTGCTCTATCACCCTGTCGGTGAAAGTTTCCCAACCCAGCGAGGCGTGAGAGTGAGCCTGGCCAGCCTCAACGGTCAGCACCGTATTAAGGAGCAGCACCCCTTGCTTGGCCCAGGACTCGAGGAAGCCATGGTTGGGGATGGTGAAGCCGGGCAAGTCCCGCGCCAGCTCCTTGTAAATATTGACCAGCGAGGGTGGCGTACGGACGCCGGGCAATACGGAGAAACAGAGGCCATGAGCCTGGCCCGGGCCGTGATAGGGGTCTTGTCCCAGGATCACCACCTTGACGTCCGCCAGCTCGGTCAGTTTGAAGGCATTGAACACCTCGCTTGTCGGAGGGTAGATGAGTTTGCCCGCTTCCCGCTCAGCCCTGACCGCAGCCAGGGTCTGCTTGAAATAGTCCTGCTCCTTCTGGGAGCCAATCACATCCGTCCAGGTCAACACCGGGATACCTCGTTCTCAATTTCTGCAAGGAGCCCAGAATAGGGGGAGGAACCGCCGGACGCAACCAGAGCTGACTCAGACTCGCCCCAGTAAAAGGACTGAAATAAGGGAGCAGAGAGCGAGCCCCCGGTCATATCCCGTCACTGGCCTGTGTTTATCTATTTAGCCAAAAAGAAGATAAGATGTAGTTAAATTACTAGATTAAGAATTGGAAAGGTGCATAATTAAGTTATCTTACCTGTTGGTGTAAATGACTTAATATTGATTAAACTCAACGAATTAAATGTCTGAAAGCGTCACTTTCCGGACATTTTTTGATTTGGATCAAACTTGGTTTTATTACCAACGTGTTATATATGACCCCATCAAAGTAAAGGTGTAAGGCAAGCGCCCGTTAAGGCTGTTTCAGTTATTTTCAGCACATTTGGGTAATTTCCTTACAGTGGATCCGCTTTTAATGAGGAGTCATGCCATGATCAAGGGCATTCAAATCACCCAGGCCGCCAACGCTGCGCTGCTGAATTCTTTCTGGCTGCTGGACGAAGAGCAGCAACAGGCTCGCTGCATTTGCGCCAAAGGCGACACCTTTGCCGCCGATCAGGAAGTCAAACTGTCCGATCTGGGCCAGTTCGAATATCGCGAGCTGCCGCTGCAAAGCGACCCGGTCGTCGAAGGTGGCCAGCACCTTAACGTCAACGTGCTGAGCCGCGAGACCCTGGAAGATGCCGTCGCCAACCCCGAGAAATACCCCCAGCTGACCATACGTGTCTCCGGCTATGCGGTGCGATTCAACGCCCTGACTCCGGAACAGCAGCGCGACGTTATTACTCGTACCTTCACTAAGAGCCTGTAAAATCCGGCTTCCGGTACGCAAT
>NZ_AQGQ01000176.1 GCF_000388115.1 Aeromonas molluscorum 848
GACTTTGAGGGGGAGCGACCAGAATTCCCGCTCTCCGATGAGGTGGGCGATGGGCTCACCATTCAGACGGCGAGTGAGCCACGCCTGCAAAGTGGCCTGCTGGGCGGCATCGAGGGTACGCTCCGGCCAGGTCATCAGGTAGCTGCGCCGACAATCCAGCAGATGGCAGAGCAGCGCATCGGCATCGGCGCGGGGGGATTCCCCGGAGGCCAACGTCGCCATGATATGGGCCCGGGCTTGCTGGATCTGCATCAGCGGCGCTCCACCGAGGTCATGGCGCTATCGGCACAGAGATGCTGCATCAGCTGTTCTCTGCCAGAGAGGCGAGCTGATCGGCTTGATACTCCTGCACCAGGGGGGTAATGACGCAGTCGAGATCCCCTTCCAGTATTTCGCCCAGCCGGTAGAGGGTGAGGTTGATGCGGTGCTCGGACAAGCGACCCTGAGGGTAGTTGTAGGTACGAATGCGCTCGGAACGATCGCCGGACCCGACCAGATTGCGACGGGTGCTCTGCTCGGCGGCGCGGTGACGTTCATCTTCCGCCGCCTGCAAACGGGCGCTGAGCACGGACATCGCCTTGGCGCGGTTCTTGTGCTGGGAACGCTCATCCTGGCACTCCACCACCAGACCGGTCGGCAGGTGAGTGATGCGGATGGCGGAATCCGTCTTGTTGACGTGCTGACCACCGGCCCCGGAGGCGCGGAAGGTATCTATCTTCAGGTCGTTCGCATTGATCTCGATCTGCTCGGCTTCCGGCACTTCCGGCAGCACGGCGACAGTACAGGCGGAGGTGTGCACCCGCCCCTGGGATTCGGTCTCGGGCACGCGCTGCACGCGATGGCCACCGGATTCAAACTTGAGGCGGCCATAAACGTGCTCGCCATCTATCTTGGCGATCACCTCCTTGTAGCCACCATGCTCACCGTCGTTGCAGCTGACGATGGAGAGGCGCCAGCCCTGACGCTCGGCAAAGCGCGAGTACATGCGAAACAGATCGCCGGCAAAGATGGCGGCTTCATCACCGCCCGCCCCGGCACGGATCTCCAGATAACAGTTGTTGTCATCCCGGGGATCTCTTGGCAACAGCATCACCTGCAGCGCCTGTTCTTGCTCTTCTAGCGTGGCTTTGACCAGGGGCAGCTCTTCCTGTGCCATCTCGCGCAAGTCGGTGTCCGTGTCCTCCAGCATCAGCTTGGTGGTTTCCAGATCGTCTTCGGCCTGACGAAAACGCTGGAAGGCGTGGACTATGTCTTCCAGCTGGGAATATTCCCGGGTCAGGGCGCGGTATCTGTCCTGATCCGAGGCCACCCCCGGCTCGCCGAGCAAGGCCTGTACTTCTTCGTGGCGCTCGATGAGGCCTTCCAGCTTTCTGATCAGTGACGGATTCATAGTTCCCGATATCTCAATGGTGACGGGGCGGCGTGGCCTGCCCGGGCAAAGTTAGTCCGCTGACAGGCCAAGTACCTGACGCAGCTGGATCAGCTGTTCGCGATCCCCGCTCGCCCCCGCCTGGCGAAGGGCCTGGGTCGGAGCATGGATCAGCTTGTTGGTGAGTCTGTGGGTCAAGGCGCGAGCGGCCGCCTCGGGGGATTCCCCTTGCGCAAGCGCTTGCAGGGCGCGGGTCAGCTCCTCTTCGGCGTACTGCTGGGCCTGGGCGCGGTAGTCGCGGATGAGATCCACCGCATGCAAGGAGCGATACCAGTCCATGAACTCGTCGCGCTCTTCCAGGACGATGACCTCGGCCTGGGTGGCTGCCCGCTTGCGAGTCTCCAGATTCTGCTCGATGATGCCCTGCAGGTCATCGACCGTGTAGAGGTAGGCATCGGGGAGATCGTCCACCTGCGCCTCTATGTCGCGGGGCACGGCGATATCCACCAGGAACATGGGCCTGAAACGGCGCGCCTTGAGTGCCCGCTCCACCATGCCCTTGCCGATGATGGGCAAGGGGCTGGCGGTAGACGTGATGACGATGTCCGCTTCGTGCAGATAATCCGGGATCTCTTCGAGGGTCATCACCTGGGCGCCAAATTCCTCGGCCAGGGTATGGGCGCGCTGCAGGGTGCGATTGGCCACCATCATCTGACGGACGTTCTGCTCGCGCAGGTGACGGGCTACCAGCTCGATGGTCTCACCGGCCCCGACCAGCAGTACCTTGGTCTGGGAGAGATCCGAGAAAATACGGCGCGCCAGGCTCACGGCCGCGAAGGCGACCGACACGGCGCTGGCGCCTATTTCGGTGTCGGTGCGCACCCGCTTGGCCACGGAGAATGCCTTCTGGAACAGCCGTTCCAGCGACCCCTTGAGCACCTCGGCCTGCTGGGCATGGGCGTAGGATTGCTTGATCTGCCCCAGGATCTGCGGTTCGCCAAGTACCAGAGAGTCAAGCCCACAGGCGACCCGCATCAGGTGGCGCACCGCCTCCTCGTCATGATGCTGGTAGATGGCCTTGTCCACCTCGGCGTTATCCAGGCCGTGATACTGCTGCAGCCACTGGGCCACCTGCTCGCCATGACCTTGTTCCAGGGCACAATAGAGCTCGGTGCGATTGCAGGTAGAGACGATCACCGCCTCGCTCACCCCGGGCTGCGCCGCCAACTCCCGCAGGGCATGGTCGATGCAATCCGGGCCAAAGGCGACCCGTTCCCGCAAGGCGACACTGGCGGTGTTGTGGTTGATTCCGAGGGCAAGCAGACTCATGAGTGGGCGCTGATCGTTTCTTGGGCACAGGGTGTATAAGGCCGACAATTGTACGAGAAAGGGTAAGGCTTTAAAAGCAATACGGCCGCCCCTTATACTGTGACAAATCACCATTTCGGGAGCCTTACCTTGTTCTTGCGACTTTTCCCCCTACTTGGCCTGCTACTGCTAGCCGGCTGTACCACGACCCAACCCCAACGCCAGCAAGTGGATTGGCAGCAAGAGCGGACCCGACTAGAGCGTCTTGATCACTGGCAGCTATCGGGCAAGATGGCCATCATCACGGCCCAGCAGAAGGGCAGCGCGCGCCTCAACTGGCAACAAAACGGCGATGATTACCGCTTGAACCTCACCAGCCTGATTGGCACCAGCATACTGGAGCTGAGTCGAGAGCAAGGAAAAGTCAGCCTGACCGACAACGAAGGCAAGCTGCATCAGAGTCAGGATGCCGAGGCGCTCATCTACCGACTCACCGGATGGCACCTGCCCATCGACGGGTTGCCCGAGTGGATCAAGGGGTTGCCCGGCAAGGCCGACTACAACCTCAACCCGGACAACAGTCTGGCTAGCGTCCGTGATGGCCAATGGCAGATCAACTATCAGGACTACCGGGATCAAAATGGCTACCGCCTGCCCCACTTGCTCAACATGACCGGCCCCCAAAGCCGACTCAAGCTGCAGATCAACGAGTGGATCCTGCAACCATGAGCCAGATTCGCTGGCCTGCCCCGGCCAAACTCAATCTGTTCCTGCACATCAATGGCCGTCGCCCGGACGGCTATCACGAGCTGCAGACCCTGTTTATCTTCCTCAATCACGGCGACTGGCTCGAATTCGAGCCGCTGCCGGACACCGACCAGCTCACCTTGAGCCCGGCCATTCCCGGCGTACCTGATGAGCAGAATCTCATCATCCGCGCCGCCCGGCTGCTGCAAACCAGGTTGAGCCATCCCATGGGGGCCCACATCCGACTGGAGAAGGTACTGCCCATGGGCGGTGGCATTGGTGGCGGCTCATCGGATGCCGCCACTACCCTGGTGGCCCTCAATCATCTCTGGCAAGGGGGATTGAGCCTGGATGAGTTGGCCGAGCTGGGGGTGAGCCTGGGGGCCGATGTGCCAGTGTTCGTGCGCGGGCGCGCCGCCTTTGCCGAAGGCGTAGGCGAGCGGTTGCAAGCGGTGGAATTGCCCGAAGCCTGGTACCTAGTTCTCAAACCCGAGTGCCACGTCAGCACGGCCGAGGTTTTTCAGGATCCGGACTTGCCACGCAGTACCCCCAAATTGGCATTGAGCAGCCTGCTGGACGGGGTTTGGAAAAACGATTGCGAGCCACTGGTGAAAAAGCGCCACCCCGAGGTTGCCAATGCGCTCGGCTGGTTGCTAGAATACGCGCCGTCAAGAATGACGGGCACAGGAGCCTGCGTCTTTGCTCAGTTTGAAGACGAAGAGAGTGCTCGAAAGGTGTTGGCCAAGGTACCGAGAGAGTGGGGGGGATTTGTCGCCAAGGGCGAGAACATATCACCACTCTTCGTGACATTGCAACAGACTCAATGATTGGGGTATCGCCAAGCGGTAAGGCAGCGGGTTTTGATCTCGCCATTCCTAGGTTCGAATCCTAGTACCCCAGCCATCATTGACGCATAGGAAGGATCACCGAAGGCTGACGACCGTCATGGCTTCGACCCCCTCTCCTCTGTTATAAGGTCTCTGCATAGTTCATTCGGTTGGTCTGCCGACCCGGGCCCATTGCCCTGCCCCGTCAGCTTGCTAAATCGTTTGCTAGCGAACGATATGGGTTCGATTGCGGACTCACCCACATACTGGATGCAACCCCGAGGTTTCAAACCGTGCCTGACATGAAGCTGTTTGCTGGTAACGCAACGCCGGAACTAGCCCAGAAGATCGCAGATCGCCTGTTTATCAAACTCGGCAATGCTGCCGTAGGTCGCTTTAGCGACGGCGAGATCAGCGTACAGATCAATGAGAATGTACGTGGTGGCGATATCTTCATCATTCAATCCACCTGTGCCCCGACCAACGACAATTTGATGGAATTGATCGTCATGGTGGATGCACTGCGTCGTGCTTCAGCTGGCCGTATCACCGCTGTCATCCCCTACTTTGGCTATGCCCGTCAGGACCGCCGCGTCCGCTCCGCCCGTGTCCCCATCACCGCCAAGGTTGTCGCCGACTTCCTGTCCAGCGTAGGTGTCGATCGCGTGCTGACCGTTGACCTGCATGCCGAGCAGATCCAGGGCTTCTTCGACGTCCCGGTTGACAACGTGTTCGGCAGCCCGGTGCTGCTCGAAGACATGAAGTCCAAAAACCTCGAGTCCCCTGTGGTTGTCTCCCCGGACATCGGCGGCGTGGTACGTGCCCGTGCCATCGCCAAGCTGCTGGACGACACCGACATTGCCATCATCGACAAACGCCGTCCCCGCCCGAACGTCTCCCAGGTCATGCACCTGATTGGTGACGTCGCCGACCGAGACTGCATCATTGTCGATGACATGATCGATACCGGTGGCACCCTGTGCAAAGCGGCCGAAGCGCTCAAAGAGCGTGGCGCCAAGCGGGTATTTGCTTACGCAACTCACCCTGTTTTCTCCGGTTCCGCCGTCGAAAACATCAAGAACTCCGTCATCGACGAGCTGATCATCACCGACTCCATCCCGCTCACCGCGGAGATGAAGGCCATCGGCAAGGTCAAGCAGCTGACCCTCTCTACCGTGCTGGCCGAGGCCATTCGCCGCATCAGCAACGAAGAGTCCATCTCTGCCATGTTCGAGCATTGATGCTGGCTCGCCAGCTTGCTGGCAGGCCAAATAAGAAAAACCGCCCCAGGGCGGTTTTTTCTCTTTTCAGTACTCGGCGAACGACCAGGATCCCGGCGTGAACGGGCTTGGCAACAGAACAAATGGCGAGCCGGGACGGCATTGGTTGAGTGATCGCCACTCGGCGGCTAGAATATTGCGTCCTATTGCCCTAGGCACTCCGCTTCGGGCTGCTGCGAGTGAAGAGACTGAGCGTGACAAGCCAAATCAAATTGATCGTCGGTCTGGGTAATCCTGGCGCCGAGTATGCCAAGACCCGCCACAATGCGGGCGCCTGGTATGTGGAGCAACTGGCCCGCTGGCACAACACCAGCCTGCGTGAAGAGCCCAAGTTCCATGGTCACACCGCCCGCATCCTGGTCGAGGGAGAGGATGTGCGGTTGCTCATCCCCAACACCTATATGAATCTCTCCGGCAAGGCAGTGGCTGCCCTGGCCCGCTTCTACCAGATAGCGCCCGAAGAGATGCTGGTTGCCCACGACGAACTGGATCTGCCCCCCGGCATCGCCAAGTTCAAACAAGGCGGGGGTCATGGGGGCCACAATGGCCTCAAAGACATCATCGCCAAGATGGGCAATAACAGGGAATTCTTCCGGCTGCGACTCGGCATCGGCCACCCCGGAGCCAAGGAGCTGGTCGCTGGCTTCGTGCTGACCAAGGCGCCCAGCAGTGAACAGAGTCTGATCGATGCCGCACTGGACGAAGCCCTGCGCGCCACCGACATTCTGTTCAAACAGGGTATGACCAAGGCCATGAATCGCTTGCACAGCTTCAAGGCCGAAAAAGCATAAGCACGCGGCATGAATACCTGCGTATTCATGCCGCGTGAACAAGATACGGGCCATGAACGCTGTACCGTTCAGGGCAGAAAGATAGACAGGAGCCGCGTTGGCGGCTCCTCACAGCATCCATCACGTAAGGTAACTATTCATGGGTTTCAAATGCGGTATCGTGGGCCTGCCCAATGTAGGTAAATCCACCCTGTTCAATGCGCTGACCAAGGCTGGCATCGAAGCCGCCAACTTCCCGTTCTGCACCATTGAGCCAAACACGGGTGTGGTCCCCATGCCGGATCCGCGTCTCGACGCCCTGGCGGCCATCATCAACCCCCAGCGCGTGGTGCCGACCACCATGGAGTTCGTGGACATCGCCGGTCTGGTCGCGGGCGCCTCCAAGGGTGAGGGCCTGGGTAACCAGTTCCTGGCCAACATCCGCGAAACCGAAGCCATCGGCCACGTGGTGCGTTGCTTCGAGGATGAAAACATCATCCACGTTGCCGGCAAGGTCTCCCCGGCCGATGACATCGAGGTGATCAACACCGAACTGGCCCTGTCGGATCTGGATGCCTGTGAGCGCGCCATCCACCGTCAGTCCAAGCGCGCCAAGGGCGGCGACAAGGATGCCAAACTGGAAGTTGAGACCCTGGAGAAGATCCGCGCCGTGCTGGAAGAGGGTCAGATGATCCGTGGCATGAAACTGGACAAAGAGGAGCTGGCCGCCGTCAGCCACCTCAACTTCCTGACCTTGAAGCCCACCATGTACATTGCCAACGTGGCGGAAGATGGCTTTGACAACAACCCCTTCCTCGACAAGGTCCGTGAAATCGCCGCCGCCGAAAATGCGGTCGTGGTCGTGGTCTGCTGCGCCATCGAGTCCGACATTGCCGAACTGGATGACGACGATCGCGCCGAGTTCATGGCCGATCTGGGTATCGAAGAGCCGGGTCTGAACCGGGTGATCCGCTCAGGTTATGAACTGCTCAACCTGCAGACCTATTTCACCGCTGGCGTGAAAGAAGTACGGGCCTGGACCATACCGGTCGGCGCCACTGCCCCGCAAGCGGCAGGCAAGATCCACACCGACTTCGAAAAAGGCTTTATTCGCGCACAAACCATCGCGTTTGATGATTTTATCACCTACAAGGGTGAGCAAGGCGCCAAGGAAGCGGGCAAGATGCGAGCAGAAGGGAAAGACTATATCGTCAAGGATGGCGATATCATGAACTTCCTGTTCAACGTCTAACCCCATGACAGGTCAGCATTTGCTGGCCTGTTTTTTCTCATGGCTCAGGCCTTTATGGTCATCCCCATGAGTTTAAAAAAACCAGATTGTTGGGCTTTTGCACGACAGAGCGCAATATCTGGCCAAACGCACTCAAATTCGGTTTTTCTGGCAAAAAAAGGGTTGACGCCCCAAAGCCAGATCCGCATAATTCGGGCCGCACAGTGACGAGGCAACGACTCACTGGACGCTAGGTTGGCTATGTAGCTCAGTTGGTTAGAGCATCGCACTCATAATGCGAGGGTCACAGGTTCGAATCCCGTCATAGCCACCATTTCTAGTTGCAGTTGGGGTATCGCCAAGCGGTAAGGCAGCGGGTTTTGATCTCGCCATTCCTAGGTTCGAATCCTAGTACCCCAGCCATTTT
>NZ_AQGQ01000177.1 GCF_000388115.1 Aeromonas molluscorum 848
AAACGGTCTTTCAATTGCTAGAATGGCCGGAAACAAGGAGGCCTTGATGAACCTGAGACTGAGATCTTACCAGGGAAAATACCCGCAACTGGGTGCCCGAAGCTATGTAGACCCCTGCGCCACTCTGGTGGGCGACATTCATCTGGGCGACGATGCCAGCATCTGGCCCATGGTGGCCGCTCGGGGGGATGTAAACCATATCCGCATCGGTGCTCGCAGCAATATCCAAGATGGCACAGTACTGCATCTCAGCCGCAGGAGCGCTGGCAATCCCGATGGCTATCCCCTGCTGATCGGCGAGGATGTCACCGTCGGCCATAAAGCCATGCTGCACGGTTGCACCATAGGCAATCGGGTTTTGGTCGGCATGGGCGCCATTATTCTCGATGGGGTCGTGGTCGAAGATGAGGTGATGATAGGTGCCGGTAGTCTGGTGCCGCCTGGCAAACTACTCGAGTCAGGCTTCCTTTATATGGGGAATCCGGTGAAACAGGCTCGCCCCCTCAAACCCGCCGAGATAGCCTTCCTCAAAACATCGGCCGATAACTATGTCCTGCTCAAGGATGAGTATCTACAGGAAACCTGATAGCAGAAGCCCCGACCTCGATATGATATCCAGGCCGGGGCTCCTCTTAGCATTCGACCAGCATCCTCTTATGATAGAGAGGAAGCGGTATGCACTCTCTTAATGAGCCTGATCCCAGTTGTCCCCTGTTCCGGCTTCCACGACCAAGGGCACATGCAGCTCGGCGGCGCCCGACATCAGGGCCTTGATAAGCGGCACATACTCTTCAACCTTGTCGGCCCGGACTTCGAACACCAGTTCATCGTGCACCTGCATCATCATGTGGATGGAATCATCCTGAATGCCTTGTAGCCAGGCCTCGACCTGGATCATGGCTCGCTTGATGATATCCGCAGCAGTCCCCTGCATGGGCGCATTGATAGCCGCACGCTCGGCCCCCTTGCGCAAGCCAGCATTACGAGACTTGATCTCCGGCAGATAGAGACGACGGCCGAACAGGGTCTCGACATAGCCCTGAGCCTCGGCTTGCTGGCGGGTGCGCTCCATGTACTCGAGCACGCCCGGGTAGCGTTCAAAATAGAGATCCATGTACTTCTGCGCCTCGGCGCGACCAATCCCCAGCTGCTTGGCGAGGCCAAAGGCACTCATGCCATAGATGAGGCCAAAGTTGATCGCCTTGGCACTGCGGCGCATGTCGATGGTGACCGCATCCAGTGCAACACCAAATACCTCGGCGGCGGTCGCCTTGTGGATATCCTTACCCTCGGCAAACGCGGTCAACAGCCCCTTATCTCCGGAGAGGTGCGCCATGATGCGCAGTTCAATCTGGGAGTAGTCCGCCGCCACCAGTTTGTAGCCCGGAATGGGCACGAAGGCCTGGCGGATGCGGCGCCCCTGTTCGTTGCGGATCGGGATGTTCTGCAGGTTGGGATCGGTGGACGAGAGTCTGCCCGTCGCTGCCACGGCCTGATGATAGGAGGTATGCACCCGGCCTGTCCGGGGCTTGATCATCAAGGGCAGTTTGTCGGTATAGGTTGACTTGAGCTTGGCCAGGGTGCGGTGCTCCATCAAGAGCCGTGGCAACTCATAGTTTTCAGCCAGCTCGGCCAGCACCTCTTCCGCCGTAGAAGGCGCACCTTTGGGGGTCTTCTTGATGATGGGCAGCGCCAACTTGGTAAAGAGTATTTCGCCAAGCTGTTTCGGGGAGGATAGATTGAACTCCTGACCCGCCAGCTCGTGAGCCTGACCTTCCAGCTCTTTGAGGCGCAGCTCTATCTCCTGGCTCTGCTGATGCAGCAGCTTGGGATCTATGGTGGTGCCGAGCAGCTCCATCCGTGCCAGTACCGGCAGCAAGGGCAGCTCTATCTCCTGAAAAACCTTGGCCAGGGAAGGCTCCTGGCAGAGCTGACCCCAGAGGGCATGATGCAGGCGCAGAGTGATGTCGGCATCTTCCGCCGCATAAGGTGCAGCTTGCTCCAGCTCGATCTGATTGAAGGTGAGCTGCTTGGCCCCCTTGCCAGCGATCGCCTCGAACGAGATGGTATCCACCCCCAGGTACTTCTTGGCCAGGGAGTCCATGTCGTGACGGCTGGCGGTGGAGTTGAGCACATAGGACTCGAGCATGGTGTCAAAGGCGATACCCTGCAGATCGATGCCGTGATTGAGCAGCACGTTGCGATCGTATTTGAGGTTCTGACCCACCTTGAGGTGAGTACTATCTTCCAGCAGCGGCTTGAGTTTGCCCAGTACCACAGCCTCGGTCAGCTGAACCGGCGCCCCCAGATAATCATGACCAAAGGGCACATAGGCGGCTTTGCCCGGCTCTATGGCAAAAGAGACGCCGACGACGCGCGCCTCCATATAATCAAGACTGGTGGTCTCGGTATCGAAAGCAAACAGCTCGGCGGCGGCCAGCTTGGCAAGCCAGCCGTCAAACTCAGCCTCGGTCAATACACATTGATAATCGGTTTCGATAGCCGGTGTGCTATCCGGTTCGACCTGCGCATCGTCACTGGCATCGGTACTCCCCTCCAGCTCCTTGACCAGGTTGCGCAGCTCATATTCGCGGTAGACAGCCAGCAGTGACTCCTTGTCGATAGGGCCAAGCACCAACTCCTCAAGGGACTGCTCAAGTTCAACATCAGTCTTGATCGTCGCCAGTTCATAAGAGAGACGCACCTGCGGCTCCTGCTCGCGGAACTTGTCGGCAAATGCCTTGGAGCCACGGAAACCGAGGGCGGCGACCTTGTCCAGATTGGCTGCGATCTGGTCGATGCTGCCGATCCCCTGCAACAGGGCCTGCGCCGTCTTCTCACCCACCCCTGTCATACCGGGGATATTGTCCACCTTGTCCCCCATCAGCGCCAAATAGTCGATGATGAGTTCAGGGGGAACACCGAACTTCTCTATCACCCCTTCTCTGTCAGTGACCACATCCTTCATGGTGTCTATCAGCGTGACATGATCAGAGACCAACTGTGCCATATCCTTGTCACCCGTGCTGATGAGCACCGGCAGTTGTTTCTCGGTCGCCTGACGAGCCAGAGTGCCGATTACATCGTCGGCCTCAACCCCCTCGACCATCAAGAAGGGGAAGCCCATCGCCTTGATCATCTGGTGAATAGGGGCGACCTGGCTGCGCAAATCGTCCGGCATACTGGCGCGGGTCGCCTTGTACTCGGGATAGATCTCATCGCGAAATGTCTTGCCCTTGGCATCGAACACCACGGCAACATGACTGTCTGGGTACTGCTTGCGCAGACTGCGCATCATGTTGGCCATCACCCGTACGGCGCCGCTTGGCAACCCGGTCGAGGTTCGAAGGTCAGCCTGTTGGGAGGCGAAGAAGGCGCGATACAGGTATGAAGAACCGTCGACCAGAATGAGGGGATTGCTAGGGGCCATGAAGTCGTCCTGCCAGAGAGATAAACAGCCGCTAGGATGCCACAGGGGCACGGCAGCACCAAGGGGGCTGGTCTAGCCGATTACTGGCTAAATGCCAACCACAATCTGTGGATAACTCTGTGTCTAAAATCACAATGCAGCAGCCAACCCTGTGAAAAAACTCAGAGAGCAACAAAAAAACCATTTAAAACCAATGCCATACAAAACAACAACGATGCAATGTTGCAGATTTGATGATCTAGGTAAATGTGGAAAAAATTTTAAGGGGATTGGTAAGGCAGGATCCAAAACGAAACAATCCTAGCACAGCACTGTGACTTGACCAGTCGAGGGTGAACGATAACCATACCAAAGTGCCAGTTTCCATCCTGGCTCACATTTTCGACAATCAGGAGTATCCCCATGAAAAAAGTGGCCGTGATCTTGAGTGGCTGTGGCGTATTTGACGGCAGTGAAATCCACGAAGCGGTGATCAGCCTGTTGGCCCTGGCGCGCCAGGGAGCCGAGTATCAGTGCTTTGCCCCCGATGTGCCCCAGCTGCATGTCATCAATCACCTGACTGGGGAAATCAGCGAGGGAGAGAGTAGAAACGTGCTGGTCGAGGCGGCCCGCCTCTGCCGTGGCCAGATCCGCAATGTGGCGGAGCTGGACGCCGCCGATTTCGATGCCCTTCTGCTACCCGGCGGTTTCGGCGCAGCCAAGAACCTGTGCGACTTCGCCGTCAAGGGGGCGGAATGCCAGATCCAGCCAGATGTGCTCAAAACCTGTCAGCACTTTGCCAACGCAGGTAAACCTGCCGCCTATATCTGCATCGCGCCGGCCATGATCCCGCTCATCTACGGCGCCGGCACCCTGGCCACCATTGGCCACGACGAGGGCACCGCCAACGCCATCGAGGCGATGGGTGGCAGCCATCTCAACTGCCCGGTCAATGAGTTCGTGGTGGATCAGGATCGCAAGGTGATCTCCACCCCTGCCTACATGCTGGCCAGCAACATAGCCGAAGCGGCAGACGGCATAGAGAAGACCGTCAAGCAGCTGCTCGGCATGTGTTGAGCTCGATGCCCTGCATGGCACAGGCCGGGACAGGTTGGCGAGCTCGCGAGATGAATCGCCCCCCTGCAATTTGATCTCAGTAAAAAGGCCGCTCGATGAGCGGCCTTTCAATGTGCAGCGAACGAGCGCATCGCTTAGATGGCTTCATCCATCTGATCGATCTTGCCTAGCAGGGCGCGCAGACGCTCTTGCCAGGCTTGGTGCTCATTGCGCAGCTGATGGTTCTCATCTTGCAGCTGAGTGTTCTGCTGCTTCAGATCGTCCAGTTCCATCTTCAGCAAAGAGATGTTGTCGACGGCAGATTGGACTTTGGATTCGAGTTGTTCAAGGACTTCTAATGACATGATGCCTACCTATTTGTTCAATTGCGATGCCCCACAGAGGGCGATTCCAGCGCGTGAGGCCAGCATACCCTGAGCCGCTCGGCACAAACAAGCCGGAGCGAGGGAAAATGGGGTCTCGACGCCCTCCCAGCTCAAATCTGCGTCTATTTTCTTCACATCAAGCCCTGACTCAGCCAGACCAGGCCAGGTAAGCCCCGATCAACAGGCAGGCAACCAGATACATGAGGCCGCCGTAGGCTAGATTCCAACGCAGCAGCAGGGCTGCGCTCAAGTTGTAGCGGGCGGCCAGAGCCAGGTTGGATCCGGACAGCGGACTGGTCCCCGTCGCCAGTCCCCAGCCAAGCAGAAAGCACATGCCAAGCAGGCTGGGATCGGGGAGCAAGGGCCAGAGCAGGGGAGCCAGACCCGAGATGCTGATGAGCGGGTGTACCCCGAAGATGGCCACCACCAGCATGAACAACAGGGTCAAACAGGCTTCCAGCCAGCCGAAGTGATTGAACAACGGCAGACCGTGATCGCCAAAGACAAAGGTGGATAGAGCACTGTTGATGCTGGCGGCAAGCAGACCCGCACCGAGGAAGAGTACCAGCTGGCCACCAATGGCGGGAAACCGCTCCACTACCTGACGCTTGAGTGCCAAGGCCCGCCCCTGATGGGGCATGAACACCAGGGCAAGGGCGGGTGCCACCAGGGCGATCACCGCCAGAATGCTGAGTTCAGGCCAGAGCTGTTTGAGCAATACCACCACCACGGCCAAGGCCACCGGCAGGAGCAGGGTCTGCAAGCGCAGCGGGTAGCCTTGAAATTCCGCTATGGCTCCCAGTCTCTCCACCTGCCAGGCTGTAATCCCCATGGCCAGCAAGGCACCGATAATACCGAACGGCATGATACTTGCGAGCTGCATCCCTGGGGCATAGGTCAAGGCAACGGCCATGGCCACGAAGAAAGGTGACCAGAAGGCGGCGGCGCAGAAGATTCTACTGAGAACCATCACCTGACGCCGCTCTAGGCTGTTATTGCGTTCCAGGCGATCACCGATGATGAAGAGCACAGACAGGTTGATGACGGCACCGAGCAAATTCAGGCTCGCCATCGTGCTCCACAGCCCCTTGCGCCCAGACCATGCGCTAGTGCCGCCTTGCAGGCCGACACTGGCAAGGTTGAGGGTACTGACGGCGGCAAACATGGTCAGCATGTTGATGTTGGGTAGCAGCCAGTCCCCAAGGGAGAGACTGGCGCCTCGCCAGAGGGAGAACAACAGCAACAACAAGGCGGCGCCATAAAGCGCCAGGGCTTGCCGTTTTGCCGCCCCCGCCAGCCTGGGCCAGGTCAGCAATGAGGCGAGCCAGGCAGCCAGCGCCGCTGGCCAGGGCGAGACACCACCGTAAAGATGCAGCAGGTTGAGCAGCCACATTGCCAGGATCAGGTATCCCGACCACAACTTGGCCATGAGCCCGCCTTAATGAGAGTTCAGAGACACTGGTCCATGTCCAGAGAGGGTTTCTCACAGTCGGGATGGCCCACTATCTTGGCGGGCACGCCGGCGACCGTGGTGTGGGGCGGCACCGGGTTGATCACCACACTGCCGGCGCCTATCTTGGCGCCCATCCCCACTTCGATATTGCCGAGCACCTTGGCGCCCGCCCCTATCATGACCCCTTCACGGATCTTGGGATGACGGTCGCCGCCCGCCTTGCCGGTTCCGCCCAGGGTGACACTCTGCAGTATGGAGACATCATCCTCGATCACCGCCGTCTCGCCGACCACGATGCCGGTGGCATGGTCGAACATGATGCCCTTGCCGATCCGGGCCGCGGGGTGCACGTCCACCCCAAACACCACAGATATCTGGTTTTGCAGATAGAGGGCCAGCGGGCGGCGCCCCTGCTTCCACAACCAGTTGGCTACCCGGTAACCCTGCAAGGCATGGAATCCCTTGAGATAGAGCAGAGGAGTGGAGAAAAACTCGACCGCAGGGTCGCGCTCCTGCACGGCACAAATATCCGCAGCGACCACAGCCAGCAAGCCGGGATCGCTACGCAGCGCCTGTTCTATTACTTCGCGCAGGACGATGGCGGGCATGGTTGCGCTGTCGAGCTTGTTCGCCAACTGGAAGCTCAAGGCAGAGCGCAGCGTCTCATGATTGAGAATGGTGGAGTGAAAGAAGCTGGCCAGCATGGGCTCTTCCGCCGCCATCCTGCCCGCTTCCAGCTGAATTTTTTGCCACGTGTGGGCAACCAGATCATCCATGTTACTGCCTACTGTTGTTCGATTGGAGGGCCTTGCTGTTCCTTGAGCACTACTGAGATAGGATCCATATGTATGATGACATCCGTCCGCTCAAACGCCTGACGCACCGCCAATTCCGCCTCATCGGCGATCTGGTGGGCCTTGACCAGGGGGAGCTGATCGTCCAGCTCAAGGTGCAACTGTACAAACCGGGTAGGCCCGGATTGGCGAGTACGCAGGTCGTGAACCCCATGTACGCCAGGGACCTGACAGCAAAGACTTATTATTCTCGCTTGTTCCTCCTCTGGCAACTGGCGATCCAGCAGTGCTTGCACCGATTCGTACCCTATGGTGAGTGCGCCCCACAACAGGAAGAGGCCGATCAGTACGGCAAAGAGACCATCGGCCCAGAACCAGCCCTGCCCTGCCAGCACCAAGGCGAGCAGGACACCGCCATTGAGCAACAGATCGGAGCGGTAGTGCAGCATGTCCGCCTTGATCGCCACGCTACCCGTGCGCGCCACCACGAATTGCTGGAACCCCACCAGCGCCAAGGTCAGCACTATGGAGCCCACACTCACCCAGATCCCCGCCTCCAGTCGCAAGATGGGATCCTGCTTGAGCAAGGAGGAGATGCCATGCATCACCAGCAGCAGGGCAGAACCCGAGATGAAGGCCGACTGTATCAGCCCGGCCAGGGATTCCGCCTTGCCATGGCCGAACTTGTGTTCCTCATCGGCCGGCGCCAGGGCGTAGCGGATGGCGAGCAGATTGATGATGGAGGCGCTGACATCCATGAAAGAGTCGGTCAGGGAGGCCAGCAGGCTGGAAGAGTCCGTCATCAGCCAGGCGATCAACTTGGCTGTGATGAGCAGGGTTGCCGTGCCAATC
>NZ_AQGQ01000178.1 GCF_000388115.1 Aeromonas molluscorum 848
GCAGGTGGCGGCCGAGCCATCGTGCGCTACGAATAACATCGCATCCCAGCCTGGAAGTTCGCCTCACCGAGCAAGGTATGCAGCATGCGGATCACTTCTGCGCCCTTCTCGTACACGGTCAGGGTGTAGAAGTTGTTCATCTCTATCACCACATCCGGGCGGATCGGGTGGGCCATGGGGCCGGCATCCTCGGCAAACTGGGGTCCACGTACGGTGCGCACGTTATTGATGCGATTGACGCCTCGGGAGCCCAGATCGGAGGAGAACTCCTGATCCCGGAATACCGTCAGCCCCTCTTTGAGGCTGAGCTGGAACCAGTCGCGGCAGGTGACCCGGTTACCCGTCCAGTTGTGGAAGTATTCATGCCCTATCACCCGCTCGATGCCGTGATAGTCGCTGTCGGTCGCGGTCTGCGGATTGGCCAGCACGAACTTGGAATTGAAGACGTTGAGCCCCTTGTTCTCCATGGCGCCCATGTTGAAGAAGTCCACCGCGACAATCATGTAGATGTCGAGGTCGTACTCGAGACCGAAACGCTGTTCGTCCCAGCGCATGGAGTTGATGAGGCTCTCCATGGCGAAACCGGCGCGGTCAAGATTGCCCTTGTCGACGAAGATCTCAAGGGCCACATCGCGCCCGCTCATGGTCACGAAGTGATCGCGCTGCACATCGAAGTCACCGGCGACCAGGGCAAACAGGTAGCTGGGCTTGGGGAAGGGATCCTGCCACTGCACGAAGTGGCGACCACCATCCAGATTGCCGCTCGCTACCTTGTTGCCGTTGGAGAGCAGATAGGGGTACTTGGCCTTGTCGGCCGTGATGCGGGTACTGTAACGGGCCAGGATATCGGGCCTGTCCAGATAATAGGTAATGCGGCGAAAGCCCTCCGCCTCGCACTGGGTGCAGTAGGCATCACCGGACTTGTAGAGCCCTTCCAGCGCCGTGTTGGCGGCGGCATCCAGATCGGTGACTATGGTCAGCACGCACTCGGCGGGCAAATTGCTGAGCCGCAACTGGTTGTCGGTCAACTCAAACTGTTCGCAGGCGACTCCGTCGATGCTGATGCTCACCAGCTGCAGATTTTCACCATCCAGTGTCAGCACTTCATTGTGCTCGCCGTTGCGGCGAATACGGGAAATGGCCGTCACCCGACAAAGGGGCTCTTCGAGCTGAAAGTCGAGATCTATGCTGTCGATCCAATAGAAAGGTGCTTGATAATCCTGGCGATATTTGGCCTTCATGGCCTGATGATGATCGGTCATTATTATGTGCTTCCACGCTTGTTATGGGCGTAACGAGGCTGTCACAAGCCTCCCCTTCGGTCAAATGGTTTACATTCCGGCAATAAAAAGGGCGACTGTGATGTCGCCCTGTTCGTTATGACTGTTCGTGACTACTCGTTTTTTGGCGCCAGTTTGACCAGGTCTGCCGTGATATTGGCAGACTCAAGCAAGAACTCATCCGGTGCTTCAAAATCGGTGGGCAAATCGTCCAGGCTCTTGATGGCAGGCTTGCCCATCCGAGTCAGGCGCTCATTGGCCCGCGACAAGGCCAGCGCATCTTGCTTGTCCTGCTCGGCGCGGCGATCCGCTTCGTTCAGGGAGAGGGATTTTTTGTCCTTCTCGACACGATACTCCTTGATGTCCTGTAACACGTAGGCGAACTCCGGATCTGTCTTGATCCGCGCCTGGTGTGCCGCTTCCAGCTTGGGCAGCAGACTGGTGAAGCTGCCTATCTTCTGGTAGTCGGCCGAGGCTATCTTGTCCCAAGGCAGGGCATGGAACTCACGGCTCTCACCCGTCTCCTCCGGCGTGACCGGGGTCGGGAAGCTGATGTCCGGAGCCACCCCCTTGTTCTGGGTGCTGCCGCCATCGATACGATAGAACTTGGCGATGGTGTACTGCACGTGACCCAGTGGGTGATCGTAGAAGTCATACACTTTGGCCAGGCTGCGATGCTGTTGCACAGTGCCTTTGCCAAAGGAGTTCTCCCCCAGGATCAGAGCGCGGCCGTAATCTTGCATGGCAGCGGCAAAGATTTCGGACGCCGAGGCACTGTATCTGTCGATCAGCACCGACATGGGGCCACCGTAATAGATCTGACCGTCATCATCACCATTGACCGAGATGCGACCCATGTGATCACGGATCTGCACCACGGGGCCGCTGGCAAAGAAGAGACCGCTCAGGGCCGAAGCTTCGGTCAGGGCGCCACCGCCGTTGCTGCGCAGATCCACCACCAAGCCATCTATTTTCTGCTTGTTGAGGCTGGCCAGCTCCTTGATGACATCATCGTGCAGGTTGACATAGAAGCTCGGGATCTCGAGTACCCCTATCTTCTTGCCTTCGGCCTTGATCACCTTGGACTTGGCCGCCCTGTCCTCAAGACGCACCTTGTCACGGGTCAGCTCAACCTGTTCGGTCTTGACGCTGGCACCCTTGCCACGCTGGATCTCGAGGCGCACTTTGCTGCCCTTGGGCCCCTTGATGAGTTCGACTACGTCATCGAGACGCCAGCCAATCACATCCACCACCTTGCCATCTTCCTGACCCACGCCGACGATTTTGTCATCGGGCTTGAGGTTGTTGGATTTGGCCGCCGGGCCACCCGGGACCAGGGAGCGGATCACGGTGAAGTCATCATCGGCCTGCAGCACGGCACCAATGCCTTCCAGCGAGAGGTTCATCTCGGTGTTGAAGCGATCGGCGTTGCGCGGGGACAGATAACTGGTGTGAGGTTCGATGGCACGGGAGAAGGAGTTCATGAACAGCTGGAACACGTCCTCGCTCTCGGTCTGGGACATCCGCTTGATGGCGTTGTTGTAACGCTTGCCAAGCAACTCCTTGATCTCGGGCCACTCCTTGCCGCTGAGCTTGAGGCTCAAGGCATCGAACTTGACCCGCTGACGCCACAGCTCATTGAGCTCGGCTTCATCTTTGGGCCAAGGAGCCCCTTCCCTGTCGAAGACATACTCATCTTTCTGGGTGAAATCGAAGGGGGTATCGAGCAGTTTTAGGGCGTATTCGAACCGCTCATAGCGCCGCTGCTGACCCAGATTGAACATATCGTAAGCGGGCGCCAGGCGGCCACGCTCCAGATCGGTATCGAAGCCGTCACGGTATTTATCAAACCGGCGAATGTCAGAGGCCAAAAACAGGTTACGGCTGAAATCCAGGTTCTCGAGATATTTGTCGAAGACAACTTCTGAGAACGCATCATCCAGCTTGAACTGCTTGTAGTGGGAGCGAGTAAACAAATTGGCAATTCGCTTGCTAGCCGTAGCATGTTGGCTCTCTTGAGCCAACACAGGCAAATCACTTTCCTTGAGCACCGGCTCGATGGCCTGTGCAAGCCCGGCAATAGCCAGGCTACAGGCGACGAGGGAGAAACGAATTACGCCATGCTTCAACATTTGTCTCCTTAGAGAACCAGATGCTCGAATTTGACGCGCAGCATCATGCCGGTCTGCAGCTGAACCTGCACATCATCCTTGGTAATTTCCTTGATGGTCGCCGGGACAGGAGACTTACCCAGTACCACATTGACGGTTTGCTCGACTTTCAGCTCACCCGCCTCGGCCTGACGATACTGCTTAGGGGCAGCAGCAGGCGCGGTCTCGGTCTTGCGCGGCGCAGGACGACGAGGCTTTTTGGGTTTATCTTCGCGCTTGGCATCGGCGTTGGCCTCGCCTTTTTGCTCTTTCTTGTCATCTTTGGCACGACGACTGGCGAAGACTTTGTCTTTGCTCTCTTTCAATGCTTGCTTGGCGTGCTCGATATGCTCTTCGGTCAGCAATTCGCCCGGGTTACCATCGAGATCGACGCGAGCCTGGCCAGCTTTGAGGCCGTGCAGGTAACGCCAGCTGGAAGTGTATTGACGCAGAGCAGAGCGCAACATGGTCTTGGAGACTCTCTCGTCGTCAGCAAGACGCGCCGCCAGATCCTGGAAGATGCCAATCTTGAGTGGCTTGGCCTCTCCTTCTGCGATGAAGCAGGCCGGGAATTTCTCGACCAGGTAGGCGACGATCTCTTTACTGTTCTTCAGCTTTTCAGTGTTTTCCATGTATAACCTTGGCTTTCATATAAACGCACGGGCAACCCCGGGCACAACAAAGGCCCCATTATAGAGAGCTTGGGACCTTTTGCGAACCATCTCGCACTTAACTTACAGCAGGCGTTCCAATATTTTGACCGTTTCTTCCAGCCCAAGCCGGTCAATTTGGTCAAAACGATTGAAAACGGGACTGTCAATATCCAATACCCCGATGATGGCACCCTCACGGCGCAGCGGGATCACAATCTCCGAATTACTGGCCCCATCGCAGGCAATGTGCCCTTCGAATTGATGAACGTCATCGATGAGCTGTGTCTCGCCTTGTGCCACAGCAGTGCCGCAGACACCACGACCCACCGGGATCCGCACGCAGGCGGGCTTGCCCTGGAAGGGACCCAGCACCAGGGTCTCTCCTTGCAACAGGTAAAAACCGACCCAGTTAATCTCGGTCAACTCCTGATTGAGCAAGGCGCTGAGGTTGGCCAGCTTGGCAATAAGATCCGGCTCCCCTTCCAGCAGCGCCTGGGCCTGCAGGTTGAGCAGTCGATAAAAGTTTTGTTTTTCAATCATGATGAAATGGTCTTGATTCCCTTGATAATCAGAGCAAGGTACCGCCCTGCCTGAAAAATTCAAATTAAATTTACGGTGATTGTCCTCTAACGGGTCACCGACAACGCCATCTGCTGGTGCTGGCCATTGTTCCATTCAATGGTGAGCAACCACACCATGCGATGGCTGGTACAGGCCCCCACCTGCGTGCTGGCCAGCCACAATCCTTCCCCCTGCTGGCTGAACGATACCGGGATACGCCCCATGAACATCTCCTGCCCCTCCAGCCAGCTCTTGGTCGGCATCAACCCTCGAGCCACGCCGCTGACTTGCAGCTGGAAGTCATGTTCCGGTCGAATTGAGGGGTTCGCAAGTGACACTGTTAACGGCAAATCGGCGATAGTGGCACTGCAGGGGCTGTGGGATAGATCACAGATCTGATCATTTTTCTGGCTATCCGCCGCCGCTGGCGCCGCAGCAAACCAGGTTCGATAGGCCATCAGACCCAGCAAAATGGTCATCACTATGAGGAGATGAGCAAATTTGCGTGAAGTCAGTCTCTCTTTCATTAAAAAACAACCTTGTAAGCTAACTTTAAAATGCCATTTTCGTGATCTTACTCATGGTAAAAATGGCACGATACGACTCCGGGCGGAGCCAAATATATCACTGTTTATACTGTTATTTTACCTGCTGGTTCAGTATCATTCCCATCGAATTTTTCATTTAGCTACTTTTTGCTTTTCCTTTCGTTAACAGACGTTAACAACCGGAAGGCAGTCGCTGATGAATTTAGTTGTCAGTCCTTGTCACAGGACAAAAATCAAACAACAGCAGCATCGGAAGCGGAATACAACGATGAGCCATACAACAAACCACCCTGAGTACAACTACAAGGTTGTCCGTCAGTTCACCATCATGACTATTGTCTGGGGAATTGTCGGCATGTCGGTAGGGGTACTGATTGCAGCCCAACTTATCTGGCCTGCCCTCAACTTCGATACCCCCTGGCTGACCTACAGCCGCCTTCGCCCCCTGCATACCAACGCGGTTATCTTCGCCTTCGGTTGCAGCGCGCTGATGGCGACATCCTTCTATGTGGCACAGCGCACCTGCCAGACCCGACTATTTGGTGGTCCGCTGGTCGGCTTCGTGTTCTGGGGCTGGCAAGCCATCATCATCGCCGCTGCCATCTCCCTGCCCATGGGGTACACCAGCTCGAAGGAGTACGCTGAGCTGGAGTGGCCCATCGACATCGCCATCGCCGTGGTCTGGGTCTCTTACGCCATCGTCTTCTTTGGTACTCTGATGAAACGCACCACCTCCCACATCTATGTGGCGAACTGGTTCTTCGGCGCCTTCATCATCACGGTGGCCGTGCTGCACATCGTCAACAACCTGGAGATCCCGGTCAGCGGAATGAAGTCCTACTCCGTCTACTCGGGTGCCACCGATGCCATGGTGCAGTGGTGGTATGGCCATAACGCGGTCGGCTTCCTGCTCACCGCCGGCTTCCTGGGGATGATGTACTACTTCGTGCCAAAGCAGGCCGGTCGTCCGGTCTACTCCTACCGCCTCTCCATCGTGCACTTCTGGGCGCTGATCTCCCTCTACATCTGGGCCGGTCCGCACCACCTGCACTACACGGCGCTGCCTGACTGGGCACAGTCGTTGGGGATGGTGATGTCCCTCATTCTGTTCGTTCCCTCCTGGGGCGGCATGATCAACGGCATCATGACCCTCTCCGGCGCTTGGCACAAACTGCGCTATGACCCTGTTCTGCGTTTCCTGATCGTCTCCCTGTCGTTCTACGGCATGTCCACCTTCGAAGGCCCCATGATGGCCATCAAGACGGTCAATGCCCTCTCCCACTACACCGACTGGACCATAGGTCACGTTCACTCCGGCGCCCTGGGTTGGGTTGCCATGATCTCCATCGGTGCGGTCTACCACCTGATCCCGAACCTGTTCGACCAGGGGCGGATGTACAGCGTGCGTCTGATCAACATCCACTTCTGGCTGGCCACCGTCGGCACTGTGCTCTACATCGTCGCCATGTGGATTTCCGGTGTGATGCAGGGTCTGATGTGGCGTGCGGTCAACGATGACGGCACCCTGACTTACAGCTTCGTGGAGGCATTGCAGGCTTCCTATCCCTTCTACTTCGTGCGCTTCCTGGGTGGCTGTTTCTTCGTCACCGGTATGTTGCTGATGGCCTATAACGCCTATCGCACTATCACTGCGCCCAAGGGTTCTCTCGAACCCGTCGCACAGCCAGCCTGATCTGAAGGGGTTAAAGCATGAGCAATAATAATCGTCACGAAATCTTTGAAAAAAGCGTCCCCATGCTGGTGATTGGCATCATCTTTGCCATCAGCCTGGGGGGCCTGGTCGAGATCACGCCGCTGTTCTTCCAGAAGCAGACCAATGAGCCGGTGGAGGGCCTCAAGGCCTACACCGCCCTGCAGATGGAAGGTCGCGACATCTACATCCGCGAAGGCTGCACCGTCTGTCACAGCCAGATGATCCGCCCCTTCCGCGCCGAGACCGAGCGTTATGGTCACTATTCGGTTGCCGGAGAGAGCGTCTGGGAGCACCCCTTCCTGTGGGGCTCCAAGCGTACCGGTCCGGATCTGGCCCGAGTCGGTGGTCGTTACTCCGATGACTGGCACCGCGCTCACCTGAACAACCCGCGCGACGTGGTTCCCGAGTCCAACATGCCCGCGTTCCCCTGGCTTGAGACCAATATCTTGAGCGGTGAACTGACCGGCAAGAAGCTGGCGCTGTTCCGGGATCATTTCGGTGTGCCCTACACGGATGCAGACATCGAAGGTGCCAAGGACGCGGTAAAAGGCAAGAGTGAGCTCGATGCCCTGGTCGCCTATCTGCAATCACTGGGCCATGCCCTGAAATAAGGAGTATGGATATGGATTACGGCACCTTTCGCGGCCTCTACACCCTGCTGCTGATGCTGATGATGTTCGGCATCATCGGCTGGGCTTACAGCAAGCGCCGCAAAGCCTCCTTTGAAGAGGCTGCCAACCTGGTTTTTGCCGACGACGAGCAACCCAGTGCTGATAACAAGAACGCAGGAGCGAAGCAATAATGAGCACTCTGTTAAGCATTTTTGTGACCTTGGTGTCACTGGGTACCATAGTGGGCTGCTTCTTGCTGCTCATGTGGTGTCGCAATGACAAGATGGGTGTCGAAGAGGGCCAACCTATGGGCCACGCCTTCGACGGCATCGAAGAGCTGAACAATCCACTGCCCAAATGGTGGACCTACATGTTCCTCTTCATGATAGTGATTGGTC
>NZ_AQGQ01000179.1 GCF_000388115.1 Aeromonas molluscorum 848
GGCCAGTCGGCGATCCGCTCCAGCGGCTGGGAGAGGCGACGCTGGAAATCGAGCTGGTTCGGGATCTTGTCGGTGATAAGACCGAATCTGTCCACCATGAATACCCGACCTCGGGCCTCACCATCGCTCAAGCCTTCGGCCTTCATCTGCGCCACTATCTGCTCGGCGATACCGCACCCGGCGCTGCCGGCGCCAAGGAAGGCGACCCGCTTCTCGGAAAGCTTGGCCCCCGAGGCCTTGCAGGCGGCGATCAGACTGCCGAGCGTCACGGCGGCCGTACCCTGGATGTCATCGTTGAAGCAGCACAGCTCGTCCTTGTAGCGGTTGAGCAGTGGCATGGCATTGCTCTGGGCGAAGTCTTCGAACTGCAGCAGTATGTCAGGCCAGCGGCGTTTGACCGCCTGGATGAAGGCATCGACGAATTCGTAGTACTCCTCCCCCGAGATGCGCGGATGACGCCAGCCCATATAAAAGGGATCATTGAGCAGCTGCTGGTTGTTGGTGCCCACATCCAGCACCACCGGCAGGGTATAAGCCGGAGAGATACCGCCACAGGCGGTGTAGAGCGACAGCTTGCCGATGGGAATGCCCATGCCGCCTATGCCCTGATCGCCCAGGCCCAGGATCCGCTCACCGTCGGTCACCACTATGACCTTGACGTTCTGCTTGGTGGCGTTTTGCAGCATGTCATCGATCCTGTCCTTGTCGGAGTAGGAGATGAAGAGGCCACGGGCACGGCGATAGATGTTGGAGAACTCTTCACATGCCTTGCCCACGGTCGGGGTATAGATGATCGGCATGATCTCGGTCAGGTGATCCCGGATGAGGCGGTAGAACAAGGTCTCATTGGTATCCTGAATGTTGCGCAGATAGATGTGCTTGTCCATATCATTGCCAAAGGCCATGAATTGGCGATAGGCACGTTCCGCCTGCTCTTCGATGGTTTCAATGTTCTGGGGCAGCAGACCTTCCAGGTTGAAGTTGCTGCGCTCCTCGCTGGTGAACGCGCTGCCCTTGTTGAGCAGTGGCGTCTCCAGCAAGGCGGGACCGGCGTAGGGGATGTAGAGAGGACGTTTCTGATTATTATCTTCAAACATGGTTGGGTACCTTGACGATGTGGCCCCTGGATCCTATGGGCTTAGGCCAACAATTTCAAAGGTTTTAGCCATCGTTGTGCGCCTGGATCAGCCCAGTCAGCACGGGCCTGCGACCGAGGCGGCGAAACTCGCCAGGGGTCTGACCAGTTGCACGGCGAAAACGGTTCGCAAAGTTGGCGCCATCGCTGTAACCGACCCGCCCCGCCAGCTCGCTGAGGGGCCAATCGGTATAGAGCAGCAACTGGCGCGCCTTCTCCATGCGCAGCCCCGTCAGCCAGGTCATTGGCCCCATGCCAAACGCCTGCTGGCAGAGCCGGTGCAGGTGCGGCGCCGAGCAAGCCAGCAGGCTGGCCAACTTGGCCACGGTCCAGGGCTCATCGAGTCGCCCCTCCACCAGACGCTGCAAGCCCTGCAACCTGCCGAGGGACGTGCCCCTCGCCTCGCCGCGCAGTACCCGGGCCAGCAGGGTCAACAGCAGGGAGAGCAGCTGAGGTTGCAAGGCCGAACGGCTCCCCTCGGTGTGCATCAAGTGCAGCAGCTGACGCAGTGACTCCCCCTCGCCACTCACCCAGCAGTGATGACCGAGCCGATGCAGATGGTGCCAGCGCGGCACATCGTCGATCAGGATCCAGCTGGTCTGCCAGCTGTGGCCATCGAGCCGAAGGCCGCCGGGCAAAGCCGCGGGCAGAAACACCAGGGCGCCTGCCGGGATGGGGCTCTCCCCCTGTTCGGTCAGCAAGACGCCCCCCTCGCTGTGACTGAGCAGCAGAATGTGAAAGGCGGGCTGATTGCGCTGGATAAGATAATGATCGCGCAGCACCGACAGTCCGGTGAGGAAGATCCCCGCCTCGCCCAGCAGAGGCAGCCCCTCGCGTCCCAGCATGCGCTCCTCGCAACTCTGCGCTATCTCAAGACACTCCCTCTCGAACACCGCGGCCCCTTAATCGATAATGGATAGTTTTGCACAAACAAGACGATAGCCACTCACAGCAGCTGTTCCCGTACTTCCACTTATGATATCGAGCATCAACCTTGTGTTTCCACGACCCGGTTAACAGTAATGAACAATTGGCAAGCGATTTTCAAACAAACCACCGACAAGGAATTCATGGGTAGACTGTGGCGACTGGCACTGCCTGTCTCCCTGCAATCCATGATGTTCTCCCTGCTCGGCCTCATCGACATCATGATGGTGAGCCAGCTGGGTGCGACCGAGGTTGCCGCCGTCGGCTTGGGAAACCGGGTCTTTTTCTTCAATCTGCTGGTGGTCGCCGGCCTCTCTGGCGGCGTCTCTGTGCTGGCGGCGCAGTACTACGGCCGCAACGACCTGAGCGGAGTGCGCCGTGCCCTGGCCCTGGCTCTGCTTAGCGCCGTGCTGGTAAGCCTGCCCTTCGCCCTGCTCTATACCTTTGCCCCCGGCAGCGTGCTTGGCTTTGCCAGTCAAGATCCCGTGCTGCGCCCCCTGGCGGATCAATATCTGATGATCACTGGCGCCACCATTCTCTGCACCGCGCTGGTGGTCCCCCTGGAGGCGGCGCTGCGCTCGGTCGGCAATGCCACTGCCCCGACTCACATCGGCCTCATTGCCATCGTCGCCAACGTGCTGCTCAACTATGCCCTCATCTTCGGTCACTTCGGCTTCGAGGCCATGGGCGTGGCGGGCTCGGCCTGGGGCACCACGCTGTCACGCCTGCTGCAAACCGCGCTGCTGATAGGCTACGTGATGCACAAGGAGGCTCGCCTGCTGCCGCGCCGGCCCGACTGGCTGCTGGCCCTCTCGGCCAAAGAGGCGCGTCGCTTCGTGCTTATCGCCCTGCCCCTGCTGCTGCACGATGGCCTCTGGGCCTTCGGCATGTTGCTCTACGGCTTTCTCTACGCTCACCTGGGGGTGGACTCCCTGGCCATCATGACCACGCTCGGAGCCCTGGAGGGGATCCTCATCTCCCTCTTCTTCGGGCTCGCGGTGGCCTGCGCCACCCTGCTCGGCCATCGCCTCGGCGCCGAGGAGTATGACGCAGCCTGGCAGCAATCCCAGTTGCTGCTGGTGTTGGCCCCCCTTGGTGCCCTGCTGGTCGGCCTCTTCGTCTGGTTCATGCAGGCGCCCCTGCTGCTCTGGATTGGCAACCTGCCCGCAGAGCTTCTACCCCAGGCCGGCCAGGTGCTTGGCATCCTCTGTCTCGGCATGCTGCTCAAGGTGTTCAACATGGTGGGGATCGTCGGGGTGCTGCGCTCGGGGGGAGATGTTAACTACAGCATCTTCATCGACATCGTCAGCATGTGGTGCATCGGGCAGCCCTTGGCCTGGCTGGCGGTAAGCTGGCTCGGCTGGCCGCTGACCTGGGTAGCGGCCGTGGTGTTGCTCGAGGAGGTGAGCAAGGTGTGGCTGGTGCATCGCCGGGTACAGCGCCGCCGCTGGCTGCGCAACCTGGTGACCAGCTGAGGGGGCTCCCGGCCCTCGATTGACTGGTTTGGTGCGCCTCGCTTTGCAGCAGATCAACATCTGAGGGGGGCCATGGGTGTATGCTGTGCCCATCGGTTTTGCGGGGCGGGCCCTGTGCCAGGCCCCAGGTTAGGAGAGAGACGATGCACACACCAAAAGAGACCCTGAGCCAGGAAGCCCTGCTCACCCTGGCCAACGACATTATCCGCAGCCATGAGGACTTCATCCACGGCATGCGCGCCGATGGCGTGGAACAGCGGGGAGACGTCCTGGTGTTCAAGGGGGAGTATTTCATGACCGATGATGGCACCCCGACGCCCAAGACCATGGCGGTATTCAACATGTTCAAGTACCTGGCCCACCAACTCTCGGACAAGTACCAGCTGGACTAAACAAAAGGGATGCCTTATTGGCATCCCTTTTTGTTTCGGGTATCAAGCTATTGCACTCAAGCGACGCTCTGATCCGGGGCTACCGGCTCTCCCACCACGCAGTTGCGACCCGCCACCTTGGCCTGATAGAGCCGCTCGTCGGCCCGATTGAGCAGGCTCTCCGAGGATTCGGCAGAATACATCAGTGCCACCCCGATACTGACGGTCACCTCGAGCAACTCATCGCTGGTCGGGCTCTTGATGAGGCGCGCCTCCACCGCCAGACGCAGCTGCTCGGCAAATTGCATGGCCTGTCGCCCACTGCTGCACTTGGGCAGCAAGATGACAAACTCCTCCCCGCCGTAGCGGCCGAGCACCATCCCCTCCTCGAGCTGCTCGGCCAGGCAGGCGGCCACCTCCTTGAGCACGGCATCCCCCGCCAGATGACCATAATGATCATTGATGCGCTTGAAGCGATCGAGATCAAGCAGCAGCAGGGCGAAGGGTTGCTGCTGGTAGAGAAAACGGGCACGGGCCTGCTCCAACTGCTTCATCATCAGTCGCCGGTTCATCATGCCGGTCAGTTCATCCGTGGTGGATTCGCGATAGAGCTGCAACAGCATATTGAGCTGGCCGCACTGTACCCAGGCACTCGCCAGGGCGAACAGGGCAAGCAGCCAGAACTGATCCAGGGTCGCGGCGCTCCAGAGAGGCTGGCCAAGCAGCAGCCAGTTGCCTCCCAGCATGGCCACCATGATGCACGCCGCCAGTTGCAGGCTGAGGGAGAGGGGCACGGGGAAGATGGCGAACAGGCTGATCAGCAGATAGGGAAAGGCGGAGTAACCGGCCTGCAGATCCTGCTTTGAATCGAAGCTTGCCAGACAGAACAGCGAGAACAGCATCATGACTGTCATCAGATAGCCAAGAGCCAGTTTCATCCGTTCACGACGAAAGTGGATCAGATAGGAGAGCGGGATCAGCGGCGAGAGAGCCAGCAGACAGAAGGCGCGCGCCTTAAGCAGATGGGCAAACTGTTCCTGGTTCAAGGTCAGCCAGTCAACCCCCCCCAGACTGGGATGCCAACCATCAACAGGCAGGTGAGCAGTCGCAGCCTGACCGTCATGAATCCCATGCGGGTCAGGGTGAAATCTTCCGAATGCGCGCGGGCACTCCAGAACTCCGACAGCTTCAACATCCAGAGTCTCCAAGTCGTGAAAGAGGGCTCATTCTACGCCTACGTATGGCAAAAACCCATGCCATCAATGGGTTTTACCGCTCACATCCCGGATCCAAACCGGCGGATCATAATCTTCGCGCGCAAACGTTTCAACCTTGCGACAAATAAACCCGTTTATGGCCAATTGCCGCTGGATCTCACCTTTTCAATCACTACAATAGCCGCCAAATTCCCTCCCCCTCCCCCATAAAATTTCGAGGTATCTATGGAACAGGCTGCTCTCAAGAGCGCTCCCGACGAGCCGCAGCGGCGCCCCCACCCGGATCTGGTCTACGGCATCAATGAGGTTCCCCCCCTGCCCCAGACCCTGTTCGCCGCCCTGCAACACATGCTCGCCATGTTTGTTGCCATCATTACCCCGCCCCTCATCATCGCCAACGCCCTCGGTCTGCCAGCCGACGACACCCGCTACATCGTCTCCATGTCACTGGTCATGTCCGGCATCGCCTCCTTTATCCAGACTCGTCGTTTTGGCCCCATCGGATCCGGTCTGTTGTCGGTGCAGGGCACCAGCTTCAACTTCCTCGGCCCCATCATCGCCTCGGGGCTGGCCCTCAAGCAGGCCGCCATGCCCACGGAGGACCTGCTCGGCACCCTGTTTGGCACCATGCTGGTCGCCGCACTGACCATGGTGGTGCTGAGTCGCTTCCTGCATCTGGTGAGCAGGGTCATCACCCCCCTGGTGACCGGCATAGTGGTGCTGCTCATCGGCCTGACCCTGATCAAGGTGGGACTCATCAGCATGGGCGGCGGCTACGGTGCCCTGGCCGATGGCAGCTTCGCCAGCCATGGCAACCTCTTCCTCTCCCTGCTGGTGCTGGGATTGATTGTGCTGCTGCAACGCAGCCACAACCCCTGGCTGCGCCTCTCCGCCATCATGATTGCCATGCTGGTCGGCTATGGGGTCGCCTTGCTGATGGGCAAGGTGCAGGCGCCAACCTTCGAGGGGCCGCTGCTGATGATCCCGCAGCCACTGCGTTATGGACTCGGCTTTGATTGGCAACTGTTCGTGCCGCTGGCCATCATCTTCGTGGTCACGGCGCTGGAGGCCATTGGCGACATGACGGCCACCTCGGATGTCTCCGGCGAGCCGGTCAGCGGCCCTCTCTACATGAGTCGCATCAAAGGCGGCGTGCTGGCCGACGGTTGCAACTCCATGCTGGCGGC
Organism: Aeromonas molluscorum 848; assembly: GCF_000388115.1. Taxonomy (GTDB): domain Bacteria; phylum Pseudomonadota; class Gammaproteobacteria; order Enterobacterales; family Aeromonadaceae; genus Aeromonas; species Aeromonas molluscorum. The sequence continues at coordinate 6,313 of NZ_AQGQ01000179.1, forward strand.
CATCTTCTCCACCTTCCCCATGTCCACCTTCAGCCAGAACAATGGCGTCATCCAGCTGACCGGTATGGCCAGTCGCCACGTCGGTCTCTTCATCGCCGCCATGCTGGCCCTGCTTGGGCTCTTCCCGGCGGTGGCCAGTCTGGTACAGCAGATCCCCGAGCCCGTGCTGGGCGGCGCCACCATCGTCATGTTCGGTACAATCGCCGCGGCCGGGGTGCGTATCATCTCCCGCGAGGAGCTCGACCGACGCGCCTTGATGATACTGGCGGTATCCCTCGCCATGGGACTCGGGGTCGCCCAGGTACCCGAGGTGTTGCAGCACCTGCCGGAGCTGGCCAAGAGCGTCTTCTCCTACGGCGTCGCCACCGGCGGCCTGACCGCCATCATCTTGAATCTGCTACTGCCCAAGCGGCTCCCAGCCGGGACCAGATAATCAACAGATAAGCCCCCAAGCCCCGCCAGTCGGGGCTTTACCTTGCCTACGAGTGGCGTTAGGGTGCACTCTCCTGGTCAACGGATACCCGTCATGCCCTACACCCTGCTCGCCTTGCCTTCATCACTGCCCCCGGATGCCACCCTGGCTCAGGAGCAGCGCTGGCTGAAGGAGTGCGCCCATCACGGCCGGCCTCTGGCCCACCTGTGGCAGGCCCCCCAATGCCTCATCGTTACCCGCAAGGATACCCGGCTGCCCCATTACGCCGCGGCCTGCCAGCAGCTCGCAGCCGAAGGCTGGCCCGTCCATGTGCGCGACAGCGGCGGCACCGCCGTGCCCCACGGTCCCGGCATTCTCAACCTCTCCTTGCTGCTGCCCCGCACCGCTGCGGATCTGGCCCACTACTACCGGCTGCTGGGCGCACCGCTGCTGACCCTGCTGGGGGAGCATGGCCTGGAGGGGAACTACGACTTCGTGCCTGGTTCGTTTTGCGATGGCCAATACAATCTGGTGATCGAGGGTCGCAAGATAACGGGTACCGCTCAGCGCTGGCTGGCACCTGGCCAGGATCACGGCGGCGCCGTATTGGCTCAGGCCATGCTGTTGGTGGCGGGCGATGTGGATGAAGGCACCCGGATGGCAAGCCGCTTCTATGAACTGGCAGGCGGGGAGCTACGCTTTGCGCCCGGCACCTCGACTACCCTGGCCCGTTGCATTGGCTGGCAAGGCAGCGATGCGCAATTGCTCGACAACATTCGATCACGGCTCAAGGAGCTGCTGAGCACAGCCCTGATACCCTGACCCTCTCCCAGAGAGGAAACAGCTCAACCACAGCGCCAATAAAAAGCCACGACAGGGGTCTGGCTTTGCTTTTTCAAGGCAGGTTCAGGTCAGACGGTTTGTGGCG
>NZ_AQGQ01000180.1 GCF_000388115.1 Aeromonas molluscorum 848
AGGCCGGATTTTTTATTTATCTCTGCTTCCGCCCACAGCAACCATCACTTACCCCCAGCCAAGTACCATAGCGGGAATATAAAGTGCTCCCTCGTCTGAAGGGGACAAAGGTGATGAATCTTGACGAATGCCAGACAGCAAAAAGCCCGACCTGAGTCGGGCTTTTCAATTTGGCGGTGAGGGAGGGATTCGAACCCTCGATACGTTGCCGTATACACACTTTCCAGGCGTGCTCCTTCAGCCACTCGGACACCTCACCAAATTTTTTACTGCTTTGAAGTTGCTTTCGGAGCACGGGTTGCGTGCTTCTATTCCGACTTCGTCGGTGTGCAGCCACTCGGACACCCCACCAAATTTTTCTGACTGCTATTTTACCTGTTCAATCATCAGGATCGCTCATGGCCTTGGCCGCGACAACGGGGCGTAATTTAGGGGAAAGCCGCTCGCCCGTCAACGGCTTTCTCTGCCTCCCGCGCTCGACTGCCGGATTAATGCACAGATCCCGGTTCAACCACCACATCAACCAGGTTTAGGAAGCCCAAACGCTCACACTCGGCAACCACATCATGGGTCGCGGCTATGGTGCTCTGCACAAACAAGATGAACTGTTCGACCGTAAGACCCGCCTTGGTGAACACCGTATGGCCGACCACTAGTCGTGGCAAGTTGTCATCAATGATGTCGAGAAACACCTTGAGCGAGGGATATTGCATGTTGAGCCGACCCAGTTCAGCCACCATGGGCAACAGCGCCGCAGGGCGAATTTCCAGCTCGGAGGAGAACAACAATCCTTCCTCTTCAACAAAGACGCGGCTCTCCTGGATGCCTTCCACAGATTGCAGAGAGACGATATGGATGCCATGGCACTGATCGCAGACATAATGCTCGATACGAGCCTGTTGCAGCCAACGCATTATCATTTCGGAGCTGGGTGTATTCATCATGACGTTATGGGACTCTTGAAAGCGAGGGGCGCAGTCTAAACCAATTTGTGGTCAACCTAAAGTAGAGGCCCCTGCCCGCCTCTGTTTGCGCTTCTTTTTGGCACTGACAGTCCATATACTCAGCCCACCTGCGCGCAGCCCCGAACCGAGTGTCGATGACCATCCAAGAGAAATATCGCCTGCACCTCAAGTCCCTCTCCGATGAGCTGCTGGTGTTGCAAAAGCCGATCCGCATTCTGGATGCTATCAAATGGCCCCACCATATCCGTCATGACTTTCTGGCCAAAGGCGGCAAGACTCTGCCGGCTATCGATACCAACTTCTATCAGGGCCTGGATCTGGGGTTCGACCCACGTAACAAGTACCTGGAGCTCAAGGAGCTCAGGGACAGGATCCGCCGCAAATTGGGCCCCCATGATGACTTGGGCCGCATACTGCAAGCCAACGTCGATCAGTACATGGTGGTGATCGAGATGCTGCGCCAACGCGGCCAGCCCGATTTTTTACGTTACAGTCAACGCCTCTATGGTTCGGCCCGGGATCACCTGAGGGGCGATCGCAAGACACTGCGTGAGCTGGGAGAGCGGTTGTGCGATATCTTTTCCCTGCCGGGTGCCCGCCATTTGGTGCGCCCCTACCCCAAGGAGTTTGAGGGGCAGGCTGCGGTAGACCGGCTGCAGGACAAACTATCCAGCTACTTTCGCGACGGCCAGGTGCAGGTAAAGCTGAGCGATGGCATCGTCTCGGATGCGGCAGCTGGCGGTGACTATATCAAGCTGAGCAGTCATGCCCGCTTCTCCGAGCTCGACTTGCAGGTGTTGGAGGTCCACGAGGGGTGGGTTCATGTCGGTACCACCCTCAATGGCCGACAGCAGCCTTATGCGACCTGGCTCAGTGCCGGCTCGCCGCGCATCACGGCCTGCCAGGAGGGATTGGCGGTTCTGATAGAGACCCTCACTTTCAGCTCCTTCCCGGACAGGGCTAAACGTATCTCGGACAGGGTGATGGCCATCGACATGGCCGAGAATGGTGCGGACTTCATCGAACTCTATCGCCATTTTCTGGACAAGGGCGCGAGCGAACATGATGCCTACAAGATCACCCAGCGGGTGTTCCGGGGCGGCATGGTGGAGGGAGGGGCTTGCTTTACCAAGGATCTCTCCTATGTAAAGGGCTATGTGGAGACGGTCAACTTCATTCGCAGCGCCGTGTTGGAAGGGGTACCCGAGATCTTGCCGATGCTGTTTGTGGGCAAGGTGACCCTGGACGACATCCCCGTGCTCTATCAGCACTATCTGGAAGGCTTGATCGCAGCCCCCAAGTACCTGCCCCCAATGTTCCGCGACCTGACCGGTCTCTATGTCTGGTTCGGTTTCGCCTCCGGCATGTCCCTTGTCGATATCGGCCGGGTGCAGCAACACTTTCGCCAGCTGTTCCATCGTCTGCCGGTAGCCGATCCCATCATCACCCCGGTCGATAGCGAATTCGATTAACCGCTCCGGCACGCCCGCGCCGAGCCTCGTCCTGTTACTCGGCCTTGAACCAAACATAAAAAGGGCCCGACAGGGCCCTTTTTATGTTTGCTAAAACCTGCGCAACCTGAACTTAACGAAATGCCCGGCCAGCCAGATAGTGCTTACGGCACAGGGAGACATAACGGGCATTGCCTCCTATTTCCACCTGAGCGCCATCCCGCGCGACCTGGCCATCGGCATTGACCCTGGCATTCATGTGCGCCTTGTTGCCACACCAGCAGATACTCTTGAGCTCTTCTACCTTGTCAGCCAGACAGAGCAGATGGTAGGAGCCGGGAAACAGCTCGGCACGGAAGTCTATCTTGAGGCCATAGGCAATCACGGGAATCCCCGCCTCGTCCACCACCCTGGCCAGCTGATAGACCTGCTCCTTGGTGAGAAATTGCGCCTCATCGACGATGAACACATCGATGGCCTGCTCGGCATGACGGGCCTTGACCATCTCGAACAGATCGCAGTTGTCGCTAAACACCTCCGCCTTTAATTCCAACCCGACCCTGGCGCTGATCACCCCGAGTCCGGATCTGTCATCAATGGCTGGCGTCATGGCCAGAGGGTGCATGCCCCGCTCGAGATAGTTGAAGTGCGCCTGGATCAACTGGGTGGATTTTCCCGAGTTCATCGCGGCGAATTTGTAATGTAATGAGGCCATGCTTGCTCCGATACCAATTTATGGCGCGCATGCTAACGCAGCATGACGCCAAAAACAAAGGGGCCCCAGGCCCCTCGTCATTCATCAGGCGGTGACTGCCGCCTTCTGACTGGCTCTAAGATAGAAGAGTGTCACCCCGAGGAACCAGACGCCGCTGGTAACAAAACCTGCGGTGACCGAGTGAGTCACCCCCAGCACCAGGTAACCGAAGGCTGCCCCGATGGCAATGGTCAGCGCATAAGGCAGCTGAGTCATCACGTGATCGATATGATGGCAACCGGCGCCGGTGGAAGAGAGAATGGTGGTATCCGATATCGGTGAACAGTGATCGCCGAATACGGCCCCGGCCAGCACGGCAGAGAGCATCGGCAACATCATGCTTATCTCGCTGGCGGCGGCCATGTCACCGGCCAGGGGCAACATGATGCCGAAGGTCCCCCAACTGGTGCCGGTCGCAAATGCCATGGCGCCGGAGAGGCAGAACATCACCACGGGCAGCAACTCGATGGGCAGCCCGCTCTGAGCCAGGGAAGCCAGGTATTTCCCTGTCTCCACATCGCGAATGACGGCGCCTATGGCCCAGGCAAACACCAGAATGTAGATAGCGGGCAGCATGGCCATGACACCGTGCTTGACGACCTCGAGCCAGGTACGCAGGCTCAGCCCCATGCGCAAGGTCAGCACCACGGCGACCCCAAGCCCGCACAGGCCGCCATTGACCAGGGAAGCGCCCACATCGGTATTTTCGAACGCGCCCAGTACCCCGAACGGCAACCCCTTCTCAGCCAGGGCAGCAGCCCCGGTGGCCATCATGAAATAGACGGTGGACGCGGTCAGGGTCAGGATTGGCAACACCAGATCGATGACACGGCCGCGACTGGAAACGGGCAGATCGCCACTGCTACCGGGAGGCACGCCCTTGGCCGGATCCCACAACTGCCCTTTGAGGGCCCGCTGCTCATGCTCACGCATGGGACCGATGTCGAGCTGGAACACGATCACCACCAACACCATGGCCAGGGTGAACAGGGCATAGAAGTTCATGGGGATCATCTGCACGAAAGCAGATATCGGGCTCTGATCCTGAATACCATGGGCGGTCAAGATGCCACCGATGAGCGCGATGATATAAGCCCCCCATGAGGAGATCGGCATCAATACACAGACGGGGGCTGCGGTTGAGTCAAGCAGATAGGCCAGCTTGGCCCGGGATATATTGAAACGATCGGTCAGCGGACGGCAGATGGTCCCCACCGACAGACTGTGAAAATAGTCATCGATGAAGAACAGGAACACCAGCAGGCCGGTCAGCATCTTTGCCCCCCGTCTGTCCTGGATACGCTGCGCGGCCCATTCTGCGAATGCCAGGGTCGCGCCCGACACCGTCAGCAAGCTGATGATGCCACCCAGCAGCAGCAGGAACACCAGTATGTTGACGTTCCAACCATTCAAGGCACCGTCAGCCCAGAAGATCCCCTTGGCCACCTGGCTGAGATACTCGGCACTGGCCAGTGGCACAAACTGGTTTACCAGCAAGCAACCCAGCACAATGCCAACCCCGAGAGAGAGCAGCACTTTGCGGGTCGTGACAGCCAGTATGACTGCCGCTAAAGGGGGAATGAGGGACCACGCCGAATCGGCGTAATGGGTAATGTCCATGATCTCTTGACACCTACAACATAAGGTGGAGATCTACCGAGAGGATAAAGAAGAAAATGAGCCCGCGAAGGGTTACTCCTCAGCCCCTTCAGTAGCGCTCCATAGTGATTGACTATGGCAGTACTGCACCTGTTCGATGCAATCCCAGCGACCCTGCATGATGGCATGATCACTTCGGCGCTGGCTCCTTTCCTCATGCTTCACAGGCATCACCCTCCGCATGAGTAGTTATAGGCAGCGCGCCTCTACTTAAAAGGTATTCGGCGGGTATTTTATCCTGATGATATTTTATATCAAGTTTTTTGATTTAATACTCATTCGAATCAAGATCTCTCGCCCAATGCCAGCGAGAGATTTTACGCAGCCTGCATTCGGCGAGATTTTAACCTGACAGCCACGTTAATGGGGTTTCACACCCTAATTAACCCATCGACAGGGATTAAAAAATAATGTTCTTAATTTCTAATCATTATTTATTAATTCTCTCGACTTGACTTAATGTCATCCTGACGTATAAATTACCAGAAAATAGTTATCCAATAATTATCCCTTTCTTGCTCGCATGGTAACCACTATGACTGAATTTCTGAAAGTACTGCTGAATATCCGTAGCCTGCGTGCCGCTTGCCGTGAGCTGACCCTGGAACAACTGGAAGAAGGGCTGGAGAAATTCTCCACCATCGTTGCTGAACGTCAGCAAGATGAAGCCGTAGATCGTCAGGCTCGCGAAGAGCGTCAACGTAAAATCAATGAATATACCGAAATGCTGAAAGCTGCGGGAATCGACCCGGCTGAATTGGTTAGCACAGCCCCCTCCTCCGAGCCGACTAAAGGCAGCAAGCGCGCTCCGCGTCCGCCGAAATACCGTTATGACGACAACGGTGTCGAGAAAACTTGGACTGGTCAGGGCCGCATGCCTTCTGCCATCGCCAAGGCTGTTGAAGCTGGTAAATCCCTGGCAGATTTCGCTATCTAATAGATCCAGGTATTGCCCATGAAAAAACCTCGCATAGCGAGGTTTTTTTTTGCCTGCTCCAAACAAGGCTACGTTCTGTCTGTTGGCAGAGCCATACTGACATTCATCTGTCTGCCGCCTTGACCCAATGCACTTCCGGCTTGCCCTCTTGGCATACTAGATAGCGAGCCAGAGTGAAGAACCAGTCACTTAGCCGGTTAACGTAGGGAATAACGGCAGGGTTGATCTGCTCTTGTTCCGCCAGGACAAGCAGTTGTCGCTCACAACGCCGAGTCAGCGTCCGCACCACATGAGCCAAGGCGCCAGCCTCAGTTCCCCCGGGTAGAATAAACTGGCGCAGCGGGGGTAATTGTTCAGTGTAGTGATCGATCTGGGATTCCAATCGTGCCGTCCATTCTTCCCTGACCTGCCAAATAGCACTCGACTGCGCCTCGCTCGAAAAGGCCAATTCGCCGCCCAGGTCAAACAACTCCTGTTGAATGAGTGTCAGCTCGGCTAATACCTGAGATTGCTGATCGGTTATTTTCGCAGCAAGAAGACCTATATGAGAATTTAATTCATCTATATCGCCATAACTGGCTACTCTCTGATGACTCTTGGCAATGCGGCTACCATCAGCCAATCGGGTCATCCCCTTGTCGCCTTGTCGGGTATATATTCTCATACTGATATCCTATCTATGATGGGGACTATCATTGCTTCGAGCCCATTTAATTTTATCTCATACGCCAATGCCAGCGATTGCCCCAAGGAGCCAGCCGGAAATCCACTTCTGGCCATCCACACCAGATAGGGTTCAGGTAAATCGATGAGCCTGCGCCCCCGATATTTACCATAAGGCATTGGCTTGGCCAGGCTCAGCAATATCTGTTCGTCGGGCAAGGTGGTCATTTAATCGATTTCCAGATATTTGTGAGTCTGGATAGAGAGGCGCCAATTACGCTCGATACAGACCGCCATGGCAAGCTCGGTGGCCCTGGGCTTCTGGCTGATGGGTTGCAGCGCAATCACCACATCCTCACGCAACTGGGCGCCAGATAGCAAGTCATCCAGCTCCTCGACATGCCGCATCATGGCCACTGGATGCTTGATCTCATTGGCCCTCGCCAAGGCGCTGGGCAGCACTGTCAGCCCGCCTGCCATCCCTATTTTGGGAGAGACGGTGACCCAGGTAGCCGGATGGGTCAATATCTCGCTGGTGCCGCTGGTTTCTATCTGCAGCTGATAGCCAGCCTGGTGCAAGGTCTCGCTGAGCTCGTTCAGGTCATAGAGACAAGGTTCCCCTCCGGTGATCACCACATGCTTGGCCCGATAACCCAACTCGGCAAAACTGGCCAATACCTGAGCGCCGCTCATCGGGCTCCAACCATCGGATTCGTTGGAGCAATCCAATACCTGGCTGATAGGCACCTGGCGCGCCGGATCCACCACCCAGGTATGACGGGTGTCACACCAGGGGCAGCCGACGGGACAGCCCTGCAAGCGCACGAAGATAGCGGGCAGGCCGGTGAACACCCCCTCCCCCTGTATGGTCTGAAAAATTTCGTTAATCGGGTAGAGCATCATAAAACTACTGGTTACCAATCACTGTGTCCCCGCTCGGGGTGAATAAGGCTAGCGCCCCTGTTTGTGTTGCAGACGCAAGTTAACGCCCACCCGATCGGCCAGATACTGATCCAGGCCACGGCGGCGCAATATGCAGGCAGGGCAGGTACCACAACCATCACCAATGAGGCCGTTGTAGCATGTGAGCGTCTGTTCGCGCACCAGGTTCAGCTGGCCAAAGGTATCGGCTAGCGCCCAGGTCTCAGCCTTGTCGAGCCACATCAGGGGGGTCTCGAAGCGCAACCCGCGATCCAGCCCCAATGCCACTGCAT
>NZ_AQGQ01000181.1 GCF_000388115.1 Aeromonas molluscorum 848
GGCGCTCGGCAAGCTGGCCTGGTTCGTCGATTCACTCGCCGAGTTCCTGCCGCGTCTGCAACGGGAACACTCCCTGCCCGCATGGTCGGCTTGCCTCAATGAGCTGCTCGAGCGCTTCTACCTGGCGGACGAGGAGGAGGAGCGACTGCTGCAACTTATCCGCAGCCAGCTCGTCGAGTGGCAGGGGGCGCTGGCCGAGGCGCGCTTCGAGCGCCCCATCACGGCGGATCTGGTGCAGGACTACCTTGGCAGCGTGCTGGGAGAGCAGCGCTCCAGCCAGCGTTTCCTCGCCGGTCAGGTCAACTTCTGTACCCTGATGCCGATGCGATCCATCCCCTTCAAGCAGGTCTGTCTGCTTGGCATGAACGATGGGGTCTACCCGCGCACCCTGGCCCCCATGGGGTTCGATCTGATGGCCAGTGCCAGTCGGCGCGGGGATCGCTCGCGCCGGGACGATGACCGCTATCTCTTCCTGGAGGCGCTGCTCAGCGCCCAGCAGGGGCTCTATATCAGCTATCAGGGCTTCAGCGCCCAGGACAACAGTGCGAAGGTGCCCTCAGTGCTGCTGGCGGAGCTTGTCGACTACGTGCGCCAGGGCTTCGTGCTGGCGGGAGATGAGACACTGCCAGACGAGCAGTCCGGCGAGCGGCTGCTCAAGCACCTGGTGGTCGAGCACCCGCTGACCCCCTACAGCCGCAACTACTTCTATCCGGAGGCGGGTTCGCGGCTCTTTACCTATGCCGTCGACTGGCTGCCCGCCTTGGATCCCGTGGCGGGGGCGGCCAATTTCCAGAGTGGCGAGCTGCCACTGCCCCCCGAATGGGGCAAGGAGCAGGGGCTGGAGCTGGCCGAGCTGCTGCGTTTCTATCGCCAGCCCGCCAAGTATTTCCTCAATCGCCGTCTCAAGGTGTGGTTCGAGTTGAACGAAGCCAACATCGAAGACAGCGAGCCGTTCGAACTGGACGGCCTGCAGCACTATCAGCTCAAGAGTCTGCTGCTCGATTCCCATCTGGCACAGGGGAACGGCCCGGGGCGGAGCGATAGTGTGGACAAGCGGCGCGAGCGGCTGCGCCTCTCGGGGCAATTGCCCCAGGGCTGGTTTGGCCGTCTGCTGCTGGACGACCTCGATAAACAGATGGGTGGCCTGGCCGAGCGGCTGCGTCCCTGGGTTGCGGGTGACGAGGCACAGAAACAGGCGGTGGAGATCGATATCTCCCTGGCGCAAGGGCAGCTGCAAGGCTGGATAGACACCCAGAAAGGGCGTCAGCTGATCATCAAGCCCGGCAGCTTCAACGGCAAGGATCTGCTGCTGGGCTGGATCCAGCACCTCTGCCTCTCCCTGAGCGAGGCTCCCGGCGACACCCTGCTGTTCGATGCCAAGCTGAGCTGGCGCTTCCCGGCCCTGGCTGCTGACGAGGCACGCCCCAGACTGGCGGCGCTGGTGGCGCTCTGGCAGCAGGGCATGAAGCGGCCGCTGCCCTTCTTCCCCAATACCGCCTGGGATTGGTTCAAGGCGATGGAAAAGGACCCGGACAAACCGGATGCCGCCGACAAGGCGGCGCTCAGCCGTTTCAATGGTGGCTGGATGATCAATGGCGAAGGGGAGGACCCCTATGTTGCCCGCTGCTTCCCCGAGCTCAATGACGCCGTGCTGACCCAGTTGCAGGAACTGGCCCGTGAACACCTGACCTCGCTGCATCAAACCCTGGAGGAGCTGAAATAATGGCTAGCCCGCTCAATACCCTGCGTTTCCCCCTCCATGGTGAACGACTGATCGAAGCCTCCGCCGGTACCGGCAAGACCTACACCATCGCCGGGCTCTACCTGCGCCTCTTGCTGGGCCATGGTCCCGCCATCGAAGAGGGTGAAGAGGCCGGTCAGCCCAGCGCCCACGAACGGCCGCTCTCTGTGACCGAGATCCTGGTGGTGACTTTTACCGAAGCCGCCACCGCCGAGCTGCGTGGCCGGATCCGCGCCCGTATCCACGAGGCGCGCCTCGCCTTCATGGGCAGGGAGAGCACAGATCCGCTGCTGACCCAACTGCTGCTGGAGGTCGAGGATCACCCCTTGGCGGCCCGCCGCCTGCTGGCCGCCGAGCGGCAGATGGACGAGGCGGCTGTCTTTACCATCCACGGCTTCTGCCAGCGCATGCTCAAACAGAACGCCTTCGAATCGGGCGCCCTGTTCGAGACAGAATTTTTGACCGACGACAGCCAGCTCAGGTTGCAGGCGGTGAGTGACTACTGGCGCACCGAGTTCTATCCGGTGGATAAAACCCTCGCCAGCTCGGTGCGCGCGCTCTGGCCGAGCCCCGCCGCCCTGCTGCGGGAGATGAGCAGCTGGCTCGACAACAGCGAGCTGGAGATACTGCCTGCGCTGGGGGACGAGACCCTGGCCGAGCGCCATCAGGTGGCCATGGCCCGCATCGAGGCGGTGAAGTGCGAATGGCTGGCGCAAGGGGACGAGATCCGCCGCCAGACGGATGGGCAAGTAAGCCGCTATACCGGCAAGAACTACGAAGGCTGGCTCGCCAAGATCGGCGACTGGGCGCAGGACGAGAGCAGCGGCTACGCCATCCCCAAGGAGCTGGATCGCTTCGGCCAGACGGTGCTGGAGGAGAACCTCAAGAAGGGGGGCGCGATGCCGACTCTGCCGCTTTTTGCGCAAATCGATGCGCTGCTGGCGAGCCGTCCCGGTATTAGGGATCTGATCCTGCAACGGGCGGCCAAGGTGGTGCGCAGCCGGATGCAGGCGAGCAAGCGCCAAGCCCATCAACTCTCGTTCGATGACCTGCTCAAAGATCTCGACGGGGCGCTCGGCTCCAGTCTTGGCGAGCGGCTCTGCGATCGCATTCGCGCCAGCTATAGAGTGGCGATGATCGATGAATTCCAGGATACCGACCCCCAGCAGTACCGCATCTTCCATCGCCTCTACGGCGGCCACCAGGACACGGCGCTGTTGATGATCGGCGACCCCAAGCAGGCCATCTACGGCTTTCGCGGTGCCGACATCTTTACCTACATCCAGGCGCGGCGAAATGTGAGCGCCCACTACAGCCTGGGGCGCAACTGGCGCTCCAGCGGCGCGCTGGTGGGGGCGGTCAACGGCCTGTTCGAGCGGGCCAAGGATCCCTTTATCTACGAAGCGGATATCCCCTTCCTGCCGGTGGAGGCGCAGGGCAAGAGCAAGGCACTGCAACTCGATGGGCAAGTTGCCCCCGTGCTGCACTGCTGGCAGCTGACCGGCCAGCCCACCTTCAACCGCGGGGATTACCAGAGCCGAATGGCCCGTGCCACGGCGGCGGAAATTCACCGACTGCTGACCCTGGCTCGCGAGGGCAAGGCGCTGATTGGCGACCAGCCGGTCAAGGCCGGGGACATTGCCGTGCTGGTGCGCACCGGCGCCGAGGGCCGACTGGTGCAGCAGGAGCTGGCGCGCCTCGCCATCGCCTCCGTCTATCTGTCGAACCGCGAGAGCGTGCTGGAGCAGGTGGAGGCGCGGGAGATACTGCTGATTTTGCACGCCTGCCAGAACCCGAGCGAAGAGCGCAGCCTGCGCGCGGCGCTGGCCACCGGCCTGTTTGATCTCGACGCCAGGGCGCTCGACGCGCTGGCCTCGGATGAGCGGGCCTGGGAGAGCGCGGTGCAGGAGTTTATGGAGTACCGAGCGATCTGGCACCGCCGTGGCGTGCTGGCGATGCTGCGAGCCCTGCTGCACAGGCGCAATCTCGCCTCCTCCCTGCTGGCGAGTCCCTATGGCGAGCGGCGGCTGACCAACTTCCTCCATCTCGGGGAGCTGCTGCAACAGGTGAGCTGCGAGCTGGACGGCGAATACGCCCTGCTGCGCTGGCTGGGGGAGGCGGTGAGTCGCCCCAATGGCCAGGATGCGGAGCAGGTACTACGGCTCGAATCCGAGCGCAAGCTGGTGCAGATAGTCACCATCCACAAATCCAAGGGGTTGGAGTACCCCCTGGTGTTCCTGCCCTTCATCTGCAGTCACAGAGCCGCCGAGACCCCGCTCTACCATGAGGCGATTGAGGCGGGCAATCGCACCATTCTCGATCTGACCGGCGCCGAGGGATCCTTGGCCGAAGCCGACAAGGAGCGCCTCGCCGAAGACTTGCGGCTGCTCTATGTGGCGCTGACTCGCGGCGTCTACGCCACCTGGCTGGGGCTGGCCCCGGTGCGGGCCGGGGCGGGCAAGTCGGAGCAGACCGATCTGCACCACACCGCCATCGGCTACCTGCTGCAAAAGGGGGAGGCGGGGGACGCAGCTACCCTGGCGAGCGCGCTCACCGAGCTTGCCCAGGCGCTGCCCGGGGTGGCGGTCGGTGAGCCCTCGCTCACCCGCCCGGCCCCGCTGGTGGCCGAGCACGAGCAGCTGGGCGAGCCCCAAGTGCGCCACTTTTCCGGCAAGCTTGAGCGGGACTGGTGGATCAGCTCCTACTCCGGGCTGGCGGCCCAAGGAAACGGCCACGGCAAGGGGGTCTTGGCCAATCCCGGCTTCGATGACGAGGTAGTGACCGAGGCGGCCGCCGCAGTGCAGGAAGAGGAGACGCCCCAGCCCTCCATCTTCACCTTCCCGAAGGGGGCGCGCCCCGGCACCCTGCTGCACAGCCTGTTCGAGACCATCGACTTTCAGAGCGCCGCTGGCGAGCCGCTGGCGCACCATATCGCCAGCCTGCTGGTACAGGATGGCTTTGACGAGAGCTGGGCCGAGGTGCTGCAACAGCAGGTGGAGGCGGTACTCGATACCCCGCTCGATACCGGCCTCGGCGATCCGGTGCAGCTGCGGGAGCTGGCGCCCGATCGCAAGCAGGTGGAGCTGGAGTTCTTCCTGCCCATGGAGCGGGTGACGGCGCCGGCCCTGACCGCGCTCTGCCAGCAGCATGACCCCCTGTCGCGGGGCAACAAGCCGCTGGGCTTTGCCACTGTGCAGGGGATGCTCAAGGGCTTTATCGACCTGGTGTTCGAGTGGCAGGGGCGCTGGTATCTGCTCGACTACAAATCGAACCACCTCGGCATGAGCCCGGCCGATTACAGCCGGCCGGCGCTGGAGCGGGCCATGGTTGAGCATCGCTACGACCTGCAATACCAGCTCTACTCCCTGGCGCTGCACCGGCTGCTCGCCCTGCGCCTGCCGGGCTACGACTTCGACCAGCACTTTGGCGGGGTCTTCTATCTGTTCCTGCGCGGCATGCCGCAGGGGGGGATTTTCCATACCCGCCCCAGCCGTGAGCTGGTGCTGGGGCTTGATCGGTTGTTTAGCGAGGGGGCGGCGCCCACCCTCGCCGGGGTATCGGATAACGGGGTAGAAGCATGAACGGCACAATGATGATCGAACGGCTCAAGGCCCTGGCGCTGGCAGGGCGCATCCGCCAGCTGGATCTGCAATTTGCCAGGCTGGTGGCCGATTTGGGCGGCGGCCCCGAGCTGGTGCTGGGGGCCGCGCTCGCCTGCTTCGAGCTTGGGCGCGGCCATGTCTGCCTGCCGCTGGAAATGCTGGCTCATGCCGGTAACGAAAAGGGATCCCTGCGCCCCTTCGGGCTGGATCCGGATCAGAGCCGGGATCTGCTGGCCGATCTTGCGGATCCTGCCAGCTGGCCCGCCCTGTTTGCGGCAAGCCCCCTCGTTGGCACCGAGCAAGATGAGGGGGAACGCCCCCCGCTGGCCGCTGCGGCTCTGGCACGGCCGTCTCTACCTCACCCGCTACCACGATTTTGAACTGGGGGTGCCCGCCATCTGCGTGCCTTGAGTGAACGCGCCGAATGGCCGGAGATTGCCCCGGCCCTGTCGCGGCTCTTTGCCCGCGACCATGGTCTGGTGTTCGGGGCCCTGCTCAAAGCCCGCCTCGCGCCGGATTTCTCCGCCCGCCACTTTGTGGAAAAGTATCTGGATCTGGTCTTCCCGAACGAGGTGGACTGGCCCGCCATAGAGGCGCTGCTGGGGAGCGCCCAGGCGGCGAGCGACTTGAGCAAGCTGGATGCTCTGGTGCCCGAGTCGCTCTGCTGCAACGGCCAGAAGCTGGCGGCGGCCACGGCGGCGGCGCGCCCCTTCGCGGTGATCTCCGGCGGCCCCGGCACCGGCAAGACCACCACTGTGGCCAAGCTCCTGGCCATCCTGGTGGAGACCGGCCTGCAAGCAGGCAAGGCCCCGGCGATCCGGCTGGTGGCCCCCACCGGCAAGGCGGCGGCGCGCCTGACCGAGAGCATCGGCTCCGCCTTGCAGGCGCTGGACTTGCCCCCCGAGTGGGCCCAGGCCATCCCCACAGAGGCGGGCACCTTGCACCGGCTGCTCGGGGTGATCCCGGGGCGCAGCCAGTTCCGCCACCACGCGGGCAACCCGCTGCACCTCGACTTGCTGGTGGTGGATGAGGCCTCCATGGTCGACTTGCCGATGATGGCGCGCCTGCTCGATGCGCTGCCCAGCCACGCCCGTCTCATCCTGCTCGGTGACAAGGATCAGCTCGCCTCGGTGGAGGCGGGGGCCGTGCTCGGGGATATCTGCAGCTTTATCGAACAGGGCATCAGCCCGGCGCAGGCGGATTGGCTCTCCCGCCAGACCGGCTACCGCCTGCAGGGCACGCCCGCCGGTGCACCGGTGCGCGATAGCCTCTGTTTGCTGGCCAAGAGCTGGCGCTTCGATCAGCATTCCGGCATCGGCCAGCTGGCGCGGGCCTGCAACGGCGGCGATGCCACGGCGGTGGAATCGGTCTGGAGTGCGGGATTCAAGGACATCAGCCTGCACCCCTGGGCGGGAGAGGCCTACGAGGCCCTGATTGCCCAGGGGGTGGCCGGCTACGGCAGCTATCTGAAAGCGGCCCGCGCCGGGGAAGCGCCCGCCACCGTGTTCAAGGCATTCAACAGCTTCCAGATCCTCTGCGCCCTGCGCGGCGGCCCCTTCGGGGTTGAGGGGCTTAACGAGCGGCTGGAACTGGCCCTGTCACGGGCCGGACTGATTGCCCGTGATGGCGACTGGTATGCCGGTCGCCCGGTGATGGTGGTGCGCAACGACCACGGCGTTGGCCTCTATAACGGTGATATGGGGCTCTGTCTGCCCGATGAAAGCGGGCGGTTAAAGGTATGGTTCGAGCAGCCGGACGGCACCCTGCGGGCGCTTTTACCCAGCCGCCTGCCCCCCCACGAGACTGTCTACGCCATGACCATCCACAAATCCCAGGGCTCGGAGTTTGCCCATACGGTGCTGGTGCTGCCCGACAGCCCCAGCCCGCTCCTGACCCGCGAGCTGGTCTACACCGGCATCACCCGCGCCAAGGCCCGGCTCGATCTCTACGGCGATCGCGCCCTGCTGGCACAGGCCGTGCGGAAAAAGACCGAGCGTTATTCCGGATTGGCGGAGAGGTTGGGGGAGTGACTTATATTGACGGTGGAAAACTGTGGCTTCCACTGTCTAATTGGTCGTTGTGAATAACATATTAATAAATATAACTATGGATAGGAGTTATGTTAGGTATGTCATATTTACATGATGTAGAGAGAATTAGAGATAAAATCAAAAGATATAAAACGGAATCTGTAGTGACCCACTTGCTTAAGGAAGGTGCGAACAAGTCCCTGATATGAGATCATGTTTGTCATCTGGAGCCATGGAACAGGGTTCATCATGAGTCAT
>NZ_AQGQ01000182.1 GCF_000388115.1 Aeromonas molluscorum 848
CTCAAGGAGCTGTTCGCCAAGGACGCCAAGCGTTTTGACAGGTTTTCCCTCACCCTGGGTGGCGACATCCTGATCGACTACTCCAAGAACCTGATCACGGAGCAGACGCTCAAGCTGCTGATTGACCTGGCCAAAGAGACTGACCTGCGCAGTGCCATCGACGCCATGTTCAACGGCGACAAGATCAACCAGACCGAGGGTCGCGCCGTACTGCACACCGCCCTGCGCAACCGGTCCGATCGCCCCATCGAGCTGGATGGCAAGGATGTGATGCCGGAAGTGAAGGCCGTGCTGGCCAAGATGAAAAGCTTCTGCGAGAAGATCATTTCCGGCGAGTGGAAAGGCTATACCGGCAAGGCAATCCAGCATGTCGTGAACATCGGTATCGGCGGCTCCGATCTCGGCCCCGTCATGATCACCGAGGCGCTGCGCCCCTTCAAGAATCACCTGCAGATGCACTTCGTCTCCAACGTCGATGGTACCCACATCGCCGAGACCCTCAAGCAGATCGATCCGGAAACTACCCTGTTCCTGGTGGCCTCCAAGACTTTCACCACCCAGGAGACCATGACCAACGCCCTGACCGCCCGCGACTGGTTCATCAATATCGCCGGTGACAAGGCCCACGTTGCCAAGCACTTCGCCGCCCTCTCCACCAACGGCAAGGCCGTGGCCGAGTTCGGCATCGACACCGCCAACATGTTCGAATTCTGGGACTGGGTCGGCGGCCGCTACTCCTCCTGGTCTGCCATCGGTATGCCCATCGCCCTGTCGGTCGGTTTCGAGCACTTCGAAGCCCTGCTGCAAGGCGCCTTCGAGATGGACATGCACTTCGCCACTGCCTCCTATGAGCAGAACGTACCGGTGCTTCTGGCGCTGATCGGCCTCTGGTACAACAACTTCCACGGCGCCGAGTCCGAAGCCATCCTGCCCTACGATCAGTACATGCACCGCTTCCCCGCTTACTTCCAGCAGGGCAATATGGAGTCCAATGGCAAGTACGTGGATCGCGATGGCAACAAGGTCGACTACCAGACAGGCCCCATCATCTGGGGTGAACCCGGCACCAATGGCCAGCACGCTTTCTACCAGCTGATCCACCAGGGCACCAAGCTGATCCCCTGCGACTTCCTGGCACCGGCCGTCAGTCACAACCCGATAGGCGACCACCATCCCAAACTGCTGGCCAACTTCTTCGCGCAAACCGAGGCCCTGGCCTTTGGCAAGAGTCAGGAGCAGGTGCTTGGCGAACTGCTGGCCGCAGGCAAGAGCCAGGCAGAAGCGGAAGCCTTGGCCCCCTTCAAGGTATTCGAAGGCAACCGCCCGACCAACAGCATACTGTTCAAGAGCCTGACCCCGAAAACCCTGTGTGCCTTGATCGCCATGTACGAGCACAAGATCTTCGTGCAAGGCGCAATCTGGAACATCTTCAGCTTCGACCAGTGGGGCGTTGAACTTGGCAAGCAGCTCGCCAACCAGATCCTTCCGGAGCTCAACACAGAGGCGGCTGTCACCAGCCACGACAGCTCGACCAATGGGTTGATCAACACCTGGAAAGCCTGGAAAGCCTGATTTTCCAAGTCTTTCTGAATGCAAAAGCCCCGCTCATCGAGCGGGGCTTTTTATTGCCGGGAGCCGGCGTTGCCCTCCTGTGGAGATCTGGCCAGGTGTCCAAGCCAGCCAGAAGACGGGGATCGTCACCCCCACCCCAAGGAAGCTTAGCCGCCGACGGCGATACGCTTCATGTCTTTCATGTAACCGCGCAGGGTCTGGCCAATCTGCTCGATCGGGTGGCTGCGGGTCGCCTCGTTGGCGGCAATCAGGGCAGCATTGTCAACGCCATTGCTGTCGGCACGGGCACTGCCCAGGTCCCCAGCTTGCAGCGTCGGCATGAAGTGTTCGCGCAGCAGGGGCACGGCTGCGTTGGCGAACAGGTAGTTGCCGTACTCGGCGGTGTCGGAGATGACTACGTTCATCTCGTACAGACGCTTGCGGGCGACGGTGTTGGCGATGAGCGGCAACTCGTGCAGGGATTCGTAGTAGGCGGACTCTTCATAGATACCGGAGGCCACCATAGTCTCGAACGCCAGCTCCACACCCGCCTTGACCATGGCCACCATGACCACGCCGTTGTCGAAGTACTCCTGCTCGGCGATCTTGCCCTCAAACACGGGAGCATTTTCGAAGGCGGACTTGCCGGTCTCTTCGCGCCAGCCGAACAGCTTGGCGTCGTCTTCGGCCCAGTCGGCCATCATGCCGCGGGAGAACTCGCCGGCGATGATATCATCCATGTGCTTCTCGAACAGCGGGCGCATCAGGGTGCGCAATTGCTCGGACAGCTCGAAGGCACGCAGCTTGGCCGGGTTGGACAGACGGTCCATCATCAGGCTGATGCCGCCCTGCTTCAGGGCCTCGGTGATGGTTTCCCAGCCAAACTGGATCAGCTTGCCGGCATAGGCAGGATCGGTACCCTCGGCAACCAGCTTGTCGTAGCAGAGCAGGGAACCGGCCTGCAGCATGCCGCACAGAATGGTCTGCTCGCCCATCAGGTCGGATTTCACTTCCGCGACGAAGGAGGATTCCAGTACGCCGGCACGGTCGCCGCCGGTGGCGGAGGCCCACGCCTTGGCGATGGCCATGCCCTCGCCCTGAGGATCGTTCTCCGGGTGAACGGCGATCAGGGTCGGCACGCCGAAACCGCGCTTGTACTCTTCACGCACCTCGGTACCCGGGCACTTGGGCGCCACCATGACGACTGTGATGTCGGAGCGGATCTGCTGACCCTCTTCCACCACGTTGAAACCGTGGGAGTAACCCAGGGCCGCACCCTGCTTCATCAGCGGCATGACGGTCTTCACCACGTCGGAGTGCTGCTTGTCCGGGGTCAGGTTCAGCACCAGATCGGCGCTCGGGATCAGATCTTCGTAGGTACCAACGACGAAGCCGTTGTCGGTGGCCTTCTGCCAGGAGGAGCGCTTCTCGGTGATGGCCGCACCGCGCAAGGCATAGGAGATATCCAGCCCGGAGTCACGCATGTTCAGGCCCTGGTTCAGGCCCTGGGCGCCACAGCCCACAATCACCACCTTCTTGCCCTTCAGCACGTCGCAGCCATCGGCGAATTCGGCGCGCTGCATGAAACGACACTTGCCCAGTTGAGCCAGCTGCTGACGCAGGTTCAAGGTGTTGAAATAGTTAGCCATGGTGATTGCTCCGTTCGATTGATTCCAAGCCGCTATGGGCGAGATTCCGTGCCGCTAAGGGCCTTGACCAAACCACTATAGCGCGGGACAGATATTGCCTGAACTGATATATTCGAAACAGTCTGTTGCAGAAATTGAAATGTGAAACTGCACTATCTCACGCCATGTTTCCCTGCCAGGGAGCCATTGCCTGAGCCGATATATTCGTCACCACAGGCCGATGCAGGAATTGAAAGATGGATCTTCGTAATCTAGAGCTGTTTCTCCACCTGGCGGACAGCCTCCATTTTGGCAAGAGTGCCGATGCCATGGCGGTCAGCCCCTCCACCTTAAGCCGTGCCATCCAGCGCCTGGAGCAGGAAACCGGTTGTATCTTGTTCGAGCGGGACAATCGCAGCGTGCGACTCACCCCGTCCGGGGAGAAGCTGCGCGAGTTCGGCGGCAATCTGGTGCAGGAGTGGCGCAGATTACGTCAGGATCTCAAACGCAGTGACGAACCGCTGCAGGGACGGCTGCGGGTATTCTGCTCGGTGACTGCCAGCTACTTCCTGCTGCCCGATGTGCTGGAACGCTTCCGCCGTCGTTATCCTCAACTCGAGATCAAGCTGGAAACAGGCGATCCGGCCCTGGCAGTCGACAAGATCCTCAGCGAAGAGGTCGACATCGCCATCGCCGCCCGCCCCGATGCCCTGCCCGCCAAGCTGGAGTTTGCCAGCCTGCAGCAAGTCCCCCTGGTGTTCATCGCCCCCCGTACTGCGCCCCAGTTGAGCCAGTGGTTTCATCACGGTGAGCCGGACTGGGAGCGACTGCCGCTCATTCTCTCTGAGCAGGGTCTGGCCCGTAAACGTTGCGATCAGTGGTTTCGCAACAAGGGCATTGCCCCCAATATTTACGCCGAGGTAGCAGGTAACGAGGGGATAGTCGCTATGGTGGCGCTCGGTTGCGGCGTCGGTCTGGTCCCAGCCGCCGTCATAGACCACAGCCCCATGGGCGACAAGATCCGCATCGTCGACCCCAAGCCTGCGCTCAAACCATTCGATGTCGGTATGGGTGTGCTCAAGAAGCGGCTGGATGAGCCCCTGGTCAAGGCGTTCTGGGATACGGCCAAGGGTCAGCACAACTACGGCTAGTCGCTACCGGGCCAGAATAGTGACAGATCTGACAGCTATCCCCGTCCCCCCCTTTCGACTACACTAGGCTCCCCTAGCTCAAGGAGACCCAAGGAGTCATCATGAAGGATCATCTCGTCGAAATCAGGAGCCCGGTATTGTTTGAAGAGTACCTTCAGAGCATGGGCTTGCCCCGTGCCTGCCTGGAACAGGAGCAGGAGATTTATCGGCAGGATCGCCATCTGGCGGCTGTGCGCCTTATTCAGGGAGAGATGAGGTTCTATCTGAAGGCAGCTGAACTCGGCAAGCGTTGATGCCGCATCTGGTCACAGAACCCCCGCCTGATACAGGTTAGACTGAGGCTCTGTGCCCAGTAACGGATGCCCCTATGAAACCCAGCGGCCTGGATCGTCTCTTTACCCCACACTCCATCGCCGTAATAGGCGCCTCGAGCAACCCCCAGAAGGCGGGGCACGTGGTGATCCGCCACCTGCTGGCAGGCCAGTTCAGGGGACCCATTCTACCGGTCAGCACCGATAGCCAGGCCATTGCCGGTGTGCTGGCCTATCCGGATGTAGCCAGCCTGCCGCTGGCCCCAGATCTTGCCATCATCTGCACCCGCCGCGAACGGGTGCTACCCCTGGTCGAAGCCCTCGGCCAACGGGGGGCCGGCGCCGTCATCATACTGGCCGGCGATTTCAGCGACCAGGAGCGTGCCGAGTTGCAGCGCTTGCGTCACCAATACGGTATTCGTCTGCTCGGTCCCAACAGCATGGGCATGCTGCTGCCAGGCCAGGGTATCAACGCCAGCTTCTCCCCCATCGCAGCCAAGCCCGGCCAGGTCGCTTTTCTCTCCCAATCTGCGGCCGTGAGCACCACTATTCTCGATTGGGCCAAACAACATGAGGTCGGTTTCTCCGCCTTCATCTCTCTTGGCGATCACTGCGATATCGACTTCGGTCAGCTGCTCGATCAGCTATCCCGCGACGGCACAACCCGCGCCATCTTGCTCTATATGGACAAGTTGCACGATGCTCGCCACTTTCTCTCCGCGGCGCGAGCGGCTTCGCGCAACAAGCCGATCCTGGTGCTCAAGAGTGGTCGTCACGACCCGAGTCACGGCCTGGATAACGTCTATGATGCAGCCATCCGTCGCGCTGGCATGCTGCGGGTACGGGATACCCACGAGCTGTTCGCCGCAGTGGAGACACTCAATCACTCATTGCACCTCAAGGGAGAGCGGCTTGCCATCATCTCCAATGGCCGCGGTCTGGCCAATATGGCAGCCGATGTACTGCAAGAACGGGGCGGAAAGCTGGCAGGCTTCCCTCTAGACATAGGCAGCGATGCGGATATCCAGGCCTATCAGGATGCCCTCGACAACGTGCTGCAGGGGGATGAGGCCGATGCCATCTTGCTGATCCATGCCCCTTCCCTGACGGCTCGAGGCGTGGAGCTGGCCCGCAACCTCATCGATTACCTCAAGCAACATCCCAGAGCCAGGCGCTTCAATCTGCTGACCAACTGGGCTGGGGAATTTTCCGCTCAGGAGGGAAGACGGCTGTTCAACGAGGCGGGTATCCCCACCTATCGTACTCCTGAGAGTGCGGTCAATGCTTTCATGCACATGGTGGAATATCGTCGTAACCAGAAGCAATTGATGGAAACACCCGCCTCCCTGCAAGGGGACAAGGTGGATCTGGCGCTCTGCAAGAAGCTGATCCAGCAAGCGCTGACCCGCAGCCAGTTCAAGTTGGATACACACCTGGTGCAGCCTCTGCTGCAAGCGAGCGGGCTGGCAACCCTGCCCACCTGGATAGTCACCGATGCCATAGAGGCCACCCTGACCGCCGAGCAGATTGGCTACCCGGTAGCGGTCAAGTTGAGATCCCAAGACATAGCCCACAAATCATCGGTACACGGAGTCATGCTCAACCTGCGCACCTCAAGCGAGGTGGCCCAGGCCGCCGATGCCATCCTGGACCGAGTACGTCAGCATGATCCGGGCGCAAGGATCGAGGGGTTACTGGTACAACGCATGGCCAGGCGGAGCGGGGGGCTGGAGTTGAGGATCCGCATTCAGCAGGATCCGGTATTTGGCCCCGTGATACTGCTGGGAGAGTCCGGGGCCGAGCCCCGGGAGATGGTGGCCGCCTTGCCCCCCCTCAATCAGGCTCTGGCCCGCTATCAAATCATCGAAGCCCTCAAGAGCCGCAAGATCAGGGAACAAGCGAGCCCGGAGCGACTCGACATCATGGCCCTGGCCCAGGTGTTGTGCCAACTCTCCGAACTGCTGCTCGCCTTCCCTGAAATTGTGGAGCTGGATCTGCATCCGCTGCAGGCCTGCGGCGACGAGATGGTGGTGCTCGATGCCAGCCTGACCCTCAATGACAAGCCGAGCGCAACGGGTAGCACACTCGCCATACGCCCCTACCCCACGGAGCTTGAAGAGGGAGCCTGGCTAAAAGATCGCAGTCATGTACTGCTGCGCCCGATCCGCCCCGAAGATGAACCAGCCCATAAACAGTTCGTGCTGCGAGTCTCCGATGAGGACAGATACAAACGCTTCTTCGCTGACGTGGGAGAGCTCGGTCACGAGGAGCTGGCCCGCATGACTCAGATTGATTACGACCGGGAGATGGCCTTCGTTGCGGTGGGCCAAGAGGGTGTTTTCGATCAGCAGATCCTGGGAGTAGTTCGCGCCATCTCCACCCCGGACAAGCGAGATGCCGAGTTTGCCATCCTGGTACGATCCGACCTGAAAGGATTGGGGCTGGGCACCCTATTGATGGAGAAGATCATCCGTTATGCCAAGGAGGCGCAAATAGGCCAGCTGTCGGGTATGACGATGCCAATCAACCTGGGCATGATCAAGCTAGCCAAACGGCTCGGTTTTCACATCGACATGCAGCTGGAAGAGGGGGTGGTGGAGATGCTGCTGCCGTGCGGCGAGTCAGGGGGGGCAGTTTAGATACTATCGGTTCGCTGCTGATAGGCCTCTAGCTCAAGCAGAAAGGCGCGGCAAGCGCCTGCCACTTCGCGCAAACCGCTACGCCGCGGTACTATCGTGCCAAATCGCAGGCATGAAAAAAGCCCGCTCGTGAGAGCGGGCTTTTAGGGTCTTGCTACCAATAAGAAGTATCCGCTTCTTCTGG
>NZ_AQGQ01000183.1 GCF_000388115.1 Aeromonas molluscorum 848
ACCCGGGCCACCTGAGCCAGCACGGCATCAAGGGGCAGTTGAGGGTCTACCCCGGATCCTGAGCGGGTCAGCATGGCGGGGGAGTGCCCCTGCCCGGCGGCGGCTTGCTGCTGGGCAAACTCGCTCCGTTGTGGCGAGCTCATCCCCAGATTGCTGCCGCCGCCCCCCAGAGTGACATAGGCGCTGGCGGAGGGGCGGGAGTGAAAGTATGCCGCCTTGGTGAATGGCTGGGCCAGCAGGGCGCTGCCGACCAGCTGGTTGTCCCGGTTGATGAGCTGGCTGCCATTGGCCTGCCAGGGAAAGGCGAGCTGGGCCAGCAAGGTGACCGTCAGCGGATAGGCGACACCGAGCAGCAGGGTCAGGGTGAGCAGTGTTCTGATGGCAATCATGATTCTTCCTTCTTCCAGGCGTTCGGCCGGTGACGGCGAACGCGATGAATCGGGGGCCAGCATCGACGGCCCCCATGGGGTTTTGCTACACCAGGCCAAAGCCGGTGACGACCAGATCGATGAGCTTGATGCCGATAAAGGGAACCAGCAGACCGCCGAGGCCGTAGACCAGCAGGTTGCGACGCAGCAGGCTGGCTGCACTGCCACTCAGGCTGACACCGCGCAGGGCTAGAGGCACCAGCGCCACAATGATCAGGGCGTTGAAGATGATGGCCGACAAGATGGCGCTCTGGGGACTGCCGAGCTGCATCAGGTTCAGCGCATCGAGTTGGGGATAGGCGGCAATGAACAGGGCCGGCAGTATGGCGAAATACTTGGCCACATCGTTGGCGATGGAGAACGTCGTCAGGGCTCCCCGGGTCACCAGCAGCTGCTTGCCGACTTGCACCACGTCCAGCAACTTGGTGGGGTTGGAGTCCAGATCGATGAGATTGCCTGCCTCCTTGGCGGCCTGGGTCCCCTCATTCATGGCCAGACCCACATCCGCCTGGGCCAGGGCTGGGGCATCATTGGCACCATCGCCGCACAT
The DNA here is from genome assembly GCF_000388115.1 of Aeromonas molluscorum 848. Classification (GTDB taxonomy): domain Bacteria; phylum Pseudomonadota; class Gammaproteobacteria; order Enterobacterales; family Aeromonadaceae; genus Aeromonas; species Aeromonas molluscorum. The sequence goes on from NZ_AQGQ01000183.1 coordinate 979, forward strand.
GGCCACCAGCCTTCCGCCTGCCTGCTCCTGACGGATATAAGCCAGCTTCTTCTCCGGCGTCGCTTCGGCGATGAAGTCATCCACCCCGGCCTCGGCGGCGATGGCGGCGGCGGTGAGCGGGTTGTCCCCGGTGATCATCACAGTGCGGATGCCGAGATGGCGCAGCATCTGGAAACGAGCCTTGATGCCGGGCTTGATGATGTCCTTGAGGTAGACTGCGCCGAGCAGTTTCTCCTGGTTGCAGACCAGCAGCGGGGTGCCACCCTGGCGCGCGATGCGCTCCACCGCCAGGCGGATCGGCTCAACGAGCTGCTTGGGGGTCATCCCCAGATAGGCGAGGACGGCATCCACGGCGCCTTTACGGTAGCGGTGATGGCCCCGATCCAGCCCGCTCAGCCGGGTCTCGGCACTGAAGGGGATCAAGCTGTCATCCGGATCCAGACTCGGCCTAGTCTGGCTCTTGGCCGCCAGGGTGAGGATGGATTTTCCCTCAGGGGTGTTATCGCCCAGGGAGGCCAGCATGGCTGCCTGAGCGAGCAGGCCGGGTTCTATGCCGGGCGCCGGGATGAACTCATCCGCCATGCGGTTGCCGAAGGTGATGGTGCCGGTCTTGTCGAGCAACAGGGTACGTACATCCCCGGCCGCTTCGACCGCCCGCCCCGATTTGGCGATGACATTGAGTTTTACCAGTCTGTCCATGCCGGCAATGCCTATGGCGGAGAGCAGGCCGCCTATGGTGGTCGGGATCAGGGTGATAAAGAGCGCGATCAGATAGATCCTGGGCACCTGGCTGCCGTTGTAGGCGAGGAACCAGGGCAGGGTAGCGACCACCAGCAAGAAGATCAGGGTCAGCCCGACTAGCAGGGCATCGAGGGCCATCTCATTCGGGGTCTTCTGGCGCTTTGCCCCTTCGACCAGGGCTATCATCCTGTCGAGGGTGCTCTCACCCGGATTCTGGGTGACTCGCACCCAGATCCTGTCCGACACCACCTGGGTGTTGCCGGTGACGCCACTGCGATCCGTGCCGGACTCGCGAATGACGGGGGCCGACTCTCCCGTGATGGCCGCCTCGTTGACCGAGGCGATCCCGGCGATGACCTCGCCATCCGCCGGTATGGTCTCGCCGCTGCAGACCAGCACCATATCCCCCTTCACCAATTGACTGGCAGGGATCCAGCTGCCCAGGCTGTCATCCGGGGAGCTGACCCAGCGCGCCTGGAGCTGGCTCATACCCGCCTTCAGACTGTCGGCTCTGGCCTTGCCTCGTCCCTCGGCCAGAGCCTCGGCGAAGTTGGCAAACCAGAGGGTCAGCCACAGCCAGGCCGTGAGCTGCCAGGCCAGGCTGGCCTGCACTCCGGAGATGGGCTGGCCAAGCAGGGACTCTATGGTGGCCATCAGCGCCGCCAGCCAGAGCGTAAAGAGGATGGGGCTGGCCAGCAGCGCCTTGGGATGGAAGCGTCGCAGCGCCGTGATGGCGGCCTGAACCAGCAAGGAACGACTCTTGCCGCTGGTGGTCTCCTCGGTCAGCGAGTTGGCATTGGACAGGTTCATGGTTGAACTCCTAGCAGCAGATGTTCGGCGACGGGTCCCAGTGCCAGTACGGGCAGGAAGGAGAGGCCGCCCATCAGCAGGACTGTGATGATAAGCAAGGTGATAAACAGCGGGCCGCGTACCGGGAAATCCCCGTCTCCCCGGTCCTGGGTGGGGGCCTTGGCGAGTTGGCCGGCGATGGCGAGTACCGGGATGATGTAACCAAAGCGCCCGAGCAGCATGGCCAGCGCGATGGCAATACATTGCCAGCTGTCGGCGGCGCCAAAGCCGGCGAAGGCCGAGCCGTTGTTGCCGGTCGCCGAAGCGTAGGCATAGAGCAGGCGGGATAGACCGTGTGGACCCTCATGGCCAATGACGGCTTGCGAGCCGGGCAGCAGCAGGGTCAGGCCGCCGATCACCAGTACGCCGACCGGCATGACCAGCACGCTGGCGACCACCCACTTCATCTCCGTGATACCGAGCCGCTTGCCGAGGTAGCTGGGGGTGCGCCCCACCATGAGTCCACACAGGAAGACGGTCAGCAGCACGAACAGCATCATGCCGTAGATACCTGCGCCGACGCCGCCAAATACCACCTCTCCCAGCAGCATGTTGATCATGCCGACCATGCCGCCCAGGGGGGTGAAGCTGTCATGCATGGCATTGACCGACCCGTTGGAAGCGGCTGTGGTCGCCACTTCCCAGATACTGGAAAGGACGGGGCCGAAGCGGCTCTCCTTGCCCTCCCAGTTGCCTGCCTGACCACTCAGTTGCGCCAGATTCGGATCCGCTTTCAGCTCCTGACTGATGGAGAGGCAGAGCCCCAGCACCAGCAGCAGTGTCATGGCAGCCAGAATGGCGCGGCTGTGGCCCGCATCCTTCACGTAGCGTCCCAGGGTGCAGACCAGGGCGGCGGGCAGGGTCAGCAGGGCCACCATCTCCAGCCAGTTGCTGAGGGCCGTCGGGTTTTCGAACGGATGGGCCGAGTTGACCCCAAAGAAGCCACCACCGTTGGAGCCGAGCTGCTTGATGGCGATTTGCGACGCGGCAGGGCCCAGCGGCATCAGCTGCTCCTGACCCTCCAACCCATGGAATGGCAGGTAGGCAGACAGGCTCTGAGGCACTCCTTGCCAAACCAGCAGCAGGGCCATCACCAGTGCCATGGGCAGCAAGACATAGAGGCAGAATCGCACCAGGTCACGCCAGAAGTTGCCCAGATGATGGGTCTGCTGGCGGGACAGGCCACGGAACAGTGCTATGGCTACAGTGGCACCGGTGCCGGCCGAGACGAAGTTCTGGGTGGTGAGTCCGATCATCTGGCTGAAGTAGGAGAGACTGGCCTCACCGGAATAGGCCTGCCAGTTGGTATTGGTCACGAAGCTGACCGCAGTATTAAGGGCTAGCGGCCAGTCAAGCCCTGGCAGAGCTTGCGGGTTGAGGGGCAGCAGTCCCTGGGCCATCAGGATCAGGAACAGCAAACCGGCGCCAGCGCCGTTGAAGGCGAGCAAACTCAGGCCATAGGACTTCCAGTCCTGCTCCCGACCATCTGTGCCGCAGCAGGCCAGGGTGAGGCGTTCAAGGGGGGCCAGCCAGCTAACCCGCCCCTCGAATACCCGGTGAAGATAGGCGCCCAGCCAGGGGGCGGGGAGCAGTACCAGCAGCACGAAGGCGGCCGGGTAAAGATATGCTTGCCACATCATGGTCTCCTCACTCATGGCTGCGCGTCAGGGCGCGAGCGAGGTAACAGACGAGGGCGAGGACAAGCAACAGATACAGCCAGTTCATAGCGACTCCATAGCGATTTCTCAAGGTCGGATTTGACCCTGAAAGCATATGGAACAAGGGCGTAAAGGCGCCATAAAGCGGCATGGGGCGGGCGTAAAATCGGCGTAAAAAGCGAGGGTATGGGGAGGAATAGCATGGAAAAACCCGGCTTTGGCCGGGTTTATAAACGTGGGGAGGGGGACTTGTCGTCTCGCTGAGCCATGCACTAATCAAGGGTCCGGAGCATGGCAGGGTGTCATGGCCTAACCTGTTCGATCAGGGTGTCGGGGCCCAGGATTTGGGGCAGGGTAAGCGGTTCGCGCTGACCCGGCGTATACCAGAGATAGAGCGGCACGCCGGAACGGCCGTGCTGCTCCAGGAAGGCGGTGATCTCGGGATCACCGTTGGTCCAGTCCCCGCGCATCATCTCGACCCCGGCCTCGGCGAATGCCTCGGCGGTGGCGCTGCGATCGATGGCGACCTGCTCATTGACCTTGCAGGTCATGCACCAGTCGGCGGTGAAGTAGAGGAAGACCGGCTTGTTCCCCTCTTGCAGGCGGGCCAGTTTCTCCCGATCGAACGCCTGCTGGCTGACGGCGGCCTTCGGTTGGGCGCTGGCCTGAGCCAGCTGGTTCAAACCGAGTGAGCCTGCCAGCAGGATCGCCAGCACGGCAGGCAGCCAGGCCCTCGGCTTCATCGCCCGCTGGCGCAGGCCGGTCAGCCAGAGGCCGAATGCGGCCAGCATGGCGTAGCCCACGCAGGCGGTCAGTACGTTGGTCGAGACCTGCTGACCGAGCACCCATAGCAGCGCCAGCATGGTCAGGAACATCGGCACGGCCAGCAGATGGCGCAGGGTTGCCATCCAGAGGCCGGGTTTCGGCATCCGGCGCTGCAAGGCCGGGATGAAGCCCAGCAGCAGGAACGGCAGCGCGATGCCGAAGCCCAATCCGGCGAACACCAGCATCCCCGCCAGCGGCGGCAGGATCAGGGCGGTGCCGAGGGCCGCCGCCATAAAGGGGCCGGTGCAGGGGGTAGCGACGAAGGCGGCCAGTACGCCGGTCCAGAACGCGCCAGCGGCGCCGTCACGCTGGGTCAGCTCGGCCCCGGCGTTGATGGATCTCAGCTCGAACAGGCCCGCCATGTTGAAGGCGATGACGCAGGTCAGCAGTAACAGCAGCAGGATCATGCGCGGATCTTGCAGCTGGAAGGCCCAGCCGATCTGGGTGCCACCCGCCCGCAGGGCGAGCAGACCGCCGCCGAGCGCCATGCACATCGCCATCACGCCCGCGGTGTAGGCCAGCCCCTCGCGCCGGGCGGCACCGGCACTGGTGCCCGCCCGCGCCAGACTCATTGCCTTGAGGCTGAGGATGGGGAAGACGCAGGGCATCAGGTTCAGCAGCAGGCCACCGACCACCGCCCCCGCCAGTGCCAGCAGCACCACGACGACACCGGTCTCGGCTTCGGCGGCCGGGACTTCTCGTCTCGCTTCCAGCTCCAGTCCGAGGCCATTCCCCAGTGCCAGCGTCGCCATAAACGAATCGGTCGCTTGGGTGCCGACTCTGGTCTCGATGGTGAGCATGCTCTCGTTGCGCTCGAACCGCTGGGGGGCGGCATCAACGATGGCCTGCTTGGTGGCGGAGAAGAGGTGGGGATCGGTTATCTCGACGCTGGCCGGGAGCGGCACATGCAGGCGCAGCAGCTGGTCGGTGACGGTGAAGCTGGCGGGCACGGCGAGCGGTCTGGGCAGCGCCTTGCGCCACTCGACGAAATCGGCGGCCAGCGCGGGATCGGGCTCCCCGTTGCCGACGTGCAGGGTGGTTTGCAGGCTGGCGCGCTCGGGGACGCAGGCGTCGTGGCGGCAGGCCAGATACTGCATGTCGAGGCGGATCGGCAGCGCGGTGCCGACGGCGAGGCAGTCCGCGATGGTCAGCTCGGTTAGCAGCGCGTAGGGCTGGCCATAAACGTTGTTCATCATGCCGTCGATCAGCAGGGTCTGCGGCAGCGGATAGGCGACCTCACCGACGCTGACGCCCTCGGGCAGGTGCCAGGTCAGCTTGGGGGCCAGACCGACATCACCTGGCTGCTTCCAGTAGCCGTGCCATTCGCCATGGGGCTCCATGTGGATGGCGAGAGTCGTGGAGCCATTGGCGGCCGGGGTTGAGCTGGCGGCGTGCAGGGAGGAGGCGATCAGCACCTCCTGTGCACCGGGCATGTCGGCCGCGATCAGGGCGGGGGTGCTCAGGCCGAGGCAAAGCCCGAGCAGCAACTGCTTCAAGGAGTCGAGTTTCATGGTTCTCTTTCTCTGGCAGAAAAAAAGACACCGGCCGACAGGCCGGTGTCTGCGAGGCTTGGGGATTATTTCAGGCTGTTGACGGCATCGGCCAGATTGGTATCTTTCGGGCCAATTATATGGGTGACGCGGCTCTGAGAGTCCAGCAGCACCACGCTGGGGATGTCGCGCACGCCGAAGGCTCGGAACAGGGAGTCATCGTCGTTCAGCGCCAGTGGCAGGCTGCTCTTGGTGGTCTTCTGGTAATCCAGCAGATCGGCGGCGGAGACCCACAGGCCGGAGGAGACGCCGACCCAGTCGATGGTCTTGCCCTGTTCGGTCGCCATCAGCTTGTCGGCCTCTTCGCGCACATACTGGCAGGCCTTGGCGGTCTGCGGGCGGCTCTCGGCGAGGTAGGATTCACACCAGGGGGCGAAGAAAACGATGGCGCGCGGCTTTTTCGCGGCGGCGAAGTCCAGCTTGCTGCCGTCCAGCAGGGGGATCCCCAGATCGCTGATCTTGTCGCCCACGGCGAAGGTGGCTGCGGCGGTAGCATCGGCGGCCTTGGCGACCGGTTGCTTGCCCTCTGCCACGGCCTGTTGCAGCGCGGTGTGCAGCTCCTGATTATCCAGATGGCCCACGTGCATGATGCGGCCATCGCGACCGATCAGCACGTGCTGCGGGGTGACGCGCAGGTTCAGCGCGGTAGCCAGAGTGCCGTCGTCGATGGCGATGGGCATGGTCAGGCCCAGCTCCTTGCGGTAGGCGCGGATGGAGTCGGCATCATCGGAGAAGCCGGTGTTGACTGCGATCACCTCGATCTGGTCGCCAAACTTCTGCTGAATGGCTTCGAAGCCGGGCA
>NZ_AQGQ01000184.1 GCF_000388115.1 Aeromonas molluscorum 848
ATCCCAGCGCATCGGCGCCATTGATGCGCGCGCCGGTCAAACCGAGCCAGAGTCCGACACGCCCCGGCAATCTGCTCAAAAACCAGCTGGCCCCCACATCCGGGTACAGGCCTATGCTCACCTCCGGCATAGCCAGCAGGCTGAACTCCGTCACCAGTCGAAAACGGGCCCCGGCAAACAGACCCATGCCGCCGCCCATGCAGATGCCGTCGGCGACGCAGATCAGCGGTTTGGGGTAGTGATGGATCAGCAGATCGAGTCGGTACTCCTGTTCGAAAAAATCGCGAGCGTAACCGGCCAGCTCAGCGTCCGTCATGCGCTGACGCTCATGGTAGAAGGCGCGGATATCGCCCCCGGCACAGAATGCTTTCTCCCCGGCCCCCTCCAACAGCACGGCGCACACGCTGCCATCTTGCTGCCAGCCACGTAACTGGCGTGTCAGGGCCTCTATCATCGGCAGGCTCAAGGCATTGAGGGACGCCGGACTGTCCAGGGTCAGCACCCCCAGCCATTGGCCATCTCGGGTTGGCAGCAACTGTGTCTTTACCCCATCACTCATCTCGTGCTCCTCACTCAAGGCGGCTGTCTTTGCCCATCTTGCAGCCATCACTCTGTCTGCTTGCTTGGCTCGTGCTGGCCATTACCGCCGATGTCGTCACGCACACCGTAATGCCAGCGCGGCGCCCGCTTCTCGAGAAAGGCCGCCACCCCCTCTTGCTGATTGGGATCCTGGAAGAGATCGAGGAAGAGCGTGCGTTCCATGGGCAGGGCTTGATCCCGGGGACGGCGACGCCCCTCGTTGATGAGTCGCTTGCAGGCGCGCAGGGCAGCCGGGCTTTGGCGCTCGGCATGGCTTGCCATCTGCCGAGCCGCCTCCCAGGCACAACCCGCCTTGACCACCTCCTCTACCAGACCTATCTCGTAGGCCAGGGTGGCATCGACCTTTTCCGCGCACAAAATGAGGCGCTTGGCCCAGCCCGGCCCCACCAGTTCGGTCAGGCGCTGGGTGCCACCGGCGCAGGGCAAAAGCCCCACCGAAGCCTCCGGCAGACCCATGATGGCTTGCTGCTCGGCGATGCGGATATCGCAGGCCAGCGCTACCTCCAGGCCGCCCCCCATCGCAAACCCCGTGATGGCGGCAATGCTGACCCCGTGAAAGCGGGCCAGGGCCTCGAACGCCTCGCCAAAAGCTGCGGCCACCTGCTCGGCATGCTGGCTGTCACCGTCGGCAAACATTTTGAGATCGGCACCGGCGCAGAAAAATCTGTCACCGGCGCCCCGGACAACCAGGGCCACTATCTCGGGTTTGCCGTCGAGTTCGGCCATCATCTGCACAAAGGCACGCAGGCTGGCCAGCGTCCAGGTATTGGCCGGTGGGTTGTCCAGGGTGATGTAGGCCACGTGGCCATGATATTCGAGCCGTATCCTTGTCATGGGATCTTCCTTGTATACGGGCAACCTGCCTCTATAACAAACACATTGAGGGACTGGCCAGCAGGCGGCGAGCGACGATGAGTCGCATCACTTCGTTGGTTCCCTCCAGGATGCGATGTACCCGGGTATCGCGCAGATAGCGTTCGAGGGGATATTCGCGGATATAACCATAGCCGCCAAAGAGTTGCAGGGCCTCATCTGTGATCTGATAGCCGATGTCGGTGGCAAAACGCTTGGCCATGGCGCACCAGGCACTCTTGTCCGGGCTGTTCTCGTCCAGCTTGGCAGCGGCTTGGCGCACCAGCAGGCGGGCTGCGGCAAGCTCGGTCGCCATGTCGGCCAGGCGAAACTGCACACTCTGGAACTCGCCAATGGGTCGGCCAAACTGCTGGCGCTCGGCCACGTAAGTCAGGGCATCATCCAGGGCCTGCTGGGCCGTGCCGAGGGAGCAGCTGGCGATATTGATGCGGCCGCCATCCAGGGCCTGCATGGCAAACTTGAACCCCTCCCCCTCTTCCCCCAGTCGGTATTTGGCGGGGATACGCACCTGATTAAAAACCACTTCCCGGGTCGGCTGACTGTGCCAGCCGAGCTTCTCTTCGGCTTTGCCATAGCGCACCCCGGGGGTATCGGCGGGCACCATGAAGGCGGAGATCCCCCCGGCCCCCTCGCCACCGGTGCGGGCCATCACCACCAGTACGTCCGTGCTGCCCGCCCCCGAGATGAACACCTTGCTCCCCTCGATGAGGTACTCATCCCCAGTCCGTAGCGCCCGGCTCTTGAGGGCGGCGGCGTCCGATCCCGCCCCCGGTTCGGTGAGACAATAAGAGCCAAGCAGCTCGCCGCTGGCTAGGCGCGGTACCCACGCCTCTGCAACCTCGGCGGGCAGCCAGCGACCCAGCATCCAGCTCACCATGTTATGGATGGTGAGATAGGCGGTGGTGGAGGTACACCCCATGGAAAGACGTTCGAAGATGAGGCTGGCATCGAGCCGGGCCAGCCCCAGGCCGCCATATTGCTCCTGGGTATAGAGGCCGCAAAAGCCCAGCGCCGCCGCCTGCTTGATAGTGGGGATGGGGAACTCATGCTCCCTGTCCCAGCGGGCGGCATGGGGCTTGAACGCCTCGTTGGCAAAAGCGGTGGCGGCATCGCAGTAAGCCTGCTGATCCTCTGTCAGATTAAAATTCATGGTCAGGAGTCCTCGCTCAACGCAGGCTGATGGTCATGTTGGGGCCGGTGGGGATATCTTCGTCAAACCAGCGCTCGGTCACCGTTTTGGTCTCGGTATAGAAGCGCACCGCCTGTTTGCCGTAAGCATGCAGATCCCCATAGAAAGAGCCGCGCCACCCGGTGAAGGAGAAGAACGGCAGCGGCACCGGGATGGGCACATTGATGCCCACCTGGCCTACCGCCACCTCATGGCGGAAGGTGCGGGCCGCAGCGCCACAACTGGTGAAGATGGAGGTGCCGTTGCCATAGGGGTTGCTGTTGATGAGAGCGAGCGCCTCATCCAAGCTGTCGACCTCCATGCAACAGAGCACCGGGCCGAAGATCTCCTGCCGATAGAGCCCCATCTGCGCCGTCACTCCGCGAAACAGTGTGGGGCCCACCCAGTTGCCGACCGGGTAACCCGCCACCTCGCACAGGGTGCCATCGAGCAGACACTCGGCCCCTTCCTGCTTGCCCGCTTCAATCAGATTCTCCACCCGCACCCTGGCCTCCGGGCTGATGAGGGGACCATAGGCGGCTTGCGGATCGTCCCAGACCCCCGGACGCACGGCGGCGAATGCCTCGGCAAGTTCGGGGATCCAGTCGCGGGCACTGCCCACGAACACGGCCACGCTGATGGCCATGCAGCGCTGACCGGCGGCGCCGACCCCGGCCCCCACCAGGTTGCTCAGCACCTGCCCCTTATTGGCATCGGGCATGATCACCATGTGGTTCTTGGCCCCCACGAAACACTGGGCTCGTTTGAGGTTTTCGGTCGCGGTGCGATAGACATGAGCGCCAACCCGGGCCGAGCCGACAAAGCTGACCGCCTTAACGTCCGGGTGAATCAAGATCGCATCCACCTGCTCGGCCCCGCCATGGATGACGGAGAGGATGCCCGCAGGTGCCCCCGCCTCGGTAAACAGCTCGGCCAGCCGCATGGGGGTGAGGGGATCCTGTTCCGACGGCTTGAGCACGAAGCCGTTGCCGCAGGCCACCGCCAGGGGAAACATCCACAGCGGTATCATGGCCGGGAAGTTGAACGGCGTGATACCGACGCAGACCCCGAGCGGCTGCACCCAGGAGTGACCGTCGACTCGACGTGCCACATTGCCCATGGTCTCCCCCATGGTCTGGCTGGCGATGCCGCAGGCCTGCTCCACCACCTCGATGCCACGCCAGACATCCCCCTTGGCATCGGCAAAGTTCTTGCCCGTCTCCTGCGCCAGCAGGGTCGCAAGCTCGTCATGATGGACTTTAAGCAGATGCTGGTAGTTGAACATGACCCGGGCACGCTCCGGCGCAGGCACCTCCCGCCACAACAGATAAGCGTCATGGGCGGTACGCACCGCCAGCTCGACCTCCTCTGCTGTGGCCTTGGGGGCCCGCGCCAGCAGACTCTGATCCGCCGGATTGGTCACCTCTATCCACTGCTCAGTGGTCGAGGCATGGGGCCCGCCGTTGATGTAGAGCGGCAGATCCCCGTACAGGGTGACATGGCTGGTCATGTTCCTCACTCCTTTGAGTCTTGTCAGACGACTGGGTTACACAAAATAACGCTGGCAACAGCGTGGCCAGTTCCCTTACCACAAGGGATTTTACCTTAGACTAACAATTGATTTACGTTTACGCTAACGTAAACTAACTCTGGTAATGGACTGACCAGTCAGGACGACCACAGGCGTCAGTTGTTGCCTGCCCTGTCCCCTACCCGGAGCCCATCCACTCTCGTGACAGCAAGGAGATAGCTATGCCCCCATTGATGGATGAGACCCTGCAGGCTCTGACCGAACAGGTCGGCGCTTTCTGCCGACAAGTGATAGCGCCGCGCGCCGCCGAGATAGACAGCAGCAACCTCTTTCCCCGGGATCTCTGGCCGCTGATGGGGGATCTCGGCCTGCATGGCATTACCGTCGGCGAGGAGTATGGCGGCGTGGGACTGGGCTACCTGGCCCATGTGCTGGTGATGGAGCAGGTGAGCCGTGCCAGCGCCTCGGTCGGGCTCTCCTATGGTGCCCACTCCAATTTGTGCATCAACCAGATCCATCGCCACGGCACTGCTGATCAGAAAAGGGGCTACCTGCCCGATCTGGTGAACGGCAAGCACGTGGGTGCCCTGGCCATGAGCGAGCCGGGAGCAGGATCCGATGTGGTGAGCATGCGGCTGATGGCCGAGGCGAGCGGCGATCACTTCATCCTCAATGGCAACAAGATGTGGATCACCAATGGCCCCGATGCCGAGACTTTCGTCATCTACGCCAAGACGGATGCCAAGGCCGGGGCCAAGGGGATATCCGCCTTCATCGTCGAGGCGGGTACCCCGGGATTCAGCACAGCCCAGAAACTCGACAAGCTGGGCATGCGTGGTTCCAGTACCTGCGAGCTGGTGTTCGACAACTGCAAGGTTCCCAAAGAGAACCTGCTTGGCCCGCTTCACGGGGGCGTCAAGGTATTGATGAGCGGCCTCGACTATGAGCGCATCGTGCTGGCGGCCGGTCCCCTTGGCATCATGCAGGCTTGCATGGACGTGGTGTTGCCCTATGTGCGCGAGCGCAAGCAGTTTGGCCAGGCCATCGGCGAATTCCAGCTGGTGCAGGGCAAGCTGGCCGACATGTACACTCGCCTGGCCAGCAGCCGCGCCCTGGTCTACTCAGTGGCCAACGCCTGCGATCAGCAACAGACCAGCCGCAAGGATTGCGCCGCGGCCATCTTGCTTGCGGCGGAGAATGCCACCCAGATGGCGCTGGACGCCATCCAGTTGCTCGGCGGCAATGGCTACATCAACGAATACCCGACCGGCCGCCTGCTGCGGGACGCCAAGCTCTATGAGATAGGCGCCGGCACCTCGGAGATCCGCCGCTGGCTCATCGGCCGCGAACTGATGGGAGAGTCTGCATGAACCCGTTGCACGCCCAGTCAGCACACCATCGCACCGACCGCGCTGTGACTCACCGGGAAGACCTTTGCCCTCACACCTTTTTGGGAGAGTCCGTATGAGCCAGATCCACTCCCAGCTAGACACCCATAACCCCGACTATGAGGCCAACAAGGCCGCCATGCGGGCCCTGGTCGAGGATCTGCACGATCGCCTGGATGAGATAAACCTGGGGGGCGGCGCCGTCAATCAGGCCCGCCACACCGGGCGTGGCAAGTTGCTGCCCCGCGAGCGCATCAATCGGCTGCTCGACCCCGGCTCCCCTTTCCTCGAGCTCTCTGCCCTGGCGGCCTGGGGCGTCTATGACGAAACCGTCCCCGCCGCCGGCATCATCACCGGGCTGGGCCGCATCAGGGGCAGGCTCTGCCTGCTGGTCGTCAACGACGCCACCGTCAAGGGGGGCACCTATTACCCGCTCACGGTGAAAAAACACCTGCGGGCCCAGGCCATCGCCGAGCGGCTGCGCCTCCCCTGCCTCTATCTGGTGGATTCGGGCGGTGCCTTCTTGCCGATGCAGGATGAGGTCTTTCCCGACCGGGATCACTTCGGTCGCATCTTCTACAACCAGGCTCGCCTCTCGGGTCAGGGCATTCCCCAGCTCGCCGTGGTGATGGGACTCTGCACCGCAGGCGGCGCTTACGTGCCCGCCATGGCGGATGAATCCATCATGGTCAAGCAGCAGGCCACCATCTTCCTGGCCGGGCCGCCACTGGTCAAAGCCGCCACCGGCGAAGAGATCAGCGCCGAAGATCTGGGGGGTGCCCTGGTGCACTGCGCCCATTCAGGGGTCGCCGATCACCTGGCCCAAGATGACGATCATGCCTTGCAACTGGCCCGCACCCTGGTCAGCAACCTGGGCGGCGACCAGCCAGCCGCCCCCCTCCTTTATCGGGAACCGGCCTACCCCATCGACGAGCTCTATGGTCTGATCGGTACCAGCTTGAAGCGACCCGTGGAGGCAAGGGAGATCATTGCTCGCCTGGTCGATGGTTCGGAATTTGATGAGTTCAAGGCGCTGTACGGCACCACCCTGGTCACTGGCTTTGCCCACATCTGCGGCATGCACGTGGGTATCCTCGCCAACAATGGCGTGCTGCACAGCGACAGCGCCCAGAAGGGGGCCCACTTCATTCAACTGTGCAACAGACGCACCATTCCTCTGCTGTTCCTGCAAAACATCACGGGTTTCATGGTGGGCAGCCAGGCCGAGCGCGAAGGGATCGCCAAACATGGCGCCAAGCTAGTTACTGCGGTGGCCTGCAGCCGGGTGCCCAAGCTCACCCTGATCACCGGAGGCAGCTTTGGCGCCGGCAACTACGGCATGTGTGGCCGCGCCTTCGAGCCCGACTTCCTGTTCAGTTGGCCCAATAGCCGCATCTCCGTCATGGGGGGCGAACAGGCCGCCGGAGTCTTGGTGCAGGTACGCCGCGACAAACTGGCCGCCGAGGGTGAATCCCTCGGCGAGCAGGAGGCGCAGGCTATCCGCACTCCTGTGCTTGATCAATATGAACGCCAGGGCCACCCCTATTACGCCAGTGCCCGGCTTTGGGACGATGGCGTCATCGACCCGGCCCAGAGCCGCACCGTACTCGCGTTGGCCCTGGCCGCCTGCCAGGGGGCGCTGACCCGCTGCCAGGGCCCCCTGGCCACCCCAGAGCAGTACGGCATCTTCCGGATGTAAGGAGCCCTGATGAACACCACAATGACCTCACTCCCTGGCTCCCCCGGTGCCGTGACCCCGGATGCCGGATATCGGCTGGAGCAGCGCGGCCTCCTGGTGGAGCTGGTGCTCTGTCGCCCGGCTC
>NZ_AQGQ01000185.1 GCF_000388115.1 Aeromonas molluscorum 848
GGCCGCGAAGGCTGGCTGTGACAGGCTCACCAGACAACAAAAAGCGCGCCGATTGGCGCGCTTTTTTATGGGCATTGGCAGGGATTAATGACCCAGCTTGGCCTTGATCATGGCGACGATGTCGGTGATGGCCACTTCCTGCTTCTCACCGGTGCGGCGGCACTTGTATTCCACCACGCCGCTGTCCAGACCACGGTCGCCGATGACGATGGCGTGGGGCACACCCAGCAGCTCCATGTCGGCAAACATGACGCCAGGGCGCTCTTTACGGTCATCGAACAAGGTGTCGACCCCGGCGGCTTTCAGCTCGGCATAGAAGCGTTCGGCCAGTTCGGCAACCCGCACCGACTTATGCATGTTCATCGGTATGATGACGGCTTCGAACGGTGCTATCGCATCCGGCCAGATGATGCCGTACTGATCGTTGTTTTGCTCGATGGCCGCGGCCACCAGGCGGGAGACCCCGATGCCGTAGCAACCCATCTCCATGGTGACGGACTTGCCCCCTTCGTTGAGCACATTGGCTTTCATGGCTTCGGAGTATTTGGTGCCCAGCTGGAAGATGTGGCCCACTTCGATGCCACGCTTGAGCAGCAGCTTGCCCTGGCCGCAGGGGCTGGGGTCGCCTTCGACGACGTTGCGCAGATCGGCAACCTCGTAAGTGGCGATGTCACGATCCCAGTTGGCACCGGTCAGGTGGAAGCCGGTCTCGTTGGCGCCACAAACAAAATCGCTCAGCTGGGCGGCGCTGCGATCGACGATGATGCGGCCGGCAAAGCCGACCGGGCCGATGGAGCCTGCTTCACAGCCTGCGGCGGCCAGGATCTGCTCTTCGCTGGCGAAGGTGAGCGGGTTGGCCACACCGGCCAGCTTCTCTGCCTTGAGCTCGTTGAGCTCATGGTCGCCACGCACTATCAGCGCAATCACGGCCTGTTTGCCGTGCTCGTCCGCATCGGCCAGTACCAGCAGGGTCTTGGCGATGGCGCTCGGTGCCAGGCTCAGGAAGGCGGCAACCTCCTCGATGCTGTGCACGGCCGGGGTCGCTACCTTGGTCAGGGCCTGGGTCGCGGCGGCGCGCTCACCGGCCGGGGCCAGGGCTTCGGCCATCTCGATGTTGGCGGCGTAGTCGGAGGCGTCGGAGAAGGCGATCAAGTCTTCGCCGCTCTCGGCCAGCACCTGGAATTCGTGGGAGCCGGTGCCACCGATGGAGCCGGTATCGGCCTGCACAGGGCGGAAGTTCAGACCCATGCGGCTGAAGGCGGCGCAGTAGGCTGCGTGCATCCGCTCGTAGGTTTCGATCAGCGAGTCCTTGTCGATGTGGAAGGAGTAGGCATCCTTCATCAGGAATTCGCGGCCGCGCATCACACCGAAACGGGGACGCACTTCATCGCGGAACTTGGTCTGGATCTGATAAAGGTTGAGGGGCAGCTGCTTGTAGCTGTTCACCTCGTAACGGACCAGGGCGGTGATCACCTCTTCGTGGGTCGGACCCAGTACGAAGGCACGGTTGTGACGGTCGGTCAGGCGGCACAGTTCGGGGCCGTAGTCGTCCCAGCGGCCGGATTCCTGCCAGAGCTCGGCTGGCTGCACTACCGGCATGGACACTTCGACTGCCCCTGCGTTGTTCATCTCTTCGCGCACTATGTTCTCAATCTTCTTGAGTACACGCAGACCAGAGGGCAACCAGGCGTACATGCCGGAGGCCAGTTTGCGGATCATGCCGGCGCGCAGCATCAGCTGATGGCTGACAACCTCGGCGTCGGACGGAGTTTCCTTGAGGGTAGAAAGCAGATAATGGCTGGTACGCATCGCGATGAACCTTAACGTGAGACGGGCCGCCGGGCCCTGGATAAAAGCAAGGGCGGAATTTTAACATGGGTCACCATCCTAATGCGATTTTCTGTCCGCAATAACATGATTAATGCACGGGTCATGTCGCCAGCGGGGCTTGATGGCTGGAACCAGGCCGACAGGGGTCATCAGTGTGCTGGATACTTATCCAGTAATTATTTAAGCTAGGGCTACTTTTGTTGCTAGCTGTGTTGGTTGAGGAGACAAGCCGTGATCGGTCGCTTGAGAGGCATTGTAATTGAGAAGAATCCCCCCGAGGTGTTGCTCGAGGTAGGGGGCGTGGGTTATGAGGTACAGATGCCCATGAGCTGCTTCTATGACTTGCCCGAGCTTGGCAAGGAGGCGATCGTTCAGACTCACTTCGTGGTACGCGAAGACGCCCAGCTATTGTATGGCTTCAACCACAAGCAGGAGCGCGCCCTGTTTCGCGAGCTGATCAAGACCAATGGCGTCGGCCCCAAGCTGGCACTGGCAATTCTCTCCGGCATGACGGCCAGCCAGTTCGTGCTCAGTGTCGAGCGGGAGGAGATAAGCACATTGATCAAATTGCCAGGGGTTGGCAAGAAGACCGCCGAGCGATTGGTGGTGGAGATGAAAGACAGGCTCAAGGGCTGGGTCAGTCACGATCTTTTCTCGCCAGCGACTATCAGCCTGCCCGCTCAGGAGAGCAGTTTGCGCGCCCCGGATGCGAGCGAGGAGGCGGCAAGCGCCTTGGTGGCGCTCGGTTACAAGACCGCCCAGGCGAGTCAGATTGTCGGCAAGGTTGCCAAGGAGGGGATGTCGGTGGAAGCCATCATCCGTGAATCCTTGCGCAGCCTGGTGTGAGGTAAGAGATGATCGAAGCAGACCGTCTCATCTCGGCCACGGGCGTTCGTGAAGATGAGGTCATCGACAGGGCTATTCGCCCCAAGAAGCTGGCCGACTATACCGGCCAGGACCCTGTGTGCGCCCAGATGGAGATCTTCATCGAAGCCGCCCGCCAACGGGGCGAGGCGCTGGATCATTTGCTTATCTTTGGCCCGCCTGGCCTCGGCAAGACCACCCTCGCCAATATAGTGGCCAATGAGATGGGGGTGAACATCAAGACCACCTCGGGCCCCGTGTTGGAAAAAGCGGGGGATCTGGCGGCGCTGCTCACCAACCTCGAGCCTAACGATGTGCTCTTCATTGACGAAATTCACCGACTCAGCCCTGTGGTGGAGGAGGTGCTCTATCCGGCGATGGAGGATTATCAGCTAGACATCATGATAGGAGAGGGGCCTGCAGCCCGCTCCATCAAGCTCGATTTGCCCCCCTTCACCCTGATTGGCGCGACCACCCGGGCCGGTTCTCTCACCAGCCCGCTGCGGGATCGCTTCGGCATAGTGCAGCGCCTCGAGTTTTACAACGTCAAGGACTTGACCGACATAGTGGCGCGCAGCGCCCGCTGCCTGGGCCTTGAGATGACCGATGATGGCGCCCTGGAAGTGGCCCGCCGTTCCCGTGGCACCCCTCGTATTGCTAACCGTTTGTTACGCCGGGTGCGCGATTTTGCTCAAGTGAAATCCGATGGCCGTATAGATGGAGCCATTGCGGCCCGAGCCATGGACATGCTGGACGTGGATAACGAAGGTTTCGACTTTATGGATCGCAAGCTATTGTTGGCTGTGATTGACAAGTTTATGGGTGGCCCTGTCGGGCTGGACAACCTGGCCGCCGCCATTGGCGAAGAGAAGGATACTATTGAGGACGTGCTCGAACCCTATCTGATCCAGCAGGGTTATCTGCAACGTACTCCTAGAGGCAGGATTGCGACGGTTAGAGCCTATGCCCACTTCGGTCTGCAGCGACCCGCTGAAAGCTGAAAATGGCTGGTTCGACAAAAAACCGTCCTCTGGGACGGTTTTTTTATGGGCGGGCATAAAAAAGCCCACACGCACAGGCGGTGGGCATAAAAGACAATTCTGGGTGGATGTTCACAGACAGTGAGTGCGTCTGGACACAAGCCGGGTAAAGCAAAAACGGTGAGTCGTCGCGAGACTCAGAGTCGGTTCAGTTGATACAGCTGAACGAAAGAAATCTTGTAATAACGGATCGCTTTAGTCACAAACTTTTTCATCTTGGTGCCCCTCTGTCAGATTCGAAATGGTCATCAAATACGCACTGGGAACCCTGATTAACCGGCCTGTATCCAAGGGATTGCCCTCACTGCGGGGCGCATTGTAGGAGGAGTGTCACTAGGGAGCAAACAAGAAAAATTGTCACCTATAGATTAGTTTTTCTAATCATTTTGGTGGCGATTTAAACTAGCATGAACATGCGTTTTTATCGGTTTTTCAGTAATTTCGCGTCAAGAGCTCATCTTTGACAAAAATGAGTCTAACTATATTGATGTCGTGATTTATTTAATAGATTTCTCTGTGGAGCTGTTTTTATAAAAATTGATTTAAATCAATAAATTAAAATCTTTGTGAATTTGTGACTTTGCTCTCGGAATGGATGGGTTTTAGGCGTAAAAATCCTTTTAAAACACATGTATCGACACTGGTTTTACATTGATTTCAATCAAATAAAGATGATATAAAACAGCCGTCATCATGGGCGAGAATAAATACCTGGCGCTTGTTTTGTAGTTGTTAAACATTAGCTTTTTTTGTTCTCATTTATTGCCTTGTTGTTAATATTTGGTCGTGACCTAACAATGCGGTTGTGAAGTGATGCAGTACGCAGCGGACTCGGGAACACCAACGGAAGCTTTGTTCTTAAATACACCTAAAATAGCCGTGCCAATAATCGGTGAGGAAACATCATGATTGCTGAGCATGTGGTAGACCTATCGCGGTTCCAATTTGCTGCGACGGCCCTTTATCACTTCCTGTTTGTACCCCTGACGCTGGGAATGGCCTTCATTCTGGCGATCATGGAATCTGTCTATGTCATGACCAACAACCCCGTTTACAGGGACATGACCAAGTTCTGGGGCAAGTTGTTTGGGATCAACTTCGCCTTGGGGGTCACAACGGGTCTGACCATGGAGTTCCAGTTCGGTACTAACTGGGCCTACTACTCCCACTATGTCGGCGATATCTTCGGGGCCCCACTGGCCATCGAAGGGTTGATGGCCTTCTTCCTCGAATCCACCTTCGTCGGTATGTTCTTCTTTGGTTGGGATCGACTGACCAAGCGTCAACACCTAGCTGCGACCTGGTTGATGGCGTTGGGAACCAACCTCTCTGCCTTGTGGATCCTGGTCGCCAACGGCTGGATGCAAAACCCGGTTGGCGCCGAGTTCAACTTTGAATCCATGCGCATGGAGATGGTGAGCTTCGCGGATCTGGTGTTCAACCCCGTAGCTCAGGTCAAGTTCGTCCATACGGTTGCGGCGGGCTACACCACGGGTGCCATGTTCGTGCTGGGTATCTCTTCTTACTACCTGCTCAAGGGCCGGGATGTGGCCTTCGCTCGTCGCTCCTTCGCCATTGCGGCAGCCTTTGGTATGGCCTCCATCCTGTCGGTGTTGATCCTGGGTGATGAATCCGGCTACGAGACCGGGGAAGTGCAGAAGGTGAAACTGGCCGCCATCGAGGCGGAGTGGGATACCCACCCGGCTCCGGCTTCCTTCACCCTGTTCGGTATCCCGAATCAGGAGGAGATGCGCACCGATTACGCCATCAAAATCCCTTATGCCCTCGGCATCATCGCCACCCGCTCCCTGGACGAGCAGGTTACCGGCATCAAGGATCTGAAGAGCGAGCACGAACTGCGCGTGCGTAGCGGCATGACCGCTTACGAGCTGTTGACCAAGCTGCAATCTGGCGACAAGTCGGAAGAGACCCGGGCCCGTTTCGATGAAGTGAAACAGGATCTGGGCTACGGTCTGCTGCTCAAGCGTTACACCAATGACGTGGTTGATGCGACCGATGCCCAGATAAAGTCTGCCGTGGATGACTCCATTCCTCAGGTGGCGCCTCTGTTCTTCGCGTTCCGCATCATGGTTGCCTGTGGCATCGCCATGCTGTTGCTTATTGGTATCGCCTTCTATGACAGTACTCGTCACCGCATAGGTCAGCGCAAGTGGCTGCTCAAAGCCCTGTTGTGGGGCATACCACTGCCCTGGATTGCCATCGAGTGCGGTTGGTTTGTGGCCGAGTACGGCCGTCAACCCTGGACTATAGCGGAAGTGCTGCCGACCTTCGTATCAGCCTCCAATGTGCCCGCCGCCGAGATCTGGTTCTCCCTGATAGGCATCTGTCTGTTCTACTCGGTACTGCTGGTCATCGAGATGTATCTGATGTTCAAGTATGCGCGTCTGGGTCCTAGCAGCCTCAGAACTGGCAAGTACCACTTCGAACAGCTCAAGGCATAAGGGGATCGACTCATGTTTGATTATGAAATGTTGCGTCTGGTCTGGTGGGTGCTGGTCGGTGTCTTGCTGATCGGGTTCGCTGTCACGGATGGTTTTGATATGGGGGTGGGCGCTCTGCTCCCCTTCGTCGGCAAGAAGGATGTCGAGCGTCGCGTGATGCTTAACACCATGGGGCCCCACTGGGAAGGAAACCAGGTCTGGCTGGTTACCGCGGGTGGCGCGCTGTTTGCTGCCTGGCCCATGGTCTATGCGGCAGCCTTCTCCGGCTTCTACATTGCCATGATCTTGACTCTGATGGCGCTCTTCTTGCGTCCGGTCGGATTTAAATACCGCTCCCTGCGTGAAGACGCCAAATGGCGCAACAACTGGGATTGGGGACTCTTCATTGGTAGTGCTGTACCGCCCGTTATCTTCGGGGTCGCCTTCGGCAACCTGCTGCAAGGGGTTCCGTTCAGCTTCAACCAGTTCCTGATGCTGACCTATCACGGCAACTTCTTCGGCCTGCTCAACCCGTTCGGTATTCTGGCCGGTCTGGTCAGTCTGTTCATGATCGTGACCCAAGGTGCAACCTGGTTGATGATGAAGACTGAAGGTGAAGTGCTGGCTCGTTCCCGCACTGCCGCCACCCTCTTCTCGCTGCTGACCTTGGTGAGCTTTGCCCTGGCCGGTGTCTGGGTCAGTGGCATGGATGGCTACGTGGTTGTCAGCAGTGCTGCAACCGATGCCGTGACCAACCCCTTGCACAAGGAAGTGGTAGTACAGGCCGGTGCCTGGATGCAGAACTACAGCTTATATAGCTGGATGATTGCCGCCCCTGTGCTGGGTCTGGTTATGAGCCTGTTGACCGCGATTGCGGCCAGAATGGACAAAGGCTGGTTGGCATTCCTCTGCTCCTCCCTGGCCATTGCAGGCATCATACTGACTGCCGGTTTCTCCATGTTCCCCTTCGTGATGCCTTCGAGCCTGGAGCCGTCACAGAGTCTGACCATGTGGGATGCTACCGCCTCCTTCAACACCCTTAAGGTGATGACAGTGGTTGCTGCCATTTTTGTGCCGACTGTGCTGGCGTACACCATCTGGACCTACATCAAGATGTTTG
>NZ_AQGQ01000186.1 GCF_000388115.1 Aeromonas molluscorum 848
GGTGACGTTGTTATCTCCTACGCCGACGGGCTTAGTCAAGGCCATTGGCCTGGTAGCTGCACCTTGCCGCGAGAGATCCAAGCCCATGAGTTCGGTAGCGCTGGCGATTCTTGGTCCGATACTGGCTGGGAGGTTCTCATCGACTGGGAGTGCTCGCAAAGCCAATCCGTCCGAAGGACCACCTGGAGTTGATAGCTCCCCTGCTCCCCTCGAAGAATTCGCCTTTGCAGGCCACTGGGAACGGTAACCAGGGCTGTTACCTTGCCAGCATAAGTGACGAGCTGGGCAATCTGCTGCTCTCTCTAGCCAATGGCGTGAATCCCTTCTTTGCCGATGACATCGAACACCACCAGGCAGAACTGGAAGGCGATGCCATTGAGGCGGACATCAAGGCCTCGGCCCTTGAGAACACAGAGAAGCTACAACTCGTAAAATCTCGCCGTGGCCAGGGCCTCTTCCGCAGTAACCTCGAGGCGATTGAGCCTGCCTGCCGTGTCACCGGAGTGACCAACAAGGCCCTGCTAATTGCCAGTCACATCAAGCCCTGGTCTAAGTGCGATAACAACACCGAGCGCCTGGATGGGAACAACGGCCTGCTGCTCTCCCCTCATATCGACAAGCTGTTCGACCGTGGCTGGATCACCTTCACCGACGCTGGCGACCTGCTGTGTGCCGAGCCCAGCATCGAACAGGCTCTGCTGCAGTGGGGTATTAACCTACCAAGTAATGTCGGCATATTCAGCCCCAAGCAGGCTAAGTTCCTCTCCTATCACCGCGACATTATCTTCAGAGCAAACCCCGCAGTCTGCGCCTGATGTTTCTCATCCTGAGCGGGCGCTTCGCTCCCGCTCCAGCCCCCCCATCAGTACCCACACAAAATATGTGATCCCCTCCTGATATAGAACACAATCAACTCCATTTTTGGTTTCATATGAGATAGCTTGGTCTACAAAGACACATATTTTCATGATCGGAGCCGGCCATGCAGTATGCAAAGTGCACTCTTGATAATAGAAATTGGGAAGCAACTGCATTTGAGCAGCTTCCTGGCGGGGAATTAGAGACAAAGAGAACAAGTCTCGTCTGTACAGAATGTGGTGAGTTTGCCTGGTACAGGAAGAGAAGCATCCATGGCCATCCTCCCCATTTTTGTGCTCACCATGCCGAAGGGTGTGACCTGAAAGTCGAATATATCTCATCGACAGAGAGCAGGGATGATGCAACCGAGACTGCAGATGATGTTGAAAACAATGACACCATCGTCGTAAGGTTGGACAAGGAGAAGGGCGGTGCAATTGACGTTGTACAGACCCAGAATCCCCCCATCCCAGGTCAAGGAGAAGGTGGTCGCAGATTTGTCATCGATGGCCACACCAGGATTTCATCTCAGCAATTTACGCTGCGTCGAATTCTGCATCGATTGGTTAAGAGCGAGGCATTCAGACAATCCACGAGTCGTATCATCTTTTACAGAACCAACGATGAAGTGATGCTTGATGGCCAGGTGAAGGACATTGTAGTTAGCTTTGCAGACATCACTAAAGACAAACACCATGAGAAGATAAACTTCTATTGGGGACCAATCGTCTCAGTTAAGAATACAAAAGATGGAAAAATCTGGCTCAACTCTAGCATGAGCTATAACTCTGCAAGCGTGGCGATCTTCGAAGACATCGCAGATGACTTTATGCAGTTCTTCGAGGTAGAAGAGCTAGATGAATTGCTCGGTGCTTATGTGTTGGTTGCTGGTCGATGTGTATACAGCAATGGTGGGGAAGGAAAACCCGTCATATGGTGCGGTACCAAAAACTATATCTTCGTTAAGAAGTACAAAGACCCATATGTTGAAGATATCTAATAAAGCTGGTGCCGCCACATCTGCGGTACAAAATGTACAGATTTAGTCATCAGTGGACACCGGCCTCAGGCCGGTGCCCTCCCCCAGCCACCGCTTGAACTACCCTGGCCCCCCCATCCCTGGAGAGATAGTGTCATATCAATAAAATCAATCAGATGAGTCTGAATCCTCACTGTACTTTCTGACAGGTACGTAACGCTGCACTGGGTGGTATTGTCTCTCGGGAACAAGTCATTCTGTCTGCTTCTACTTGAGTAAGCACCTTGCCCCACCTGCGGGGCTTTTTTTTAGCTGTCTATCACGCAAAGTGATCGCCAATATCAGTACCATCAGGTTCGTGCCAACGATGCTCATCGTTATGAACCTTGGCACTATCATTCTGCCACCCTCCAAGCTCACCGAGGGGCTAACCTGGATGACCACAGGAAGCCGAGCTGACAGTAGAAGCCTCTTAAGAACCTGCTCAGCTAGTTATGTCACCCCGCCAGTACAACCCTCCCCCTTGGGCAAGAGAGTGTCTCCTTGCCCGTTTGAACGAGCTCTAGCCCCTACCCTCCCTCCAGAAACCTGACCAACCTCAAAAAACAACACGATTCTAGTTAGTTAACTAACAAAGTCCTCACCAATCCCTGCTCGGATGAGTATCATCTCCAGCTGGTTCCTATGTCTCACGCAGGGCCTGCCGATGGCGACATTCTCAACCGCCAGATCACCGGTTAAAAGCAGCAATCTGGGGGGCTGTAACCTAGGGGCGGTAGCCAATTCATTTAACACCCCACTCCCCCCTTCAAAAGCATCACATGGACTTGATGCACACAATCGACAAGGAGCAACCCTATGGGTGAATGGTCAGAGTATTTTGAAGACTTCCCGGAAGAGAACCCGGCGAATTGGGTAAACGGGGAGTTCAACCCTCGCCTGGCACAGGAAATTCGTAATCAAGAGGATCGGCTAAGAGCGACAACCAACAAAGCCCGCTCAGAAATCAACGCAGTGATCATGAAGGCTTGGCTAGAGACCAAATCTAAAGCATTCTTACTGACCGAAGATTGCCCTCAGTGCGGGCTCACCAAGCTGAACACCTACAAGATCAGTGATACGTTCTACCTCTGTGAGTGCCAGGACTGCGGCATCCACGGTAGAGGTGAGACCCACTCTCTAGCGCTAAAGAGCACCTTTGATGCTATAGGCGATGGGCTAGACTGGAGAGATAATGTAATTTAGTTAGAGACATTTTTCATATAAAGCACCATCAATTATTATAACTCCGATAAAAATTCCTAGTCTGCCGCAATTACATTATTACAATATAAAACTTCGTTCTGCATTATTATCTTTCATTTACATTTAGCATATCAAATAACTTAATTTAGCAAATAAATCCATACACATTACAAATAAGATAATACGTTATGTTTAATAACCCATTTTATAAAACAACTAGTGGTTACTATTTGAGAGTTGCCTATGCCTTGTTAGAAAAAAAGAGGTGTGGCGACCATAACAAATTCTCTGTTAAAGAGTTCTCTATACCATACATCAAGAATCTAGAGAATTTTGACTACAAATCCTGCATTGTTTTTACGCCAACGAGAAAACAATTAAAAAATGAGAAGATACCAAGATTAATCGTTGTTTTTGAAACCGCAGATATATTCGATAATGGTAACTGTACCTATCTAGTTACTACCGCACGCAATGACTTTGAAGAGCCCATTAAAGAAAATACACTCCCATATGCTATTTTTGAAAGTTACAGTATTTACGACTTATATGAATGTGCCAGTATAAGGCGTTCTTTAAATAGATTAACTGACAATCCACATGATATACAACTGCATAAGTATATATGTAGAAACTATGCTATCACTCTTTCAGAAAAATTAAAGAAAATCCCAAACGGGAAAAGAAAATGGCAATGATAAAGAGTATGAAAAAATTGTAGGTGATATATTTGAGCTTTTTTTTGATGAATGTGATGCTAAAAGCGAAGCTCAAAAAACTGTCTCTAATGGAAGCTATAGGTTCGATATAACTTATTATATCCCCCCCTTTCAGGATATATTATGGGATGAAATAAGAGTCAATACTAAGTCATCTCACATACTGATTGAGTGTAAAAACTCAAAGGAGGATGGCGAATTAATTAAAGCAGTGAGTCAAATAAATAAATATTTCACATCAACTATGATTGGGAACTTTGCAATAATTACAATAAGAGATAAAAGTGCACGAAAGAAAAACAAAGAATATATAAGAATGTTACAGGATAAAGAAAAGTACATAATAATTTTGGATGATAGCGATTTGACAGAACTCATATTGGAGAAATTTTCCGACCTCGATATGATAATACTCCCAATAGATAATCAAAAATGGGCATTTAAATTTTCACCGATAACAAAACTCTATAAGATGATTATAGACGAACGTCTTGAGATAGCTTGAGAAGCAATCATATCCTCACTCAAACCTGGCACCCTTCTTCGTCCCACAGAAAGAGATACAACATAAAAACAAAACCACGAATGAAATATATTTTTCCTCGCTGCCATGCATTACCAAATCAATTTTTTAACGCTTACCTCTTAAACGCATGTTATATACCTTCAAGCACTAATCTGTTAATATACCCTCAAGATTTGGCTTACTAGGACCTCTAAATGAAAGACATAATAAATAAGTTTACTAAAGCTCAAGATAGCTTAGTCACACAGCAATCAGATTTTTTCTCTATCAGCAATAACTGACATGGTAAATCAAGATTCAATAGATATAGCACCTCATTATCAGAGAAGAGATCGCTGGGATGTAGAAAAACAATCAGCACTCATAGAGTCATTTTTATTAAATGTTCCAATTCCCCCCGTTTATTTGTCAGAAGATGACTATGGAACTTATACAGTAATTGATGGTAAACAAAGAATCACAGCGATACATGATTATTTAATGGGAAAATTTAAACTAAAAGACTTAAAAGCTCTTCCTGAGTTAAATGACTATAATTACAATGACCTACCGGAGCAGCTAAAACGCGTTTTATCAATCCGACCATTCATTCGTGTAATAACATTACTAAAACAGTCAGACTCAAATATTAAGTATGAAGTTTTCCTTCGTCTTAATACTGGCGGAGAACAACTAAAACCACAGGAAATTAGAAATGTAGCATATTCAGGCATGCTTAACGATCTATTGATTGAATTATCGGAAAGTCCATTTCTAAGATTGAAAATGAAAATCACATCTAATAAGTCTACAGCTTATAGAAACATGGATGACGTAGAGATGGTGCTTAGATTTTTTACAATACAGCAAGATTGGGAAAGATTAGGAAAGAAAATATCTATCGCTATGGATGACTTCATGGCCGAGAATAGACATCGAGATACAGAAAGGCTTAGAGATATATTTACTAAGTCACTTAATGCATGTCAAAACATTTGGGGTCAACATGCATTTGAAAAACCTCAAAATGGCGGTTGGAGAGATCAATTGATCGCACCACTGTATGATGCACAGATGGTAGCAGTCTCACTCCTTGACGATGAAAGATTAGAATACTTAGCACAGAATTCTACAGCCGTTCTTTTGGAGACTGTTAAATTGTATTCAGATGATGCAGACTTCTTAAAATCTGTGTCGCAAGCAACTGGCGACACAATAGCAATTAGAACTAGAGTCTCCAAAATGTATGACATGCTAGTAAACATTGAGGCCTAAAATGTCATTAGCTAAAACGGAGTTTATAGTTAGAATTAGATGCTTGAATATTTCAGTTCAATCAGAAGCGACCCTAAATAAGGGCTTGGCGGATGTAGAGCATAATGCAATTGCAAGAATGTTACGTAATGGGCTTGCTGTCGTGGGCTTTGCTGCTTTGGAAGATTTTATCAAAAGAAGAACAGCGGAGGCTATGCAGGAAGTAAGTCTTTGCGCTATTCCATTTAATGCGTTACCTGAAAAGCTTAGATATGCAGCAACTTATGAAATGCTTTCTGCATTAAGCCACCAACTTGGATTAATTCCTAAAGATGATGCCACTGGAAATGCAGATAAAATTGATTACATACAAGGTCAAGCATTAAAAATCGCCTCTACAACTACAGCAAGCTATACTTTGTCAAACCATACATTTGCTCACTCAGCGTCAAATGTCCACAAGGATGTAATTGGGAACATACTCAAAAGCTTACAGGTTGCTGATCCATGGAGGCAAATGACCATAATTTCTGGACATTTGGGATTAGGCTCACACTCTCTTGTTCAACAATATGAAAGCGCCGCGAAGAGACGCCATAAGGCAGCACATGTTGCTTCTGCCGATACTCCTTCGAACGATATAAGTCAATTTGTAAAGGATGCATTTGCGATTGCAATAGGCTTTGATGCGCTTCTTTCAAAAAGCATACAGAAATATAGAGAAAATGCGACTCCACATAATTCGGACATCACAGCAGCAGAAATTAGCATTAGAACCGTTCGGCATCAAAACTCTGCTTGGAAGGAGCACAATAATTTAAATGCTCGCGCATATAGAAAATCAAATGACTTGGCTGTTTTAAGCGCCGCAGCTAAACAGCGCAGTAATACTGCCAAGCAACTATATGTTGAATTTGATGAAAACAGTATTCCGAATGACTGGGAGTGTTATTAACATAATATTTGACAATATATAATAATTGAAACACTAATAACTTAGCGTGTATCACATGGTGATATATAAATAGTTGTAGTTATGTCCTAAAACCGGCCTCAGGCCGGTGTCTTTTCCCTTTTCCTCTTGAACCGCGCCTTAAAGCTTGCACCTGTCACCATAAAGAACTCTGGACCGAATTATTTCGTTCCTTGCCCCTAAAGTTATGCTCCTTTCACGCTTACCCCCTGCCTCGCCTTCTCAACCAGCACCCTC
The DNA here is from genome assembly GCF_000388115.1 of Aeromonas molluscorum 848. Lineage (GTDB taxonomy): Bacteria > Pseudomonadota > Gammaproteobacteria > Enterobacterales > Aeromonadaceae > Aeromonas > Aeromonas molluscorum. The sequence goes on from NZ_AQGQ01000186.1 coordinate 6,771, forward strand.
TGCAGCTCAGCAGCGACCTCCTCTGCCGGCACACTGCGATCCCGCAGGTACACCCGTACCTCAGCCTCCATCTCACATACCCGCAGGGACACTCGGCGGCCAACTGGCGCGGTACGGGGGACAGGATTATTCCGCAGAATGGCGGCCCTCACCTCCGCCGGCCGCGGTGCATACTGCCGATCAGCATCCTCCCCAAGCTGCAGCACCGCCTCCCGGATCTGCTGCGCATTGAAGCCCCTAAGCAGACTTCCCCAGGCCAGCGCTACGCCGCGGGCATTGCTGTCGAGCTGGTTAGCACTGGCTGGCCAGAGCCCAGCCATCAGCGGCAGCAGCTCCTCAGCCAGGAATACCGACATGCGAGCACTGACCTGCAGCGCGTCACCTGGCGCGCTCAGGGCGGTTGTCTGGTTAGAGCGGAGTGCTGTCGTCATACGTCCCCCC
>NZ_AQGQ01000187.1 GCF_000388115.1 Aeromonas molluscorum 848
GGGGGATGAGTCTGCTTGATCCGATGATGTCACCCTTTGCAACGCTGTCGATGTGTCGATAATGGAGCCGGGGCCTGCGTCATCAACTCAATCCCACAATGTCACCACTCTCATCGATATCGATGTGTCGATAGGCAGGCAAGGTGCCGAGCCCCGGCATCGTCATGACCGGACCCGTCAGGGCATAGACGAAACCGGCTCCTGCGCACAGGGTCAGCGACCGGATGGGCAGTTCGAAGTCGGTGGGCACCCCCTTCAGGCTGGGGTTATGGCTGAGGGAGAGCGGCGTCTTGGCGATGCAAACCGGCAGGTGATCCCAGCCTGCCGCCGACAGGGCTGCGAGCTGGGCCTTGGCCTGCTCGGACAGCAGGATGCCGCGCCCGCCATAACCGCACTCGACCAGGGTAGCGAGCTTGGCGGCCAGAGGCAGGGTGTCAGGATAGAGGCGCTGGGACTCTCCCACCGGCGGTTTGGTCCGCTGGCAGGCCATCACCACGGCCCTGGCAAGCTCGGTGGCCCCGGCACCGCCCTGGGTGAAGGCCTGGGAGAGGGCAGCCTCAGCCCCTGCGGCTCTGGCGGCGGCGAGCACCATCTCCAGTTCAGCCTCGCTGTCGCTTGGGAAGCGGTTGAGCGCCACCACCACGGGCACGCCGTAGCGGCGAGCATTGTGGATGTGCCAGACCAGGTTGGCGCAGCCCAGTTGCAGGGTCGGCAGATCCTCTTGCTGCAAGCTGGCTGGCAGCGGCTGGCCCGGGATGAGATTGACCTGGCCGCTGTTGGCCTTGAGGCCACGGACGGTTGCGACCAGCACCACGGCATCGGCGGCAAGCCCGGATTGACGGCACTTGATGTTGAAGAACTTCTCCAACCCCATGTCGGAGCCAAAACCCGCCTCGGTCACCACATAGTCGGCCAGATGCAGGGCGAGGCGGTCGGCTATCACTGACGAGTTGCCGTGGGCGATATTGGCAAAGGGCCCGGCATGGACCAGCACAGGAGTCTGCTCCGTGGTTTGCATCAGGGTGGGCTTGAGCGCCTCCTTGAGCAGCACCGTCATGGCCCCGGCCACTTCGAGCTGCTCGGCGGTGATGGGCTCGCCCTGGTCATTGAGGGCGAGCTGGATGCGGCCGATGCGGGCGCGCAGATCCCGTAAATCCCGAGCCAGGGCCAAAATGGCCATCAGCTCGGAGGCGGCGGTAATGACGAAGCTGTCGGCGCGGGGGACACCATCTAGTTCGCCGCCGAGGCCTACGGTGATGTGACGCAGGGCCCTGTCATTGATATCCAGGGTGCGGGGCCACAGGATCCTGGCCGGATCAATCTCGAGCCGTGCCAGACCCGTCGTGGCAGTGAACTGGTCGCCGAGTCTGCGCTCATGGAACAGGCGGGCATCCAGGGCGGCGGCGGCCAGGTTATGGGCGGCGCTGATGGCATGAAAGTCGCCGGTCAGGTGCAGGTTCATCGCCTCCATCGGCACCACTTGTGCAAAACCACCTCCGGCGGCGCCCCCCTTGACCCCGAATACCGGGCCAAGGCTCGGCTGGCGCAGGGTGGCGATGCAAGATTCGCCCAGTTTGTTGAGTCCCATGGCGAGCCCGATCGTGGTCACCGTCTTGCCCTCGCCAAGGGGAGTCGGGGTGATGGCACTGACCAGGACCAGCTTGCCGGCGCGCGGCTTGCCCTGACCCAGCAAGGCCGGGTCCAGCTTGGCCATGTGATGGCCCTGAGGCGAGAGATGGGCGGGATCGATGCCGAGGCGTTCGGCGAGGAGGGTCACAGGCAGGCAGGGGGACTGGCGGGAGATCTCGATATCGCTTAGCATCAGCACCTCGTTGGCATAGGAGTTCGACTATGTCAGGGAGTCTAGAGGAACCAAGAGGTCAGGCCAATGAGTAATAATATTTTATCCCGGGATCGCGTGCCCATGCAGGAGCCGGTCGCCTTCGACCTCAATGTCCTCTACCACCCGCCCAAGCGCCCCCTGACCGCCCTTGGCATCATCAGTGCCGTCATGCCGATGTTCGGCTTCGGCTGGCAGGCGATGACGGGAGATCCCGAGCAGCATTTTCGCTTCGACGTGGAGCGGCGCATCAATCGCAATCGCCGTGACGAGGCAAACCTGATCCTGATGCTGCAGATCGCCGCCCTCCATGATTGCCGTGCCCTGACGGTGGCCTTGCCCTATGTTCTCAAGGCCGAGCAGCTGACCCAGATCCGCACCCGCCTGCCGCGCTGGCAGCTCGAATGCGAAGGGGTGCAGTTGCAGGCCAGGCTGGCGGACGACGCCATCTAGCCTGTGTGGGGCGAGGCCCTTTGCCCTCTCATCATAACGGTGGCCGCGCCCTGTCGTCAGGGCGTGCCATTATCCCAATAATGGGGAGCCAGATAGCGCTCCTGTACGAACTCGATGAAACAGCGCACCTTGGCTGATACAAAGCGCCGGTGTGGATAGAGGGCATACAGCCCCACCTCTCCCTTGTCCCATTCGGGCAGCAGCGACACCAGTTTCCCTTCGCGCAGCGCCTCACCGACGATGAAGGTGGGCTGCAATATGATGCCCTGATCATCACAAGCTGCCCGGGTCAGGGCCACCCCATTGTTGGCTCTGAGCGGCCCCTGAGGGCGCACGCTCTGGCGCTCATCCCCCCTGTGCATCACCCAGTCCGGTTGGGTCAGGGTGTAGATTAGGCAGTCATGCTCCTTGAGGTCTTCCGGTTGCTGGGGTGTGCCGTGTCTGGCCAGGTAGCCGGGACTTGCGCACACTTCGAGCCGCATGTTTGCCAGAGGCCGAGCCACCAGGGAGGAGTCCGGCAAATTGCCGATACGCAGCGCCAGATCGAAACCTTCCTCTACCAGCGCCACGCGCCTGTCGCTGTACTCTATTTCCAGCTTGAGCTCGGGAAAGCGCTCGCGAAATCGCGGCAGGGCAGGGGCCAGATGCAAGTAACCAAAATCCATGGGTACCGCCAGCTTGAGGGTGCCCTGGGGTTGCTGGTTGTTATGGGTCAGCTGACTGTGGGTCTCTTCCAGTTCGGCCAGCAGCGCCTGGGAGCGCTGGTAGTAAAACTGGCCCGCTTCGGTCGGATTGACCTGCCTGGTAGTGCGCGACAGCAGCCGGGTGGAAAGGGACTCTTCGAGCTGCTGCATCAACTTGGAGGTCATGGCGACCGAGATGCCAAGCTGGGCGGCGGCCCTGGTGAAGCTCTGGCACTCCACCACCTTGATGAAGGTACGCATGGCGGCTATCTGGTCCATTGTTAACTCTCAGTAAATAATTATTTTAATAAATCACTGATTATCACTCTCTCATGGTGGGTTAGTATCTTGCAATCGCTAATGAATCCACCCATGAAGGAACGAGACATGAAGATGACCAAGATGCTGCTGGCTTCCAGCCTGCTGATGGCGATGCCACTGATGGCCGCCGAGTATGACGTGGATCCGGCGCACACCACGGTGCAATTTGAGGTGGGCCACCTCGGTTTCTCCGAGCTGGTTGGCCGTTTCAATACCTTCAGCGGCACCTTTGCCATGGACGATGCCAACCCGACTGCCGCCAAGGCCAGCTTCGAGGTGGATGCCGCCAGCGTGGACTCCAACCACGAGGCCCGTGATAAACACTTGCGCAGCCCGGATTTCCTGGATGTTAAACAGTATCCCAAGCTGAGCTTCGTCAGCACCGCCTATGAGGGCACCAAGGATAAAGGTGTTCTCAAAGGCTCCCTGACCCTGCACGGTGTCACCAAGGATGTGGCCTTCGACCTGGTCAAGATCGGTGAAGGCAAGGATCCCTGGGGCGGTTATCGCAGCGGTTTCAACGCGGTGACCACCATCAAGCGCAGCGATTTCGGGGTGAATTACATGCTGCCGAACATCCCTGACGAGATGAAGATCAAGCTGTTCGTAGAAGGCGTGCGTCGCTAATGGGCGCTGCACTCCTGCTGCAGACACTGGCGGCCCCTCTGGGGGCCGCTTTGTTATCCTGGCGCTGGCCACGGCTCGGCTATCTGTGGGGCGCACTGGCGCTCTGGCTGGTGGGCGCTCTGGTGGGCGGTACTTATCTCTTGCCGGTCAAAGCCTGGCAGTGGTTGCCGCTGACCTTGGCTGCGGTGGCGCTGGCCAGCCAGTTGCCCAACCGCTGGCTCGGGCTGGGCCTGTTCGCCCTGCTTGGTGCCCTCATCTGGTGGCTGGGGTTCGCCAGCCTTATCCAGGGCGTGCCCGAACTCTGGGCCGCGCTGCTGGCCGCGGTCCTCTGGCTCGGCTGGACTCATCACCATGGGGATAGCCGAGAAGGGTTGGGCTTCACCCTGGCCTTCATCTGGTTGGCACTGGTCATCGGCATCGATGGTAGTCTGCTCATCGCCCAGCTTGCTGGCGCCCTGGCCGCCTTTGCCGGGCTGCGGGCGCTGCTGACCAGCCTGACCGGCTTCAAGGGACCGGTGGCGCCGCTGGGGTTGGCGCTGGCCTTCATGCAGATGCTGGCCTGGCAATATGTGGAGGTGCCGCTGCTGGCCCTGTTGCCAGTCTGGTTGCTGCCTGTGCTCGAGTGGCTATTGAGATCGCGCTCCCTGCCGGTGCGTTGGGCCTTGCTCATCGCCCTGGCCGCCGTCGGTACCGGGCTCAGTCTGTGGTTCGTCTGGCCAGAGGCGTCTCTCTACTGAGGATTTTTCGATTAAAGATGGCAATTAATGTTTGTAAAACAGGCAATTAACAACAGTATTGCCACTTGGCGCATAGTTTTGTCCGATAAAGATTGAGCCTCAATCGCGTTTGGGATAAAAAGGCTTTATATCTAATTTGGACACTGACAGAAACCCGGCAAGGCCGGGTTTCTGTTTGCCTGCAGTTTGCGGCGTGCTAAGGAGGCCACAGTTGCGCAGTCAAGGATCTGAGCATCTGTTTTTTCGCCATTTTATTCAGCAGGGAGCCATAGATGGACTCTGCATCGTACTGGTGACTCATTTACTGCCTGATCGGCCCCACTTCATTCAGGCACTGGCCCAGATTGGCCGTATTGGCGCCATATTGCCCAAACCCAAGTCTGTCCATGGTCCCACCCTGGCGTGGGCCCACCAGTACTTTCCCGTATTGGAACTCAACCGTCACTGGAGTAACTGCCCTCAGCAGGTGCTCGCTCAGCTCGCCCCCCTGGTGGCGGCCCATGAGCGATTGATCATTCTGGACATCGGCGGCTATTTCGCTCGGACCCAGGCTCAGCTCGCCGAGTTTTTCGGCCCCCGCTTCCTCGGCGTGGTGGAGATGACGGAAAATGGTCATCAGCGCTATGAGCTGGAACCGCTGTCCGCGCCCGTGCTCTCGGTGGCGCGCAGTCCCCTCAAACAGGCCGAGGATATCCAGATTGGGCTGAGCGTGGTCTATTCCGCCGAATCCCTGGCCCGAACCCTCAATCGCACCTTCAATGTCTGCCAGGCTGCCCTGTTCGGCTATGGCAAGGTGGGACGCAGCATCGCCCGCGAGCTGCGCTGCCGCAATCTGCATCTGGATGTGGTCGAGACCGATGAACTGCGCCAGGTGGAGGCGCTCTCCCACGGCTTTCGGCTGGTGGACAAGCAGCAAGCCCTGTCCCGGGCTGAGCTGGTGGTCTGCTCCACCGGCAATGGTTCTCTCAATCTGACCGATCTCGAGGCGCTGCGTCCCGGCGCCATGCTGGCCTCGGTCACCTCGGCCGATGACGAGTTTGCCTTCTGCCTGGCGCAACTGCCCTGGCCGAGCGAGGAGGTGTGCCCCCACGTGCTGGCGCTGACTCGTCCCGATGAGAGCGTCATCTTTCTGCTCAATCGCGGCGAGGCGGTCAACTTCGTTCATGGCGCCGTGATAGGGGATTATGTCTACCTGGTACTGGCAGAGATCATGGAGGGGATGCGGTTGCTGGCCGAGTTTCCCATGGTGCCCGGGTTGCGGGATCTGCCGCCGGATCTGATGCGTAATATTGCTCGCCACTGGCTGGCCGATTTTCATGGGGTCAGCCAATAGGCTTCTCGTTAAGCACGGGCCACGGCCAGGCCTGATGAATGACAGTGCCCGCCACGGGCAAACCGATGTTCAGGGAGTGATCCAATGACAGAGTTATCGTCCTCTTTACCCAAACCGCGGATCGAGATCCGCTACTGCACCCTGTGCCGCTGGATGCTGCGGGCCGCCTGGCTGGCCCAGGAGCTGCTATCCACCTTCGACAGCGATCTCGGTGAGGTGGCCCTGGTACCCGCCAGCAAGGGGGAGTTTCGCATCCTGGTGAATGGCGTGCAGGTGTGGGACAGAGTGGCGGATGAGGGTTTCCCCGAGGCCAAGGAGATCAAGCAGCGGGTGCGTGACATCATCGCCCCTGAGCGCGACCTCGGCCATTCGGAGCGAAAACCCGCCAGTGAATGATGGCGGTGGGTGGCATGCAAAGAGGGAGGCCATGGCCTCCCTCTTTGCTGGTCAGCCCGTCACGGACGATCAGGGGTTGCCTCGCGCGGCGCTGGGTGCCGCACGCAGGTTTTCAATGGATGGCTTTTCAAGGGATTGACTGTCTATATAGCGCGCCCGCTTGTGGGGCTTGATCCGACTGACATCGACCCAGACCAGGCCATCGATGCAGTGGTTGAATGCCGGGTCTATGCCGAAATCCATGAAGGTTACCCCGCCCGGCTCACACAGCTCGGAATATTGCTTGTAGAGGGTGGGAATGGCGCAGCCCAGGTTGCCAAGCCGGGATTTTAGCTCGGTCAGGGCAGCCCCGTACTCCAGCCCCGCGAAATGGTTATCCGTGGCCGGGTAGGGGCGGCGCGAGGGGGCAAGAGACCCCAGCTCGCCACCCTGCGCGGGGGCGAAGTGCTGGCGATAGAAACTCACCAGCAGATCCCGCCCCTGGGGCGGCAGGCTGCCGGAGATAGAGACGGGGCCAAACAGGTAGCGGTAGTGGGGGTAGCGGGCCAGGTAGGCACCTATGCCGAACCAGAGATAATCCAGTCCGCGCTTGCCCCAATAGGCGGGCTGGATAAAGCTGCGGCCGAGCTCGATGGCCTGATCCAGCTGAGGCAGCAACGCCGGTTCGAACCCAAACAGCGTATGACTGTAGAGACCGGCCAGCCCCTTGCTGGCCAGGATCTCGCGCACAGGGGCGAAGCGATAGGCTCCTATGATGTCGAGCCGGGTCGGATCCCAGAGAATGAGGT
>NZ_AQGQ01000188.1 GCF_000388115.1 Aeromonas molluscorum 848
GCAGCTCCTCGAATGCCTGACGCAAGATGTGTTTCTCTATCTTGCCGTTGCCACACATCTTGGCGGCAGGATTGATACGCATCGCCACGTCCATGAACTCCTTGTCGAGGAAAGGCACACGACCCTCCACGCCCCAGGCTGCCATGGACTTGTTGGCACGCAGGCAATCATAGAGGTGCAACGCATCGAGCTTGCGGACCGTCTCTTCATGGAAATCTTTGGCGCTCGGTGCCTTGTGGAAGTAGAGGTAACCGCCAAACAACTCGTCTGAGCCCTCTCCCGAGAGCACCATCTTGATGCCCATCGCCTTGATGTAACGTGCCATCAGATACATGGGGGTCGAGGCGCGGATGGTGGTGACGTCATAGGTCTCGAGGTGATAGATGACGTCGCGCAGGGCATCGAGCCCCTCTTGCACCGTGAAGTGGATCTGATGATGAATGGTGCCCAGGTGATCGGCCACCTTCTGGGCCGCAGCCAAGTCAGGTGAACCTTCCAGTCCGACGGCGAACGAGTGCAGTTGGGGCCACCAGGCCTCGCTCTTGCCATCGTCTTCGATGCGACGAGCGGCATAAATTTTGGTGATTGCCGAGATGACGGAAGAGTCGAGACCACCGGAGAGCAGCACGCCGTAGGGCACATCGCACATCAGCTGGCGCTTGACGGCAGCTTCCAGGGCGGCGCGCAACTCCTCTACCGAGGCCGGATTGTCCTTGACGACGTCAAACTCGCGCCAATCGCGCTGATAGTAGTGGGTCAGCTTGCCATCTTTGCTCCACAGATAGTGTCCGGGCGGGAACTCTTCCACGCTCTTGCACACCGGCACCAGGGCTTTCATCTCTGAAGCGACATAGAAGTTGCCATGCTCGTCACGGCCGGTATAGAGGGGGATGATCCCCATGTGGTCGCGACCAATCAGGTAGGCATCCTGCTCGGCGTCATAGAGGATGAAGGCGAAGATACCGTTGAGATCATCCAGGAAGGCGGGGCCTTTCTCCTTGTAGAGCGCGAGCAATACCTCACAGTCAGACTTGGTCTGAAACTGGAAGTCCACCTTGAGCTCTTGTTCCAGCTCCTTGTGGTTGTAGATCTCGCCGTTGACGGCCAGTACGTGGCTGCGCTCCGGGTTGTAGAGGGGTTGGGCGCCATTGCCCGGATCAACGATGGCCAGCCGCTCGTGGACCAGTATGGCCTTGTCTGAGCTGTAGACGCCGGACCAGTCGGGTCCGCGATGACGTAGTCGCTTGGACATCTCAAGCGCCGACTTGCGCAAGCTGGCCGCGTCAGACTTGATGTCCAGAATGCCGAATATTGAACACATTGATGTAAATCCTCTTTAATTTTATTGAGCCCCCCACGATTGGGCTCGAAATTCCATTTACATTCCTCGCCTTCACAATGCCTAGCGCAAAAAACCCTTTTGCAAGCGGCAACTCCGCACAAAATCAGGGTTCTGGCCGCTTTTGATGCGAACAGCGCCCCTGACCTTGACGTCAACTCTGTTGACGCTGACGTCATTCTGCTGGATGTGCCGCTGCCTGATGCCAGCCCGCCTCTTGCTTATTGAGAGGGGGATCCATCATTGGACCCGGCTCCGGGCTCGAAGATCACATAGAGCTTGCGGCAAGGGGTAAGGGTCTCCCACTCGCCGATGAAGCCTGCCGGAATGACGAACTGATCTCCCGGGGAGAGGCGCAGTTGCGCGCCCAGGGCGTCGTGGATGCACACCTCTCCCTCAATCAGCTGGCAATATTCATGCTCGGTATAGTGAACGGCCCAGCGGCCCGGTTCGCAGGACCAGAAGCCGACATGAAACTGCTGGCTAGGATCCGAGTAGTGGTTCCAGACCGTCTGTGCGGGGTTCCCTGCCTTGACCCTCTCTGCTGGCGGGGTGAGAGGGGAGGGGGTGACCGTCTGGCGCTTGAGCAGGGTCCAATCTTTCAGGCTCAGCATGAAACCCCCTTAGCAGGGGATTGAGGCTGAGTGCGGGCTTGCATGGCACACGCATTGGCAACCTGTTCAGGTTGAGCGAGGGGCTGCATGGCACAGCTATTGGCAGAGTGTCTGGATAGAGCGAGGGTCAGCATTGTGCCTCCTTGGCAGATTTGGAGCGATGGCGGTGGCCAACAGGGACCATCATGGTCCCTGTTTTGTTTGTTTTATTTAACGAATGGATAAATAAGCTAAACGATTGAGCGCGCCTTGCCAAGATCCTCAGGCCCTTTCAGCCCCTTGATGACATGGCGGGCGAAGCCGCTGCCGGCCTCGTCATAGACGTTGAACACCGCATCCACCCCCTGTTCGCGCAAAGACTCGATATCGTCCTCGAAGCGGACTATGGCGGCTATCTGGCCGGTAAAGCCATGGCTGCGCAACTTCTCGATGGCATAGAGGTTGCCCGAATGGTGGGGCATGGCGAGCAATACCAGATTGATCTGGTTGGAGATCAGCACCTTGTCCCAAAAGTCGGTATCGGTTGCGTCGCCCTCGATCACGTTCATGTTGCGCTCACGCAGGGCCGGCAGCTTGCTCGCGTCATTCTCCACTCCCAGGATGACGGGGCCGTACTTGTGTTCCAGCTCGAAGTAGGCACCCTGACCGATGCGACCCATGCCGAGGATAATCACCTCGGCGTCGCCGAGCTCAATGGGCCTGTCTTCCGGATGCAGTTCCCGGGCCTGCAGGCCGCGCAGCCAGTTGCCAAATCTGTGATAGATGCGCTCACTCTGGCTGTTGAGGGGGGCCGAGATCATGAAGCTGGCTGCCAGTGCCAGCGACAGCGCAATCAGCCACTCATGGGAGAGCCAGCCCGCCTTGGCGGCGATGGCGGCCACGATAAGGCCGAACTCGGAGAAGTTGGTCAGCGCCAGGGTAGAGAGCAGTACGGTACGCACCCTCAAGTGGGCACCGCTGTAGACCAGGTAGTAGAGGACGCTCTTGAACGGCAGGGCCAGCACCAGGGCCAGGGCTATCCACATGGCATCCTGAGTCGGCAGGCCGTTGAGCCCTATGGTCAGGAAGAAACAGATGAGAAAGAGGTCTTTCAAGTTGAACAGCGCCTTGGCAAGGCCCGCGGCGGCTGGATGGGAGGCCAGCATCATGCCGATGATCAGCGCCCCCAGATCGGGTTTGAGTCCCACCGCCTCGAAACCGGCAGCACCCAGCACCAGAGCCAGGAAGATGCCGAGCAGCACCTGCAACTCCCCATGGCCGGCCCGCTCCAGCAACTTGCCGAGCAGAGGGCGCAGCAGAGGCAGACCAAGTACCCAGAGCGCCCAGATACTCGGCAGCTTGCCACTGGAGATGGCGAGAAAGGCTACGGCGAAGATGTCCTGCATCACCAGCACGCCGATGGCCAGGCGAGCATAGAGAGCATTCATGTCACTGCGCTCCTCGAGCACCTTGACCGCGAATACCGTGCTGGAGAACGACAGGGCAAAGCCCAGCAGCACGGCGAGCTGCCAGCCAAGGGACATGGCCAGTGCCATGCCAAGCCCCTTGCAGACCAGCAGTACCAGGGTGAACAACAGGGTCGAGAGCAGTATGTGCAGGCTGGCGGTACCCCAGACATCGCGGCGCAGCAGGGTACGCACATCCAGCTTGAGCCCTATGGTAAACAGCAGCAGCGTGACCCCGAGATCTGCCATCTCGCTCAGGGCCGGGGTATTTTCATAGCCCATGCCGTTGAGGATGAAGCCGGCGGCGAGAAAGCCGAGCAGGGGGGGCAGGCCAATCAGGTTGACCAACATGCCGCAGGCGAAGGCCACGGCGATCAGTACAGGTTCCATACAATTACCATTTTCCGGGCGGGGGCCCTTAACACGTGATCCTGGGGTTGGGACGGCCAGCAGAGTCGCCGCTAACTGCCTCAGACGATGTCGATGTCGACCACGGAGTTGAAGATGTGGTTGGGACTAAAGGGCATCTGATCGATGTCAGCCACCTTGCTGACCCCAGACAGGACCAGTACGGTTTCAAGACCCGCCTGGAAACCAGCCAGGATGTCGGTACGCAGGTTGTCGCCGATGATGATGGTGTTGTCCGAATGGGCTTCCATCCGGTTGAGTGCGGCGCGTATGATCCAGGCACTCGGCTTGCCGACATAGAAGGGCTTCTTGCCGGTCATGCGCTCGATGGGAGCGCAGAGGGCGCCGCAGGCCGGGTACATCATGGGGCCATGAGTGTCGGGGTTGGTGGCGATGAAGCGGGCGCCCTGCGCCACGAATTTGGCCCCCAGCTGCATCATGGACCAGTTGTAGTTGCGGGTTTCCCCGACCACCACGAAGTCGGGGTCTATGTCGGTGATGGTGAAGCCTGCCTTGTACAGCTCATGGGTCAGGGCCCCTTCTCCTATCACGTAGGCCTTCTTGCCGTCCTGGCGCCGGAGGAAATCGGCCGTGCCCATGGCGGAGGTATAGAAGCTCTCTTCGGGCACTTCTATTCCGGCGGATCGGAAGCGATTTTGCAGATCTTTCTGGGTCTGGGCCGGATAGTTGGTGAGGAACAAGAGCTTGCTGCCCTGCTCCAGCAGGCGATGGACGAAGTGATCGGCACCCGGGATAAGATCGTTGTTGTGCAATATGACGCCGTCGATGTCACAGATGACGTTTTTCTTCATGTAAACTCCTTGCAGGGGCAGAGACGAGACGCAGACATTCTTGCATATCTTCAATTGGTTATCTTTTTTGTGTCGCCATTATATGCCCCTTTGATGACAAGGTGTGACAGCAATTGCGCCAAGGCGTGTCCGCTGTTATCTGCGGTTTGGCCCGACAGACATGGCACCTAATGAAACCGGGTGTACCAGTACTTAACTCAAGGGAGCGACATCATGGATGACTTCATCGCAGGTTTGCCCAAGCTGGAACTGCATCTGCACCTGGAAGGCACGCTGGAGCCTGCCTTGATGCTGCATCTGGCCGAGCGCAATGGCTTGACCCTGCCCTGGGCCGATGCGGCCACCCTGACGGCCGCCTATCAATTCGACTGCTTGCAGTCCTTCCTCGATCTCTACTATCAGGGCTGCAATGTCTTGCGCCAGGAACAGGATTTCTTCGATCTCACCTGGGCCTATCTAGAGCGCTGTGCGAGCGAGCAGGTGGTGCATGTGGAGGTCTTCTTCGATCCCCAGGCCCACACCAGCAGGGGCATCCCCTTTGAGACTGTGCTGGCGGGGATAGAGGCCGCGCTGCAGCAAGGCGAGCGGGATTTGGGGATCAGTTTTCGGCTCATCATGAGTTTTCTGCGCCACCTTGGGGAAGACGCTGCTCTGACCGCCCTGGCCCGGACCGAGCCCTGGCTGGATCGGATCCACGGCATCGGACTGGACTCTTCCGAGTTGGGTTATCCGCCGGAGCAGTTCATCCGTCTGTTTGCCCGCGCCAAGGCGCTGGGCCTGCCGCTGGTGGCCCATGCCGGGGAGGAGGGGCCGGCCGACTACATCTGGCAGGCGATTCGTCAACTCGGGGTGCGGCGTATCGACCACGGGGTTCGCTGCTCCGAGGATCCCGACCTGTTGCACTTCCTGGCCGATACCCGGCTGCCGCTTACCGTCTGTCCGCTCTCCAATGTGCGACTCAGGGTCTTCCCCACCATGGCGGATCACACTGTGTTGACGCTGCTCGAACAGGGACTCTGCGTCACCATCAACTCGGACGATCCTGCCTACTTCGGGGGATATATGGCGGCGAATATGCATGCGCTGGTGGCGGAGCTTGGTGCCAGCCGCGAGCAGTTGTGTCGCCTGAGCCTCAACGCGGTGGAGGCGAGCTGGCTCAATCTGGAGGCCAAGGCGAGGCTGACCCGCAGCATTCTGGGTTATGCCGCCTGTCAGGGGGTCAGTCTGAGCTGAGTCCTAAGGAGAGCAGAAGAGAGCAATATCACAAGAAGGCCCTGCGGGGCCTTCTTTTGTGTGAGGGGGGTTAAGCGAGCTGCTGCTCTGTCTGCGGCTGGTAGACGGGGTAGACGGGGTAGTCGGTGAGGCCGCGCTCGCCACCACCAAACAGGGTGGCCGGATCGTGGGGGGCGAACGGATAACCGTGCCGCAACCGGTTGGGCAGATCCGGGTTGGCCACGAAGGGACGACCAAAGCCAATCATGTCTGCCCAACCGGCCTGGAGGGCAGTCCGTGCCCGCTCGCCATCATACTTGCCCGCATAGATGAGGGTGTTGGGGAAGGCCGCACGCAGTCCCTGCTTGAAGTTTTCCGGCATCAGGGGCGCATCGTCCCAGTCCGCTTCGGCGATATGCAAATAGGTGACGTTGAGCTCAGCCAGCAAGGTTGCGGCGGCCAGATAGGTCTGCTCCGGGTTGGCATCCACAGTGCCGTTGAGAGTGGTCAGCGGGGCGAGGCGCACGCCGACCCGATCGGCCCCGATTTCGCTGCTGACCGCTTGTGTCACCTCCTTGAGGAAGCGCAGGCGATTTTCCAGCGAGCCACCGTAGTTGTCGGTGCGGGTGTTGGACTCGGAGTCGAGGAACTGGTTGATTAGGTAGCCGTTGGCAGCGTGCAACTCTATGCCGTCAAAGCCGGCCAGCATGGCGTTGCGGGCCGCCTGGCGGAACTGGCCGACCACGGTATCTATGTCTTCCTGAGTCATAGCACGCGGGGTAGTCGTCTCCACAAAGCCTGGCGCATCGCTGCCGTTATCGACAAACACCTTGACTCCAGCGGCCTTGATGGCTGACGAGGAGATGGGCTGGGCGCCACCGAGGTTATCGGGGTGCGTGACCCGGCCCACGTGCCAGAGCTGGGCGAACATGACCCCGCCTTGGCGTGGACGGCGTCGGTGACCAGTTTCCATCCGGCACCTGTTCGGCACTGTGGATACCCGGCGTCCAGGCGTAGCCCTTGCCCATGGAGTCGACTTGGGTACCTTCACTGATGATGAGACCGGCCTCGGCGCGCTGGGCATAATAGGTTGCCATCATGGCGTTGGCCACATCGCCGGGCTGGGCTGGCGCGGGAACGGGTCATGGGGGGGCATGACGATACGGTTGTTGAGGTGAAGCTGGCCGAGGCGCAGGGGGCAGAACAGGGGATCATGGCTCATCTGGGTGTCCTCATCGGGTTGATGGAGTCACTCTAGCGAGACATATCATTGAGATAAACCCAGGTATTCTCAAAAGAGTGCTGCATTTATGTCAATAATGTGGTCAAGGAGAGAGT
>NZ_AQGQ01000189.1 GCF_000388115.1 Aeromonas molluscorum 848
AGATGGCGCTGGCCATAATCGAAGGTAATGGCGTGAACCTCGTCATATTGCGCCTTGGCCTGTACCAGACAGGTGGTACTGTCCTGACCGCCACTGAACACGACAACTGCTTTTTTCACTTGATAGATCCTCTTAAGGGCGCAAGCTCGCTGGCTTGCGCGTCGAATAGGAGAGCCACTGCTCGTTGAGACGATGGAATAGACTCGGCAAAGGGGCGTATTTGGCAGCGTCGCCCTCCCATTGCGATAACAGATGATAGCCCGCCTCAAGGGTCGACAAAGCCGTGGCAAAAGGCTTCTTGCGTATAAGGTACTGGCCTTCGGCGGTGGCGAGGGCAATGCGCGGCAAGGCGGCCAGAGCCGGGTTCAGTTGCAGCATTTTATACGCCTTGCGCCAGGTGCCATCGAGCAGCACAAAGCAAGGCTCCTCATGGGATGAGGTCGGGGGCAAGGCCCGCAACTCGGCCAGAGACCGGGCCTGCTCATCGGGCCAGAGCAGAAAACAGGGACGACTGGTCAGCAACTGCGCCAACGCCTGGTGTTCGCCGAACGCTTCCCCGACCCAGATCTGAGCCTGAGTCAGGCTGGCGGCCAGCAGGGCTGCGGTTCCCTTGGGGTGCCCCACCTCAGTCGGATGTTGCAAAATGACCAGGGGAGCCCGATTCTCAACCGGATAAATATATTCGCATAGACAAGCTTTAAGGGCGCGAGCGCAGCGTGTACAGTAGCGACTATTTTGTTCGTTGGGCCCTTTCATGTTGTCAGTCAAATCTGGGCTATTCTGGCTCATCACGCTTTCACTCGCCTGCCTGATCCTCTTCTTTACCGTGCCAAATGACCTCATCGCCTTCAACCGGACGCTGATAGCTCAGGGCGAAGGGTGGCGCATCATAACAGGCAATCTGGCTCACACCAATCTGTGGCACCTACTGCTCAACCTCGCCGGTCTGCTGGTGCTCTACGCCTTGTTCTGTGATTACCTGCAGGGCTGGGCCTTGCCACTGCTGCTGACCGTGCTCAGTCTCGCCGTTGGCCTGGGCCTTTGGTATGGCTATCCGCACACCCAATGGTACATGGGTCTGTCCGGCATGCTGCATGGACTCTTCGTTTGGGGGGCCATTCAAGACATTCGTCACCGCCGTCATTCGGGGTGGCTCATGCTGCTTGGGATTGCCATCAAGCTGGGGCTGGATCACTACTCTGGCGGGGATGGCCCGGCTGCCATGCTGATCGGGGCCAAGGTACACATAGGATCACATCTGGTTGGTGCGGGAGCAGGCCTGGTGCTTGGCCTGCTCACGCTACTGGTTAGTGGCTGGCGAGATCGTCGTTGATTTCCGTAAGCGTCAGGGCCGGATCGCCAGATTGGGTGATCGGACGTCCTATCACCAGATAGTCCGCACCCGCAGCCATAGCCTCACTCGGCGTCATCACCCGACGTTGATCTCCCTGCGCCGCGCCCACAGGGCGTATGCCAGGAGTCACCAGCTTGAACTCATCACCCAACTCGGCCTTCAACGCCTTCGCCTCGTTGGCAGAACATACCACGCCATCGAGTCCTGATACCTTGGCAAGGCGAGCCAGGCGCAGCACCTGCTCGGCCGGGCTGATATCCAGGCCAATACCGCGCAAATCGTCTTGCTCCATGCTGGTCAATACCGTCACGCCGATGAGCAGCGGTGCTTTATCACCATAAGGTGCGAGAGCTTCCTTTGCGGCCTGCATCATGCGTTCTCCCCCGCTGGCATGCACGTTCACCATCCAGACACCCAGTTCGGCGCTGGCCGCAACGGCCTTGGCGACCGTATTGGGGATATCGTGAAACTTCAGATCCAGGAAGACGTCGAACCCCTTGGCAACCAGCTGGCGCACGAACTGGGGGCCAAACAACGTAAACATCTCCTTGCCAACCTTGAGACGGCACTGGGCCGGTGAGACCCGTTCAACGAAGGCCAGGGCATCGGCTTCACACTGATAATCCAGCGCAACCAGAACTTTGGGATCTAACATCTCTCTTCCTATAGGTTATTCACCGTCCAGACCACGGATCGGCTTGATGGAACCCCACTGCCGACAAGAGGGGCATTGCCAGAACAAGGAGTGCGTGGCAAAGCCGCACTGGCGGCACTTGTGGGTTGATTTTATTTTGATTTGCTCGCCAACCAGCTGTTGTAACAGCTCCAGGCTCTCCTTGGCGGGCCCCGGCTCTGCACTGGCAAGCTGGAAGCCTACCAGCTGGTAGAACCCCTTCATGGAGGGGTGGCGACGCAATTGGCGCAATACCAGAGCACGAGCCTGGTTCAAGCCATCACGCTCTCCCACCAATTTGGCCAGAGCCAGAGTGACACTCACTCCGGCGTGATCTTCCACCGCCTTCTCGAGCAGCGGGATCAGCTCGGCACTGCGCCCCAACTGCTCGTAGCAGTCACTCAGCAGTGGCATGGCTTCCGAGGCAAAATCGATATCCTGTTCAAAGACTCGCAGCAGCTCGCGACTCGCTTGCTGATAATCGCCCTCTGCCATGTCCAGCCTGGCCAGGCGCAGACTGGCTCGAGCGCAATGGGGATTGACCCCCAGCGCCTTTCTTAAACGAGCACGCCCTTCATTCAGGTCACCATCCATCAGCGCCTGCTCGGCCAGCTCGCAATGAAAATGGGAGATGCGATCGGCCAGCTTCTTGCCGGGGAACTTCTGCAGACGCTGGGCAACCAGAATAGCCTGCTGCCAATCTCGCAGCTGTTGATGAATGATCAGCAACTGCGTGAGCGCAGTCTCCTCGAAATCGGCATCCTCACACAGCTCAACCCAGATGGCCTCAGCCCTGTCGAGTAGACCTGCGGCCAGAAAATCCCGCGCCAGCTCCTGGAGGGCAAGCTGACGCTGTTCGCGAGTCAGCTCACGACTGACCAGGTTCTGATGGATCTTGATGGCGCGATCGACCTCGCCACGCTGGCGAAACAGATTGCCGAGGGATAGATGGGTTTCAATGGTGTCGCTGTCGACTTCAAGCAGCTGAATGAAGAGATCGACAGCCTTGTCAGACTCGTCGGAGAGCAAATAGTTAAGGCCCGCCACATATTGGCGGGAAAACTGGTTGCTCTGTTTCTGGGTGTCCTGGCGAACACTCCTGCGCCCCATATACCAGCCGTAACCGGCTGCAATGGGTAACAACAGGAAAAGCAGTTCAAGCATGGAGGAGCGTTATTCCTTACCGGACCCCTTGTCCGATGCAGTGGCTAATTCCAACTGGCGAGATTGCCTACGCACGGTACGATTCAAGGTGCGATTCTGCAGTTTGAGACGCAGGAATAAGAGGCCAAATACCAGCCAGCCAAGCAGGAAGCCAGTACCGAAAAAGAGACCAAGCAAGAGGGAAAGAGAAAACTCGCCTTGGGCAATCAGATAGTTGAATTGCACCAACTGACCATTCTGTGAGCCGAGGGCCAGGGTGAAGATAAAGACCAACACCAGGGGGATAAGGGCCAAGATACGCTTCATAGGATCTTCCTGTCAGTATCGAAAAAGACCTGATGATTATCCTTAAAATCCACGACAGACTCTAGAGAGAAAGGAAAAAGACTTTCAGAAACAAGCGAATTGACACAATTAAAGAGACGAAAACAAAAAAGGCATACTCAGGTATGCCGTTTTCTGCATTATTCAACGAGGTTGACGCGTTCGCGTAACTCTTTACCCGGCTTGAAGTGCGGGACATATTTGCCCGTCAATTCCACCTTGTCGCCAGTCTTGGGATTGCGCCCGACTCGCGGAGCACGATAGTGCAGAGAAAAACTGCCAAAACCGCGGATCTCAATCCGATCGCCATTTTGCAGGGTCGATGCCATCTGCTCAAGGATCTCCTTGATAGCGGCCTCAACATCTTTAGCCGGCATATGCATGCGGCTCGCAGCCAGTTGTTCGATGAGGTCTGATTTGGTCATAACGTTAAATCTCCTTCCCCGATCACATGCAATATTCATTACGTAAAAATAAAAAAGGGCGGCGTGATGCCGCCCTTTTCTTGCATCAAGGATTACTCACCCTTGGCTGCTTTGAACGCTTCCATCATAGCATTGCTGAACACAACTTCTTCTTGTTGGTTCAGGCTATCGATAGCAACACGCTCGTCAGCTTCGTCCTTAGCACGGACGGACAGGCTTACGGTGCGGTTCTTACGATCAACGCCCATGAATTTAGCTTCAACTTCGTCACCAACAGACAGAACCAGAGTCGCGTCTTCTACACGGTCACGGGCTGCATCGGAGGCACGCAGGTAGCCTTCAACGCCGTCAGCCAGTTCGATCACGGCACCTTTGGCATCAACCTCGGTAACCTTACCGATCACAATAGCACCTTTCTTGTTGTCAGCCAGGTACTTGTTGAACGGGTCTTCTTCGATCTGCTTGACGCCCAGGGAGATGCGCTCACGCTCCGGATCCACTTGCAGAACAACGGCTTCGATCTCGTCGCCTTTCTTGAATTCACGCACGGCTTCTTCGCCCTGGTTGTTCCAGGAGATGTCAGACAGGTGAACCAGGCCGTCGATGCCGCCATCCAGACCGATGAAGATACCGAAGTCAGTGATGGACTTGATCTTGCCGGAAACACGGTCGCCTTTGGCGTGAGTTTCGGCAAACAGCTGCCATGGGTTGGATTTGCACTGCTTCAGACCCAGGGAGATACGACGACGTTCTTCGTCGATATCCAGGACCATGACATCTACCAGGTCGCCAACGTTGACAACTTTGGACGGTGGATGTTTTTGTTGGTCCAATCCATCTCGGAAACGTGTACCAGGCCTTCAACGCCTTCTTCGATTTCAACGAAGCAGCCGTAGTCGGTCAGGTTGGTCACGCGGCCAGACAGACGGGTGGTCTCCGGGTAACGCTTGGCGATAGCAACCCAAGGGTCTTCGCCCAGCTGCTTCAGACCCAGAGATACACGGGTACGCTCGCGGTCGAACTTCAGTACCTTGACGGAGATCTCGTCGCCAACGTTGACGATTTCGGAAGGATGCTTAACACGCTTCCACGCCATGTCGGTGATGTGCAGCAGGCCGTCAACACCGCCCAAATCTACGAATGCACCGTAGTCGGTCAGGTTCTTGACGATACCCTTAACTTCTTGACCTTCTTGCAGGTTGGCCAGCAGGCTTTCGCGCTCGGAGGTGTTCTCGGTTTCGATCACGGCACGACGGGAAACAACAACGTTGTTGCGCTTCTGGTCCAGCTTGATGACCTTGAACTCGAGTTCTTTGTTTTCCAGGTGAGCGGTGTCACGGATCGGACGCACGTCAACCAGAGAACCCGGCAGGAAGGCACGGATGCCGTTCAGTTCAACGGTGAAACCACCCTTGACCTTGCCGTTGATGATACCGATAACGGTAGCTTGCTCTTCGTAAGCCTTCTCAAGCTGCAGCCAGGCTTCGTGGCGCTTGGCTTTTTCGCGGGACAGCTTGGTTTCGCCGAAACCATCTTCGATAGAGTCCAGAGCTACGTCGACAGTGTCACCTACGCTGATTTCCAGCTCGCCCAGGGCGTTCTTGAATTCTTCAGCAGGAATGGCAGACTCGGATTTCAGACCGGCATCAACCAGTACGAAACCGTTCTTGATACCAACGACGGTACCCTTAACGATGGAACCTTGACGGGTTTCAACGGAATTCAGGGACTCTTCAAAGAGTTGAGCAAAAGATTCGATCATTGTTTGTGTCACAAGTGAAACATCCACTAGCAATCCGGCACCAGCGGGGCTGTTTGAAATAATCTGCTCCATCCTTGGCGCAGACGACCGATGTCAGCGTGAGCTGACATCATTGAGTTGTTGCTTCGCATAAGATAAGACCGTTGCCAGTACTTCATCGATGGTCAGCGCGGTGGAATCCACCACCAGGGCATCTTCAGCCGCTTTCAGTGGCGCTACGGCACGATTTCTGTCGCGATCGTCACGTTCCTGAATCTCGGCTAAAAGACGCTCAAAGTTAACATCAAAGCCCTTATCTTGCAACTGCTTATAGCGGCGCTGGGCCCGCTCCTCGGCGCTTGCGTCAAGGAAAATTTTGATCTCGGCCTCGGGGAAAACCACTGTGCCCATATCACGCCCATCGGCGATGAGACCCGGGGCCTGACGAAATGCGCGCTGACGGCGCAGCAGGGCTTCGCGCACGCGCGGGAAGGCGGCAACCTTGCTGGCCGCATTGCCTACCGTCTCGGTGCGGATGGTACGAGATACGTCCTCACCCTCCAGTACTACCTTCATTTGGCCATTTTCAACAGGGAACTGCACATCAAGATTGGCAGCCAGGGGGACCAGCGCCGCTTCACTCTCGAGCTCCACATCATGGTGCAGCGCCGCCAGGGCGAGAACCCGGTAGATGGCACCGGAATCCAGCAGCTGCCAGCCCAGCTGTTCGGCCAGCAACTGGCACAGTGTGCCTTTACCGGCACCGCTCGGGCCATCAACTGTCATTACGGGGGCCATATGGGGCATATCATATCTCCTGCACTTGATGTTGCGCATCATCCCGGTGGGGATGAGGTAATGGGCGCAGAGTATACCCAAATGTGAGGTCTCTGGCAGTCGCCAACGCACAGTTCCGTGTAAAAGCTGTCGCAACTGAGCTTTTTGTGTACAGGATTTCTTCTAGGGATTCAGGCTCTTCCTGACGGGTTCTGATGGTCGCGGAGCGCGAGGCGCGCTAAACTGATCCCCTTTTTTCGCGTCCTCGTTGTTAAGGAGTACCCCATGAGTAGCATTACTCTCGTGGCCAAATCCAAATTGCCAACCCCTTGGGGCACCTTCACCCTGGTGGGCTTCCAGGAAGTTGGCACCGGTAAAGATCATGCCGCCCTAGTGATGGGCGATGTCAGCGGGGATGACCCCGTACTCGGCCGCATTCATTCCGAGTGCCTGACCGGCGATGCCCTGTTCAGTTTGCGCTGCGACTGCGGCTTTCAACTGCAGGCAGCCCTGCAGAATATTGCCGAAGCCGGTCGCGGCGTGCTCCTCTATGTTCGTCAGGAAGGACGTGGCATAGGTCTGCTCAACAAGATCCGCGCCTATCATCTGCAAGATCAAGGGGCCGATACGGTCGAGGCCAATGTGGCCCTCGGTTTTGCTGCGGACATGCGCGATTACACCATCTGCGCCGATATGCTCAAGGCACTC
>NZ_AQGQ01000190.1 GCF_000388115.1 Aeromonas molluscorum 848
GACAAGGCACATTCTTGCTTGCTACACTGGCCGCACTTGGCTTACGTCCGGTGGCTGGTTTCCTGTTCGCCGCCGAGGATGACGCGGCCGCTTCTCCCAAGGGATCCCAATCAATGAAGAAGATGCATGTCTTGCTGCTATGCGGTGGCGGTGGCTCCGAGCACGAAGTCTCTCTGCGTAGCGCCAATTTCCTCGAGCAACAGCTCGGTTTCCTGGCCGATGTCGAAGTGACCCGGGTCGAGATGTTTGCCGATCGCTGGCTCAGTGCCGACGGCCGCGAGTGCAAACTGGGGCTCGACAGGCTGCTCTCCTTTGACAGCGTGGCGCGACCGGTGGATTTCGTGGTGCCCTGCATCCACGGTTACCCGGGCGAGACCGGCGATCTGCAATCTTTTCTCGAGCTTGCCGGGTTGCCTTATCTCGGTTGCGATGCCGAGGCGAGCAAGATCTGCTTCAACAAGATCAGTACCAAGCTGTGGCTCTCCGCCATCAATATTCCCAATACCCCTTATCTGTTCCTGACCCAGCAGGATGAGAGCAGCCTGAGCGAAGCCAAAGCTGCTCTGGCCAAGTGGGGCAGGGTGTTCATCAAGGCGGCCTGTCAGGGCTCCTCCGTGGGTTGCTACTCCGCCAGCACCGAAACCGAGCTGGTGCAGAGCATCAAGGATGCCTTCGGTTATTCCGAGCAGGTATTGATCGAGAAAGCGGTCAAGCCGCGGGAGCTGGAAGTGGCGGTATATCAATATGGTGACGAGCTGGTGGCGACCTATCCGGGTGAGATCTGCGTGCCGACCGACAAATTCTACACCTACGAAGAGAAGTACAGCAGCGCGAGCCACACGGCGACCAGCCTCAAGGCAGAGGGCTTGACCCAGGCCCAGAGCGAGGCCATTCAGGCCTATGCCCTCAAGGCATTTCGCCAGCTGAAGCTGACTCACCTGTCGCGTATCGATTTCTTCCTGACCGAAGATGGCGAGATCCTGCTCAACGAGATCAACACCTTCCCCGGCATGACCCCCATCTCCATGTTCCCGAAATTGCTGGAACATCACGGTCACCGTTTTGCGCAGTTCCTCGAAGGCATAGTACGCAAACCCGCATAAGGGCAGACCGCAAGGTACAAGACAAGAGAGGGGCCCCGGGGCCCCTCTCTTGTTGATGGCGGCTTATGTCTGTGAACACTCCCCGGCTGCCGGGGTAAACAGCCAGATGTGCGCCCCTTGGGGGTCGGCTATCAGCGCCATGCGCCCGACGGTGGGGATATCCATGGCCGGGACCACCAGGCTGCCGCCATGCCGGGTGACCTTGGCGACTCGGGCATCCACATCATCGACTGCGATGTAGGTCGCCCAATGAGGCGGCACCCCTTCCATCTGCGGATTGCCGCCAGTGGCCTGTATCCCGGCGATGGGGCGGCCATTGGCGACCAGCATAGGGTAGTCAACCCCTTCCAGGGTCGTTTGCTGTACCTCCCAGCCGAGTACTTGGGTATAGAAGCGGATCCCCGCTTCGCTATCGGGCACATAGAGTTCGTGCCAGGTGAAAGTAGTGCCAGCGGCCAGGGCGTGCTCCCGGGCCTGATCATTGCTTTGCTCTGCCATTTTGATCTCTCGTCTGGGGGCCACCCCCGAGTGGAGCGACCGTGCGGCTTTGAGTATAGAAAGAGCCAGACCGACTAGGAGGGGCCTTGCCGCACAAGGGCTCGCTCGCTACAATCCTGCCCCTTTTCGTCCTCTTTTGTGCCGAGTCACCCTTCATGAAGCCAGTCCCCGATCATGCCGTCAATCGCCTGCGAACCTGGCGCAAGAGTATCTCCACCCGTCCTTTTCTGGCCCGGGGCGGGAGTGTGCCACGGTGCGAGGCCTGCCAGCTGCGCCGTGATTGGTGCGCCTGTGACTGGCGGCCCGAGCTCAAGGCCGAGGTGGGCTTTTGTCTGTTGATGTATGACAGCGAGCCGATGAAGCCCTCCAACACGGGACGACTCATCGCCGATGTCTTGCCGGGCAAGACCTGGGCCTTTCTCTGGTCGCGCACCGAGCCCCACCCCGAGTTGCTGGCCCTGTTAAGGGATCCTGAATGGCAACCTTATGTGGTGTTTCCGGCGAGCGAGAAGGCGCCGGCCCGCCTGACCGAGCAGCTGTTGACCGCGCCGGGCAAGAGGCCTTTGTTCATCTTGCTCGATGGAACCTGGCCCGAGGCGCGCAAGATGTTTAACAAAAGCCCCTATCTCGATGCGCTGCCCGTGCTGGCCGTGCGTCCCGAGAGCCTCTCCACCTATGGCATGAGGGTGGCCCCCAAGGAGCATCAGCTCTGCACCGCCGAGGTGGCGGCCTGCGTGCTGGAAGTCGCCGGAGAGGCGCAGGCCGGACTGGGGCTGCAGCTGTGGTTCAACCTGTTCAGCAGCCGCTACATGGCCGGTCGGGTCAATCGCTGGCCGGGGGAGGAGGACGCCGTCCTGCAGCAGGCGCTTGTCCCTTTCTTGAATCCGATGCGGGAAAATGATGAAAATCGGGAATCAACCCTGGATTGAGTCATAGCCTCAGGGGTGGAGCGCCCTGCAAGGCGGGCAATGGCAGTCAGATAAATGGTGAAAATCAGGAATTGATTGGCTGCCATTGTTTCGTTATGTGAATGGGTGAACCGCGCTTAGGATAGGCGCAACCGGCTCCTGCACCCCCTCTCTTTGCGGGGCAGGAGCCCTGTGTTGTCTCGTCTGACTGAGGTGAAAATGGAATTTGAGCTTACCACCCTTATCTTGTTGTTCGGTGTCGCCCTGGCAGCCGGTTTCATCGACGCCATCGCCGGGGGGGGCGGTTTGCTGACGGTGCCAGCCCTGCTGGCGACCGGCATGCCTCCCGCTCTGGTACTGGGGACCAACAAGTTGCAGAGCAGTTTCGGCTCCTTCTCCGCCACCTGGTTCTATGCCCGTCGGGGGTTGATAGAGTGGCACATCATCTGGCCCGCGGTCATTTTCACCTTTATCGGCGCCGCATTGGGTTCCCTGGCGGTGCAGACCATAGACGCCGCCATCCTGGAGCGGCTGCTCCCCTTCCTGCTGGTGGCCTTTGCCTGCTACTTCTACTTCTCCCCCAGGGTGAGCGATGCGGAAAGCACCCGGCGTCTTACCCCCATGTTGTTTGCCCTGCTGGTCGGCGGTGGGGTCGGTTTCTATGATGGCTTCTTCGGTCCGGGCACCGGCTCCTTCTTTGCCATCGGCTTCGTCGCCCTGGCGGGGTTTGGCATGGCGCGGGCCACAGCTCACACCAAGCTGCTCAATTTCACCTCCAACATCGCCTCGCTGATCTTCTTTGCCCTCGGCGGCAAGGTGGTGTGGAGCGTCGGCTTTGCCATGGCGCTTGGGCAGTTCATTGGCGCGCGTTTTGGATCAAAGCTGGTGTTGATAAAAGGGGTGAAACTCATCAAACCCTTGCTGGTCACCATCTCACTGCTGATGTCGGCCAAGCTTATCTGGAGCCAGTATCCCGCCCTGTTTGCCTGGTTGCACTGAAACACTGGGTCTGGGGCCGGCTTGCCATGCCGCATCCGAGGCGCCGGATCAGCGGTCAAGGGGTGCGAGCTTGGCGAAGTGGCGAGTCAGGGCCTGGATCAGGCGGCTGGCTCTATCTCGCTTGAGGCTACTGGGTCGGTAGATGAGATGGATGGGGCGACTGATGCCGGGCAGAGGACGAGCCTGCTGGCCCTGTTCACCGACCAGCGCCAGCAGGCCTTCGGGCAACATCACAGGCCCCATGCCCGCCTTGGCCAGCTCGATCAGCGCCAGATAGGAGTCAAGCTGCATGCGCGGCGCCAACCCCAGCTCTGCCAAGGGGGCCACCAGATAGCGGTTGACCGGGTTCTCCAGATCCATGGTGAACAAGCTGGCCGCTGTCCCTCTTTCCTCCTCCTCACCTACCAGATAGAAGGGTTCGTCCCGCAGCAGCGCGGCGTGCAAACCGTGTCCGGGGGGCAGACGCCCGGCACAGACGCCGAGCAGGGCCTCACCGGCTCGCACCCGGGCCAGGATCACCGGCGTGTGGTGGGTGGAGATCTGCAGGTAGGGATCCTGGCGCAGATAGCTGGCCATGAAGGGGGCCAGGTAGCCGGCCAGCAGGGTTTCGGAGCAGGCGACGGGCAGGGGGTGGGCATCGGTGAGGGTCTGGCTGTCGGCCAGCAGCCCCTTCATCTCGGCCAGGGTGGGGCCGAGACGGGCCAGTAGCTCGTGGGCCTGGGGAGTGAGCCTGATCTGGCGGCCATCGGGTTCGATCAACTTCTTGCCGAGCCGCTGTTCCAGCTGACTGATGCGCTTGCTGACCGCCGACTGGCTGATATAGAGGCGACTGGCAACCTTGCCCATGGTGCCCTCGCTCGCCAGCAGAAACAGGGTATCCAGCCCTTCCAGTAACATATTTGGTGCCTCTCGAACATATCCGGCCCCCACATTAGGAGCTTAAGGTGCGAGAGGCAAGGGCATCAGGCCGGCTGGGGCTTGAGACGCTTTGGCAAGCCGAAGATCACCAGGTTACCGAGCAGACAGACCGCCATGCCCAGCATGGATACCGGCTGCCAGACAAATCCCTCATACAGGGTGGAGAGGCCCAGGGCGACAAGGGGGAAGAGCACAGTGGCGTAGGCCGCCTTGCTTGCCCCGATCCGCCCGACCAGGGTCAGATAGGCGGTAAAGGCGATGACGGAGCCGAACAGTGCCAGATAGAGGAGGGCACCCCAGTAGCGGGTGCCGGTTGGCCAGACCAGCTCCTGCCCCAGTAGCTGTACCCAGCCAAACAACAGCATGACCCCGTACAACATGCCCCATGGCACCATCTGCAACACGGTGAAGCCCTGGCGTTGACCCCGGGCCGAGACCAGATTGCCGAGGGAGAAACAGAGCGTACCGGCGCAGGCGAAGGCGAGCCCCTTCCAGGCCTGGGCTCCGAGGTTGCTCGACATCAGGCTGGGCCAGAACAGCAGCAGGGTGCCGATCAGTCCCATCAACGAACCCTGCAACCATTGGCGGCTGGGTTTTTGCTTCTCGAACAGCCAGAGATTGAGGCCGTTGAAGATGCTGGCGCAGGCGAATACCACGGCGGAAAGACCGCTGGGGATATATTGGGTGGCGTGGTAGAAGCAGAGGAAGTTGGTGGAAAAGAGCAGTGCGCCAAGCAGGGCTGCGTAGCCCTGGCCTTGCCTTGGCAGGCGGGGAAACTTGCCGCTCAGGGTAAGCAGGGCAAAGAGCCCCAGCGCCGCCAAGGCGAAGCGGTAGAGCACCGAGACCTCGATGGGGATGGGACCCAGTTGCCAGGCGATGGCAATCCAGGTGCTGCCCCAGATGAGCACGGTGGCGAGATAGAGAGTCAAATTCATCATGGTGATCCTTGATACGGCGGCAGGGAGTAGCAGGGGAGCCAGGCCCAGTCTCGATGGGCTCAGTCCGATGGTCTTAGCATGGCGTGCCTCGGCCCGCGCCGGGTTACAGGATCTTGCGGTTATTTTTGCCAAGGGCTCTCCGATGGCTGCCATCTGGCGGGGCGGGCGAGTAGACTGGAAACGGATTGTCGGGCTTCAGGGTTGGCAGACGAGCACCCGGGCGCCAGCCGGGTTGTATAGGGATCTTCAGGATGAGAGAGGCGACATGGCAGCAGGGGTATTCGATGCACTGGTCAGCACGGGGGCGCGGCTCGAGGCTAGCCACTGGCTGGAGCCAGGGCTCGGGCTGGCCAGCTGGCGCAACTGCTTCGATCAGACTCGCTATCACAGGCCCGGTCATCACACCCTGAGCGTCTATCTGGAAGGGGGTGAGCAGACGGAGCGACTCGATGGCCCAGGAGGCCATGGCGGCGTCGGCAAGATCTGCCTGATGCCGGATCACCACAGATCAGAGTGGCTGGTGCGTGAGGAGTTTCGCTTCTTCCACCTCTATTTCAGCCCGGCACACCTGATGCGGATAGCAGAGGAGGTCTGCGATCGGGAGGGGCGTCACCTGCAACTCGATGACAAGACCTTCATCGACGATGCCGTCTTGATGAGGCTGGCCAACCAGCTTCAACGCCTTGACTGGCAAGAGGCGGGCAATCGGCTGGCCCTCGGCGGGCTGTGCAATCAGCTGTTGTTGCACACCTTTAGCCGGCACACCCAGGAGGCGCCGCCTTTGGTGCAGCCCAAAGGGGGGCTGGCACCGGCAGCGGCGCGGCGAGTATGCGACTACATGGCAGCCCGCCTTGCGCAGCCCATCTTGCTGGGCGAGCTGGCGGCCGAGGCCAGCTTGAGCGAATTTCACTTCAGTCGTATGTTCGCCCAAACCCTGGGTACGTCGCCCCATCGCTACCTGCAAGGATTGCGATTGCGCCGTGCCAAGCAGCTCTTGCTGGCCGGCGCCTCCCTGGAGGAGGTGGCTAGCCAATGCGGCTTCTCGTCCGCCGCGCACCTCGGCAACCGCTTTCGTGATGATTTCGGCTTGAGTCCGGGACAGTGGCGCAGTCGCGTGTCATCGAACTGTCATGCTGGGCGGGGATAGTGGCGGCGCGCCCATAAGCCGCACGCATCATCCAACATGATCCAACCCTGATAAAAAGGAACGCTCTTGAAACAAAGCAAACGTCAGGCTCGCAGCCGCCATCTCTGGTTCAGTCACTGGAATGTCCGCCGCGGGTTCCTGCCTCTCCCTTGTGTTCCCGAACCCGAAGTGCCTCACAGTTCTCGTTGAAATCTTCCTCCCTGCCATAGGCAGTCGGCGCCAAGTTTGCCACTATGACCCCCAGACGTTGACTGCTGTCATGGGGCGCTATGTTTCTGGAACGTATCGAAATAAAAGGCTTTCGCGGGATAAATCGCCTCTCGCTCAGCCTGGATAACACCACGGTGCTCATCGGTGAGAACGCCTGGGGGAAATCGAGCCTGCTGCGGGCACTCTGGTGCCTGCTGGGCCAGGAAGCAGAACCCTATCAGTTCAATGCCGATGACTTCCACAGGCCCGAAGATCCCGAACTGGCCTCGGCGCGCAACCTGCAACTGGTGCTCACCTTCAGCGAATACAGACCCGAGATGTGCCTGCGCTCCCAGCGCCTGGCCCGGCTTGCCCCGGTCTGGATCGGCCACAAAGACAAATTCCATCGCATCCACTACCGGGCCTGCGCCGAGTTGCAAGATGATGGTAGCGTCGTGAGTCACCA
>NZ_AQGQ01000191.1 GCF_000388115.1 Aeromonas molluscorum 848
GCCATGGCCAGCAGCAGGAAGGAGAAACCGTCGCGCAAGTCCGGCAGCCCGAAGGTGAAGCGGTCCACCCCGACGCTGCGGTCTATGCCGATGGTGGAGATCATGATGCCAAACAGCGCCATGATGAGGGCCTTGAGCACCTGACCCTTGCCGGCGAACGCCGCCACGGCCGAGAGGCCCAGTACCATGAGCGCAAAGTAGTCCGCCGACTGGAAGGAGAGGGAGACCCTGGCGAGCAGCGGGGCCGCCACCATCAGCATGATGGCGGACAGGGTGCCGCCGGTGAAGGAGGCGTAGGCGGCGATGGCCAGGGCCTTGCCTGCCTGGCCCTTGCAGGCCAGGGGGTAGCCGTCAAAGGCGGTCACCACGGTTGCCGAGCAACCGGGGGCGTTGATCAGGATGGACGAGGTAGATCCCCCGAAGATGGCGCCGTAATAGACCCCGGCCATCAAGATGATGCCGGAGGAGGGATCCAGGCCATAGGTGATGGGGATCATCAGGGCGATGGCGGTGACCGGACCCAGGCCCGGCAGCATGCCGATGAAGGTGCCGACGAAGCAGCCGAGCACCACCATCATCAGGTTGACTGGCAGCAGTGCTGTGCCGAGTCCTTGCAAGATTCCGTCTAACATGATGACTCCTTAAAACCCGAGCAGGGTGAACAGACGACCCGGCTCCAGATAGACGTTGAGCCCCTTGGTGAGCAGTGCCCAGAAACCGATGGAGAAGGGAACGCTGATCATCAGGCCGTAGCGCAGGCTGGGCTCGCCCAGTACGCGTATGCCCACGGTCAGGAAGGCGATGGTAGAGAGCACAAAACCAAACCAGGTCAGACCCAGGCCATAGATGACCATGAGCCCGAGCAGGATGAAGACCCGGCGCCAGTCACCCGGCTCCTTGCGCAGGTGCTCGCCCCCCGGGGAGACCATCAGCAGCAGAGAAAGCAGCACCCCAAGCCCGGCCAAGGCATAGGGCAGGGTGCTGGCGGTGAAGGGTTCGTATTCGTCGCCGGGGTAGCCGGGGATCTCGGTGGCGTAGTAGCCATAGACGATGGAGAGCAGCAAAAACAGCAGGCCTCCGAATCGCTCCTTGGTGATATTCATGATGTGCTCTCCAACATGGACGGCGGGCGCTGGGCCCGCCTGTTATGTGACAACGAGGATTATTTGATGAAACCGAGCTCTGTCATCAGGCCGCCGATCTGCTTTTCCTGGCCCTCGAGGAAGGCGGTAAATTCAGGGCCTGACTTATAGAGGTTGGTCCAGCTGTTGCGGGCGCGAACCGTCTCCCACTCCGGTTTGTCATACATCTGCTTGAGCAGGACGGCGAACTCGGCCGATTTTTCCGGGGTGATGCTGGGGGAGGCAAAGAAGCCACGCCAGTTGGCAAAGACGGTGGGGTTGCCCTGCTCGCTGAACGTCGGCACCTGGTCGGCACCGGGCAGACGCTTGTCCGAGGTGACCCCCAGGATGCGCATCTGGCCGGATTTGACCGCTTCCATCGCTTCACCGAATCCGGTGGAGATGGCCTGGGTTTCCCCGGCCAGCACGGCGGCCATGGCACTGCCGCCGGCATCATAGGCCACGTAGCGCAGCTTGCTGGCATCGGCGCCGGCGTTCTTGAAGGTCAATGCCGCCACCAGATGATCCAGGCTGCCACGGGCAGAGCCACCGGCGATCTTCACTTTGGATGGGTTGGCTTCATAAGCGGCCAGCAGCTGGGCCCAGTTCTGATAGGGAGAGTCAGCCTTGACCGCCAGCGCCTGATAGTCGGCGATGATGGCGGCGACCGGGGTCAGATCCCGGAATGACTGCGGCAGCTCCTTGGAGAGGGACTTGACGATGATGGGGGTGGAGTTGACCATCAAGGTCTTTTCGGACTGGGACGAGGTCTCGATCAGGTGGGCAATCGCCTTGGCGCCGCCACCGGCAGACATGTTCTGATAAGAGACAGTGTGGATAAGGCCTGACTTGGTCAGCACTTCACCGGTGCCGCGGGCCGTGGTATCCCAGCCGCCCCCTGCGCCACCCGGGATCAGGAAGTGAATTTCGTCTATCTGGGCATGGGCGCCGAAGCTCAGTGCGAGCAGGCTACCGATCAGGGTGCGTTTGAAGGTTCCTTGCAACATGGTGCTCTCCTTGTGATTGTTGCAGGAAGGTTAATGTCGGGTGGCGTAATGGAAAAGATTGTGACCGAAATGGCTATTTAGGCTCTTGTGGCTATTTTGTTCATTCTGTTTTCAGCCTGTGACGGGGCAATGCTAGCGGGATCAGCCAGAGTCTTGGCCTCGTAACGGTCGAGCCACGTCATGGCAAGGATGGGGGCTGGTGGGTGAACAGGGCGCAGGCACTGGGGCGTCAAAGATGGGAGGGTGCGACGATTGGATAGCGACAGATAAAAAAACCGGCGCCTTGGCGCCGGTTTTTGTTCACATCGACTCTCTTACAGGGAGGCGGTGAAGGTACGGGTGATGACGTCTTGCTGCTGCTCTTTGGTCAAGGAGTTGAAGCGCACGGCATAACCGGATACACGGATGGTCAACTGCGGATATTTCTCCGGGTTTTCCATGGCGTCCAGCAACATTTCGCGGTTCATCACGTTGACGTTGAGGTGCTGACCGCCCTCGAGGTTGGCCTCGTGGTGGAAGTAACCATCCATCAGGCCTGCCAGGTTGGACTTCTGGGATTCCATGTCTTTCCCCAGTGCGTTCGGCACGATGGAGAAGGTGTAGGAGATACCATCTTTGGCGTAAGCGAACGGCAGCTTGGCAACGGAAGTCAGGGAGGCGACGGCGCCTTTCTGATCGCGACCATGCATCGGGTTGGCACCTGGGCCAAACGGTGCACCGGCACGACGGCCATCCGGGGTGTTACCTGTCTTCTTGCCATACACCACGTTGGAGGTGATGGTCAGTACGGACTGGGTTGCCACGGCATTACGATAGGTGTTGAGCTTCTGGATCTTCTTCATGAAGCGCTCGACCAGGTCACAGGCGATGTCATCGACGCGAGCGTCATTGTTACCGAACTGCGGATATTCACCGTCGATTTCGAAGTCGATGGCCACGCCATCTTCGTCACGCACCGGCTTGACCTTGGCGTACTTGATGGCAGACAGGGAGTCGGCCGCAACAGACAGACCGGCGATGCCACAAGCCATGGTGCGATAGACGTCACGGTCGTGCAGCGCCATCAGCGAGGCTTCGTAGCTGTATTTGTCGTGCATGTAGTGAATGATGTTCAGGGCGGCGACATACTGCTTGGCCAGCCAGTCCATGAAGTGATCCAGTCGGTCCATCACGTCGTTGTAGTCGAGGTACTCTGAGGTCACCATGTCGGTTTTGGGGCCGATCTGGATCTTGAGTTTCTCGTCCATGCCGCCGTTGATTGCATACAGCATGGTTTTGGCCAAGTTGGCACGGGCACCGAAGAACTGCATCTGCTTGCCGACGATCATCGGGGAGACGCAGCAGGCGATGGCATAGTCATCGTTGTCAAAGTCGGCACGCATCAGGTCGTCGTTCTCGTACTGGACGGAAGACGTCTCGATGGAGACCTTGGCACAGTACTTCTTGAACGCCACCGGCAGCTTCTCGGACCAGAGTATGGTCAGGTTCGGCTCAGGGGAGGGGCCCATGGTGTACAGGGTGTTTAGCATACGGAAGCTGTTCTTGGTGACCAGGGTGCGGCCATCCACGCCCATGCCCGCCAGGGTCTCGGTCGCCCACATCGGGTCGCCGGAGAAGAGTGAATCATACTCAGGGGTACGCAGGAAGCGAACCATGCGCAGCTTCATGACCATGTGGTCCATCAGCTCCTGGGCTTCTTGCTCGGTGATGATCCCTTTCTTGAGATCACGCTCGATGTAGACATCCAGGAAGCTGGAGGTACGACCGAAGGACATGGCGGCACCGTTCTGGGACTTGACCGCCGCCAGGTAGGCGAAGTAGGTCCACTGCACGGCTTCTTTGGCATTTTTGGCCGGTACAGAGATGTCGCAGCCATACTTGGCAGCCATCTCTTTCATCTGATCCAGGGCGCGGTATTGATCGGAGATCTCTTCGCGCAGACGGATAGTGGCTTCCAGGTTGACGCCGTTTTCCAGGTCGTCTTGCAGGGACTTGAACTGGGCCAGCTTGTCGGCCATCAGGAAGTCGATACCGTATAGAGCGACACGACGGTAGTCACCGATGATACGACCCCGGCCGTAGGCATCCGGCAGACCGGTGATGACGCCGGATTTACGGCAGTTCAGGATGTCCTTGGTGTAGACATCAAACACGCCCTGGTTGTGAGTCTTGCGGTACTCGGTGAAGATCTTCTTGACCATGGGGTCCAGCTCGCGGCCGTACACCTTGCAAGACGTTTCAACCATCTTAATACCGCCATTGGCGATGATGGCGCGCTTGAGCGGTTTGTCGGTCTGCAGGCCAACAATCTGCTCCAGGCCCTGGTCGATATAACCGGCATCGTGAGCGGTAATGGTGGAGGGCAGGTCAGTATCAAAATCGACCGGCGCATGGGTGCGGTTTTCGATTTTGATGCCTTCCATGACCTTGTCCCACAGCTTGGAGGTCGCTTCAGTCGCGCCAGCCAGGAAGGACTCATCACCTTCATAAGGGGTGTAGTTCTTCTGGATGAAGTCGCGGGTGTTGACACTGTTCTGCCACTCACCAGGAGCGAAGCCTTCCCATGCTGCTTGGAACTGCTCGTTACGTTCTGCCATTTTCATTACCTCACACGGTATTGATGTAGTACCCCGTCATCATCCTTAATGATGGCGACGGAAGATAAACCAGTAAGTCAGACCAACCATGACTCCGCCACCAATGATGTTGCCTATGGTCACGGGGATCAGATTGTGAAAGACGAAGTTCGAAACGGTCAGGTCGGCATATTGCGCCGGGTTC
Organism: Aeromonas molluscorum 848; assembly: GCF_000388115.1. Taxonomy (GTDB): domain Bacteria; phylum Pseudomonadota; class Gammaproteobacteria; order Enterobacterales; family Aeromonadaceae; genus Aeromonas; species Aeromonas molluscorum. Next base: position 4,910 of record NZ_AQGQ01000191.1, read on the forward strand.
TGGCCGATGGCCTGCCAAAACTCCGGGCTGGCGAGGGCATGGATAGCAATGCCAACCGGGATCATAAACATGTTCGCGATACTGTGCTCAAACCCTGAGGCGACGAACATGGCCACGGGGAGCAGCATCACCATCACCTTGTCGGTGGCGCTGCGGGCGCCGAACGACATCCATACCGCCAGACATACCATCAAGTTGCAAAGGATGCCGAGCGCCACGGCCTCGAAGAAGCTGTGATGGAGCTTGTGCTGCGCCACATTCAGGGCATTGAGCCCCCACTGGCCATTGTCTGCCGTGTACTGCGCCGAGATGACGATGAGCGCCACCATGAGCAGACCGCCAATCAGGTTGCCAAAGTAGACCAGGCCCCAGTTTTTGAACAGTTGAGCCCAGCTGATGCGCCCGGCCGCTTTCGCTACCAGCGTCAGGGTGGTGGAGGTGAAGAGTTCGGCGCCAAGCAAGACGCAGAGGATGAGTCCCATGGAGAAGCAGAGGCCGCCAATCAGCTTGCTCATGCCCCAGGCCATGCCACCGGCACCAGTGGTGACAGTGATGTAGAAAATGAAGGCGAGAGCGATGAAGGCGCCAGCGGTGATGGCGAGGGGAATGACCTTGTATGCGGGCTTGGTGGCCTTGGCATAGGTGATGTCTTCAGCCAGTGCAGCGATGGCTTCGGGCTTGAGACAGTCAAAGGGGGATTCTGCTTTCAATTGTCATTGTCCTGCAATTTTGCCTGTGGAAATCATAACAAAGGGGGGGATCCCCAAAATTGATGCCGATCAAGATTGACTGATTGTGAATGTAATTTTACTACAGTTTTTATGGCTTCCCTGGCATCCACTGCCGGTTTGGTAGTTTCAGCTGATATATAAATGATGTTTTTATAACTAAATGATTTTAGTCAGGTTATAAAGTTACACTTCGGTTGAGTCTTGCTGTGCTGCGTGCTTCTTCCCCACTTTCCAGGCGTTTTTCAGGATCCCCCTAAAGAGGTGATTTCTGTTGGTTGTCATCATGGGCTGCCGCGCGAAGACCCAGTATAGCCGAGCGTTGGCAGGTTACATATGACAACCACCTTGTCCATTCTTGCTGGCTGCGAGAAGCGAACCTGTTTCCTCTGTCGCTCGCTTGGGTCAGGCCCGACGCTGTCCCTGTTCTGATGAGTCTGGCAAAAGCGGTCCCGGGAAACAAAGAGGCCGCCAAACGAGCATTCGGGATGAAGACGCGGGCGGCCAGCAGGGGACGATCCCCTTCTAAAGAGCTTGCAGAGGCGGGTTGTTGGGAGGTGACAAATAGGAGGATAGGAGAGAGGCAAGGCGCGCCGCACGCCGACACCGGGCCATAAAAAATCCGGCGCACTGGGCGCCGGATTCTGTGTATCGCAAAGCTGGGTGAGGTTACACCACGCCTTGGGTACGCAAGTAATCTTTGTAGGTGCCGCCGAAGTCGCGGATGCCGTTTTCGGTCAGTTCCATGATGCGGGTCGCCAGGGAGGAGACAAACTCGCGGTCGTGAGAGACGAAGATCAGGGTGCCTTGATACATTTCCAACGCCATGTTCAAGGATTCGATAGATTCCATGTCCAGGTGGTTGGTCGGCTCATCCATGATGAGGATGTTGGGGCGCTGCATCATCAGCTTGCCAAACAGCATGCGGCCCTGCTCGCCACCGGAGAGTACCTTGACCGGCTTTTTGATGTCGTCCTGGGTGAACAGCAGACGACCCAGAATGGAGCGTACTGCCTGCTCATCTTCGTTGGCCTGTTTCCACTGGGCCATCCAGTCGAACACATTGAGATCGGTGTCGAAGTCTTCGGCGTGATCCTGGGCGTAGTAACCTATCTGGGCGTTCTCGGACCATTTGATGGTGCCGCTGTCCGGTTCCAGTTCGCCCATGAGCGTCTTGATCAGGGTGGATTTACCAATGCCGTTGGTCCCCAGGATGGCGACCTTCTCGCCCACTTCCAGCATCATGCTCAGGCCCTTGAACAGGGGCGCCTCACCATAACCTTTGGACACCCCTTCCACTTCCAGGATGTTGCGGTACAGCTTCTTCTCCTGCTCGAAGCGGATGAAGGGGTTCTGACGGCTGGACACCTTGACCTCTTCAATCTTGATCTTGTCGATCTGCTTGAGACGGGAAGTGGCCTGGCTGGACTTGGAGGCGTTGGCGCTGAAACGCGACACGAAGGATTGCAAGTCGGCAATCTGGGCCTTCTT
>NZ_AQGQ01000192.1 GCF_000388115.1 Aeromonas molluscorum 848
GGCCGCTACCTGCCTTCAGATAGATGGGGTTCTGGCCGTAGACGGGGTTGAAGCTGTCGCCACTGCCCGGCTGGCCCGGCGCGGATCTGGCTCTGCTCGGCGTTTATCTGGCTGGCCAGGGCCTGCGCCCAGTTGTTTTTGAGCCCTTGCTCGTCACTGGTGACGGTGAGTACCGTCTGCAGATCGGGACGCTCGCCATTGGCATCGAACACCCGGGTCATGGCCTTGTCTCCTGTCCGGAGATCCAGAGAGGGATAGATGGTGCCGCTCTGGCTCCAGGTCAGCGGCGGCAGATCACCCTCCTGGAAACGGGCATCGATCAGGTTGTAGAAGCTGTTGGGTGTATCCCCGACTTCCCAGACTCCCAGGATCAGCTGGTAGCCGGTGCGCTCTGGCAGGGTACAGCTGTGGGTCATCTGTTTGGGTGGCTGCACCATGCCGCCGTCGATGACACAGAAGGGGGTCAGATCGAAGCTATTTCGGCTTATGGGCTGGTTGGGATCCCAATCCTGCCTGGTGAGGTAGTAGCGCCAGTTGCGGGTGACATGATTGGCGGTAAAGGTCCAACTGATGTCGATGGGGCCCGCGCTGACACTACGTTTGGTCCAGCGATCGCTGGTCTGGGCGTTCAACTCGGCGAACTGGGCATGGCCGGCTGCGGCTATTTCGCCATCAGCAGGGCCGCCGTCCGGGAAGCCGGACGGGGCTTCCAGGCTCTGAGGTTCCCACTGGATGGCGCCGCAGCCAATGTTGCCGCCGTTCTTGCACAGAGTGTTGCGGGCTTCCGGGCTGCTGATGTAGCCGTGGGCGAGGGCGCCACCACTGGCCAGCAGGGCGGTGATGACGGCAAGACGATGAAGTGGTTGATTCACTGCCATAGATTCCTTGTATTGAGTCTGTCTGGGCAGTCAGCTTGGCGGGGAACCCCCGAACACCTGCTGCAACCCCGCTATCCCTTGACTGGTCAGGGGACCGGAGGCTTTGCGTCCTGGCCTCTCGACCAGTTTGCCAAATGACTGTGTCTGGGTGTCGGTTTCAGTCGACGACCAATAATGGCTAATTTTGAACAAAAAATTAACATAAATTAGCAAAAAAGGAACTGATCGGAGCTGCCGACCACCTTTTGTGCGACAGCGGATGGCTTGCCTGCTGAAGAAATAATCGTGCTATTACCTGCTAATGGTTTGAAATAACAGCCATTGTTCAGAGGTGATGGAGGGCGCAGACAGATGGTTTGGCTTCTGCTAGCGTGGAACAGCGCATCCCAGCGTACATAGCATCAGGGCCAACCCGGATTGACCCCATCACAACAAGAGGGAACTTATGAATTCCATTGCCAGGAATTACTTCAACCAGTTGAATCAGGACTATCTGGCGCTGCACAGGCGCAAAGAGGATCTGTTCTGGTCGACTTATATGGGTACCAGCGATGATCAGGCTGGCTTCACCGCGGCCGAGCAGGCCTACAAGGGGTTTTGTGCCAATCCGGCCCGGTTGCCGGAGCTCAGAGCCATGCTGGCCCAGGCCGAGGAGACGGATCTCAAGCGGGGGCTTGCGGGCTGGCTGGCCTTCTTCGAGTGCAATGTCATCGAGGATCCGGCCGCCGCCGCCCTGATGGACGAACTGGTGGCCGCCGAGGCCAAGCTCTTCGCCCGCCGCAAGGAGCTCAAGCTGGAGCTGCTGGACGAACAGGGCCGGACAGTTCCCGGCAGTTTGCCCGCCGCCGGTGCCTCTCTGGTCGCGAGCCCGGTTGAAGCCGTGCGCGCCAGCGCCGTGGCACTCTTCCATACTCTGGAGCAGTGGGCCCTGGACTCGGGCTTCCTGGAGATCGTTCAGCTGCGCAATCGCTTTGCCCGCACCATGGGGTATCGCGACTACTTCGAATACAAGGTGCGCAAGAATGAGCAGATGAGCCCAGAGCAGCTGTTTGTCATTCTGGATGATTTCATCGCCCGCACCGAGGCGCGTACCCGCCAGAGCCTGGCCGAACTTAAAGAGGCCAAGGGGGAGGCGGCGCTGCAGCCCCATAACCTGCGCTTCTCGGTGAGTGGCGACGTGACCCGCCAGCTCGATCCCTATGTCCCTTTCTCCCGTGCCTTGCAAGATTGGGTGCAGAGCTTCCGTCGCCTCGGCATCCAGTACCGGGATGCCGTGCTGACCCTGGACTTGCTGGACAGGCCCGGCAAGTATGAGAACGGCTTCTGCCATGGCCCAGTGCCGAGCTTCTGGCAGGAGGGGCAGTGGGTGCCGGCCGTGGTCAACTTCACCAGCCTGGCCAACCCGGGTCAGGTCGGCAGCGGCTGGAGCGGGCTCAATACCCTGTTCCACGAAGGAGGGCATGCCGCTCATTTTGCCAACGTGACCGGCAATGCGCCCTGCTTCTCTCAGGAGTTTCCTCCCACCTCCATGGCGTATGCCGAGACCCAGTCCATGTTTTGTGACAGCCTGCTCGAAGATGCGGACTGGCTGAAACGTTATGCCAAGGACGAGCACGGCACCGCCATTCCGGATGTGCTGATTGAAGAGATGATTGCGGCACGCCAACCGTTTCGGGCCTTCAATGAACGTCAGATAGCCCTGGTCGCCTATTTCGAGCGGGATCTCTATGCCATGAGCGATGAGGAGCGCAGCCCGGAGACCGTGCTGGCCCTGGCTCGCCAATGGGAACGGCAGATCCTGGGAGTCGAGAGTCCGCGCCCCTTGCTCGCCATTCCTCATCTGCTCAATCAGGAGTCGGCCTGCGCCTATCATGGTTATCTGCTGGCCCTGATGGCAGTGGAGCAGACCCGGGCCTACTTCCTCAAACGCGACGGCTATCTCACCGACAATCCGCGCATAGGCCCGGATCTTGCCGCCCATTACTGGGGGCCTGGCAACGGCATGACCCATGACCAGACGCTGCAGAGCCTCACCGGCGAGGGATTCAGTGCCCGGCCGCTGGCCGATGCCTGCAATCTGGATGTCGCCCAGGCCTGGCAGCAAGCTCAGGCTTGCATGGCGGCGGCGCAGCAACGGCCATCGGCCGCTGAGGGCGCGCCACTCAATGCCCATATTCGAGTGGTCCATGGTGACAAGCTGGTGGCGGATAACAGCCAGTCCGAACTCAGGATGCTGGCTGATTTCGCCGCCTGGATCCGCGGCTGTTATCAGCCCTGATCCGCAGTCATCCTCTGAGTTCTCCCATCCATCAATGAGCTCCGTCCTTGGCAGGGCTCATTATTTGGCATACACCCGGTTAGCACCTTGATTCGGCTGGGTGAGCAGGGATTGCAAGCTGGTACCTAATTGATGGAAGCTGGCCATGCTCAGTGCCTGTTGTGGCAGTCAGGGTCAATCGTTTACGTCCTGTAGCTCGAATAGGAGCTGGTTTTTTGCAGAGTGTAGCGAGCCGTTTGACGGAAACTGTCGCTGGCAAACATCAGCAGCTAGTTGCTGCCATTTAGCTTTATTTTCACTCGGACTCTCTGGGTGGAAATGTGCCATATGAGCCCCTTTTCACCACACAGCTGCGTTTCGGGTCGACGGGGGGATTGTCTTGTACGATTAAGCTCCGGTTGATCCTGATGACCAGGGTATTCGGGGGTGATGGTAGTCCAGAGTTTTCGCTTGTTGTGCCTGGGAAGGGCGTGACAGCAGGGACGCCGCTGCCGTACGGTATGAAGGCCTCGTCTGATAGCAACACCACCTTCCTGTCTTTCAGCCATTATTCGCACCCGACAACAGCGATAGTTCATGTCGTCACCAACACTTTAATTTCTGTTGTAGTGGTCATGCATCCAAGTCTGAAAATATTAAGTAATCAATGAGCTGCTTTGTGTCGCTCCACCAGAGGTCATCTTCATCGTGGTCTTTTTTGGGGCTTAGGGGGCGCTCCCGGGAGTTGACTAATTAATCTACCGCGGCAGAATGTGCCCCCTCGCCACCCCCGACGCGAGTCGGGTTCGGAAAGCTTCAGATCTCTTTTCCTCGAGATGGCTGAGCCGCACATGAAAATGGCGTCAGCTCTCAATCCTTCCAGTGCATTCGCCTGCTTCATGCTATTCGTCGATAACGTTGACAACCCTGCCGATGCTGCACCGGGCAAGGTAATACGCATGCCAGCGATATTGCCCTAGTCTTGATGGTGACTGCCAATCGGTCGGTCCGTTTATTGACTTGGTCTCTTATTTGTCAGCGAATGGAAAGAGGGTATTTCCCAATGATGATCATGAGTGAACAACCCGGCCAGATTGCGTTGCTGGGAGGCTCGGTGGATCGTGTGACCCAGCCTCTTCTCGATTTATCCCTGTGGGATCCGGTACAGCAACCCGTGCTGTTGCTCAATCTGCCTGCCGATGAGCAAGATAGGGTGCTGCATGTGGTTCGCTGCGACCCTTCCCGCTACCTGTATCCCGTGTTTTGCGTATTGCAGAGTCCGCTCTCTCCCATGTTGGCGGATGGTCTCTTGCCTCAGCTAGATGAGAGAGTACCCGACATGCTGGAACGTTTGGCGCTGCTGACGCCGCGTGAGCATCCGGATGACATGGAAAAGCTGGCCTGGTACAGCTGGCCCCGTGCGCATTTTCGCCTGTTGCCACGCTGGCAGGCCGGTTGTCGTCAGGGTTACAGCTATCCGTTGCTGGATTGCCTGCTAGGAGCCGATGCCGGAGCATCCTTGCCACAACTGGTCTCTGAGCGATTGTTGCAGAGTGAGCAACTGGTCGATCGGGTGCGCTTGTGCAACAGCTGCAATTCGGCTCATCTCAACTTCGTCGATGTGTGTCCTGAATGCTCCCATATCGCCATTCAGGCCAAGCCTGCGGTGCACTGTTTCACCTGCGGCCATGTGGATGATCAGGATGCCTTCATGCAGCAGGGTATATTGCGCTGCCCCAAGTGCGTGACAACCCTGCGTCACATCGGGGTCGACTATGACAGGCCGCTGGAGAAGTACCGCTGTCTCTCCTGTCATGCCCGTTTCATGGAGGCTGCGGTACAGGCTCGATGCCATGAGTGTGGTCATGCGCACAAGCCAGATGACCTAGTGGTGTCTCCCATCTATGAGTACCGCATCGGCAAGCTGGCCCGCCATATTGCCCGTGAGGGTACCCATCAGTTGCATCTACCTCTGACCTGGGGGGCACCTATGGTCATGGATCACTTCCCCTGGCTGTTGCAGTGGAATAACAGCTTGCTGCAGCGCCATGGCGGCAGCCATACCCTGCTGGCCATCCGGGTCGAACATCTTGCTGAACTGCGCGCCGAGCTGGGGTTGTTGAAAACCCAGCAGCGGTTGGCTGCTCTGCTGGCCCGTCTGCAGGCACTGTTTCGGGATACCGATGTGGTCTGCCAGTATTCAGACGATCAGCTGTTGCTGCTGTTGCCGCATACCAGTGTGGAGGATTGGCAGGTCCTGCAAGGGCGGATCCTGGCACTCAACAACGTCGAGGGACTGGATGCGCTGACGCTGAATGTTAAGGCAGAGCCACTCCCCACTGTGCTGGGTGACGATACCGGCCTCTGGCTGAGCCACTGGTTGGATGGGAGCATCCCGGATGCCTGAGTGGATGAGTACGATCCGTTACATCCTGACCGAGATCCTGGGTAGCCTGCAATTTTCACCCAGGATGATCCTGTTGCTGCTGCCCATGCTGCTGCTGATGGAGGTGCCCCTGATGGCACTGACTCTGACCGGGATCCTTAAGTGGTTTGCCCGTCAGGTCCCCAAGTCCTCCGATCTGCCGTTGTCACGTGGTTGCCCCAAGGTCTCCTGCATCATCACCTGCTATGGGGAGGGGGAGGCGATCCGCTCCACTATCCTGACCCTCAAGGAACAGCTTTATCGCGGTCATCTGGAGATCATTGCGGTGATCGATGGTGCCAACGCCAACGCCCATACCTATCAGGCGGCCTTGAACTGCATCGCCGAATTTCAGGGATGCGAGACGCGCAACCTGGTGCTGTTGCCCAAGTGGCAGCGTGGTGGACGGGTATCGACGCTCAATGCCGGGTTGTCTGCGGCAACCGGCGAGATAGTGATGAATGCCGACGGGGACACCTCCTTCGACAACAACATGATCGACGAGATTGTGGCCTGTTTCGATGATCCGGACGTGCCTGCCGTCGGCGGTGCGTTGAGGGTGCGTAACTTGCGAGATGGCCTGCTCACCCGAATGCAAGGGATCGAGTACATGATCTCCATGCAGGGAGGCAAGACGGGTTTGAGCGAATGGAACTTGATCAACAATATCTCTGGGGCGTTCGGGGCATTTCGCCGTGACTTCCTGCGCCAAATCGGGGGTTGGGATACCCACACGGCGGAAGATCTGGATCTGACTGTGCGGATCAAGCACTACCTCAAGCGCCATCCCAAGCTGAAGATCGGGTTTGCCCCCAGGGCCATAGGCCATACTGATGCCCCTGCGGATCTGATGACTCTGGCAAACCAGCGTCTGCGCTGGGATGGGGATCTGCTGTTTCTCTACCTGCGCAAGCACAAACTGTCGCTGACGCCGCGTATCTTGGGATGGAAGACTTTCCTGTTCACCTTAGTCTATGGGGTGGCGCAAAACGTCGTGCTGCCGCTGTTGGTCATGGGATACAGCTGGTGGCTGGTATTCAGTTATCCGGGCCAGTTCGTGACGGCATTGATGCTCTGCCTCTATCTGGTCTACCTGTTTCTCACCCTGGTCAATTTTCTGGTGTTTCTGCTCGCGATTTCCGAGCGACCCAAAACGGATCTGCGCATGCTGCCATGGTTGTGTCTGTACCCTGTCTATACCTTGCTGATGCGCCTGTGGTGTGCCGTCGCACTGCTTAATGAAATATTCCGGCGCGGTCATGAAGAGAGCAGCATGGCGCCCTGGTGGGTATTAAAACGAGGAAACAAATTCTGATGAAAGTAACGTTCAATCCACCCAAGAAACGCGATGCTACCTCGGATGAAGGGATCCGGGTC
>NZ_AQGQ01000193.1 GCF_000388115.1 Aeromonas molluscorum 848
GTGAGACTTTTTTATGCAAGGCTCGAGCCTTGGCGTCAACACGACTCAGCCCACCAACAGCTCTTTCTTGTAAGACTGTACCTTGGCCAGGAACTGGCGCTTGGCCTTGCCGCTCAGGGCTTCGGACATCGGCAATTTGACCGTCATGGGGTTAACAGGACGGTTGTTGAGTCGAACCTCATAGTGCAGATGCGCACCCGTGGATCGGCCCGTGTTACCGGACAGGGCTATCTTGTCACCCATCTTCACTCTCTGACCCGGTTTGACCAGCAGCTTGCTCAGGTGCAGGTAACGGGTACTCAGGGTACGGCCATGCTTGATCACCACATAGGTACCAGCCAGAGGATGGCGAGTCGCCTTGACAACCACCCCATCACCGGTAGCCAGCACGGCCGTACCGACCGGAACCGCGAAATCCGTGCCTTCATGGGGGCGTACCATGCCGGTGATGGGGTGGCGGCGAGCCGGGTTGAAGGTCGAACTGATGCGATAGCGACTATGAGTTGGATAGCGGCGGAAACCGCGCTCCAGGCTCTGACCCTGGGCATCATAGTAGTTACCATCTTCTGCTAGCCAGGCCGAGAAGCTCTTACCCTGGCTAATCACTTCAACCCCGAGCAACTGGCTGTTGCCGGTGTTCTTGCCCTGTACCGTCTCCTGCTGCATCAGCACCTTGAACTTGTCACCTTTCTTCAGATCACTGGCAAAGTTGAGCCGCCACTGAAACAGGTTGGCAATCTTCTTGATGTGGCTGGCCGGGATACCGGCATTGCGGGCGCTGACGTAGAAACTGCCACTGATGGTGCCATCGAAGTTTTTCTTCTGCCACTCCACCGCCTCTTTGACCATGTTGGCGTTGTAGCTATCATCGACCCGCTTGAGCTCAAGGGACTCCTTGATGTTCAACCGGATCTTCATCTCCTGCAGTATGTTGTCCTGATCGATCAGCAACTCTATGGTCTGCCCCGGCTTGAGACGGGCCAGGTTGTTCTTGCTGTCTGCATCGAGCACCTTGTAAAGGGTGGTAGTCGACAGGCCAAGTGTATTGAAGATGGTGGTGAGGTTCTCACCATTGCGCACCCGGTAGTCTTGCCACTCGGGACCGGTATCGGCGGGAATGTCATCCTCGGGAGCGACCGGGTCGATCAGCTCATGATCCGGGATGGCGTTAAATTCTGTGTTGTCTTCATTGGTGGCGGTACCATGGGCCGAGAGGGGCAGTTCCAAGCGCAACGGGCGCTCCAGAATATCCCCTGGCGCAGGCAATATCGCCACCGCCGACAGGGTCAACCCGGTCAGCAGCAACATGGCGTAAAAATGTTTGCGGGGAACCGGTGGTTCCCAGTTGGCAGCACTGGCTACCAAGGGACGAAGACGTTTCATCCGCTTTCCTGTCATTAGTTCTGGGAGTGTTATAGGGTCATTTCATTGTTATAAATTTGCATAAAGCTGCACTTTCGACCCATCGTTTCGTAAAAAGTTCACTGCAATTCGCACCAAAATCACATTTTATTCATAGGCTGCCGTTTTTGGCAGAAAATATCCTCACTTTCCGCTCATTTTTTCCTATTTTTAAGAACTGGATCCGATCCCGATCGGCCCTGACAGGCCCATGTTGCGCAACTTTTTCCATGGAGTGGATATGTCGTTAGCAAAATTGTTAAAAAGGATCATCCTCATCCTGTTCCTGATTGGCGCCATTTTGCTGTTCATGCTCGAAATCACCACTGTCCGCCAGTCTATCCTCGATCAGATGTCGGCCAATCTTGAAACGGCCATCACAGCCCTTGGTCTGGTGCTGCAAGGTACCCTGCTCAATGAAGACAAGGTCTTGGCTGAAACCATAGTCAACGCCATGTTCGATGGCGGTTTCGTCAGCGCCATCACCCTGGTCGATCCGGATGGACAGATGTTGTTCCATAAGGTGTTTACCAGCACTCAGCAAAATATCCCTGCCTAGCTGCCAAACCTTATCGCCATGCCGCCGGTCAAAGTCGAACAGGAACTGACCGATGGCTGGCGCATGCTCGGCACCCTGACGCTGGAAGGCCATAGTGGCTACGCCTATCAGCATCTGTGGAATGCCATCAGCCGCACCGGTTTGGCCCTGCTTGGTGGCCTGATCGTCTTCAGCCTGCTCATTCCCTGGATCTGCAAGCGTCTGCTACGTCCACTCGCCGAGATCAATCAACAGCTGAGCCTGATCCGCAAGCGCCAGTATGGTGCGGAGCTGCCTATTCCCTGGATCAAAGAACTCAAGGAGGTGGCCAGCTCGGTCAACCAGCTGGTCTCTGAACGCAAGCGGGACATGCTGCAGCAGCGTCTCAAGATCACCCAGCTGGGCAAGCAGCAAGAGGCAAGCAGTCATCTTCCCCTGGTTAACCTTCAGTCGGTGGATGAGGGGTGGCAACAACAGCATTTTTACTCCACCCAAGGAAACATACTGCTCTATCGGCGCTTGCTGCCACGGCGATCCTTCTCGGGCGAGACCTCGCTCATCGAGCTGGAACAAGCCATTGCCTACTGGCTCAATCAGGAGTATGAAGGCCTTGCCCTCCCGCTTAGCCTGCTCGCCAATCCGCACTGGCCTGCACTGCAAAACACCCTAATCAAGGTGCCAAAAGGGCGGATCATCGATTGGCGCTGGGATCTGGCGATCCTGCCTGCCGATGCCATGGCGAGTTTCATGGCGCTGGAAGGCGCCGGACTGGAGTTGGCCTTCAGCGCCATCCCCATCAACAATGAGGTGCTCAGCCAGCTTGACCCCATCTATCCCACCTTTATCAGCCTAGGGGTGACCAATGATCCTCTCTACTGGAATCTGGTCAGTCAAAGCTTGCATGGCTCGGGTTACATACTGCTGGCAGAAGCAAGTTCCATCGACGACATAGACACACTCAGGGCCTGGGGTATCGACGGCCATGCCAACGGAGCCACCCAATGAAACTCTTGCCGCTACTGCCGCTACTCATGATGCCGTCCCTCCAGGCTGCCCCTACCCTCTATATCGGCACGGGCTCCGAACAGGGGATCTATTACCAGATGGCAAAGGAGTTCTGTCGCCTGGCCCACGATCAGGACGAAAGTACCAGTTGCCGGCCCCTGGCGACCTCCGGCTCCTTGGAAAACTTGAAGCGATTGAAGGAGGATGCGAGTGACTACGCCATAGTCCAGTCCGACTGGCTGTATCAGGCCAACAAGGGGATAGGGGCTTTCGAGGGAGCCCCCCAACCCCGTTTGAGAAGCCTGTTTGCCACCCATGCAGAGCCCTTCACCCTGGTGGTGCGCGCCGATGGAGACATCACGTCCCTGGAGCAACTCAAGCTGGCCCCCATTGATCTTGGGCTCAAAGGGTCGGGCACCCGCAAGACGGCGCTGGCGCTCATGGCACAGCTTGGCGTCAAGGAACAGGATCTCGACTTGAAGAGCATGGCCAACTTGCCACAGGCATTGTGCAGCAAGCAGATCGATGCCTTCGCACTGGTCATGGGCCACCCCAACCGCATGGTGCTTGATGCGTCCAAGCAGTGCCGTATCACCTTCCTGCCCATTGATGGCGAGGTACGTGACAAGTTGATCAAAGGCCGCCCTTATTACCAGCGCAGCCAGATCCCTGCCCGTATCTATCCGGCCAATCCCAAACCCATACCCACCTTCGCGATCGCGGCAACCCTGGTCAGCCGGGTTGATGTGCCAGAAGAGCAAGTTTACCGCCTCACCAAGGCCATGTTGAGCCAGCAGATACAGTTCAACGAGCAAACCTATGGCTACGCCAATCTGTTTCACAGGGCGCGCAACAAGATAGGGCCGGTGTTGATGGTGCCCCAGCATCCTGGGGCTGCCCGTTACTTTGCGGAGCTCAAAGCCGCAGGCAAGCTATAGCTGACGACGGGGGGAGCGCAGGTGTTCGCTGGAGAAACGACTCTTCATCGATGTCCATTGTGCCAGTCGGTCTGCGCTGCCCGCCAGGGTACCTTCCCGACGTGACTTCATTACCCAGATACTCTTGGCATCAAAACTGTAAACGGGAATGAGATCGGTGCGTTTGCTGCCCGGCAGTATGCGGCCATTGATGTTATCCAGTACCAGCGGGTCTGCTTTTGGCGTGGGAAAATAGAGGGTCACCATATGAAAGGCGTTGTATCTGACCGCCTTGACATAGGCAAGCCGCAACTTCTTCTCTTCGACCCCCAACTCCATCAATGTGTAGTACTTGGCAATGCTGTAATCCTCACAATCCCCCCCCCGGGCACCAATGAACTCCAGTGGGTTAGCCCAATAATCATCCATGCCCCACAGCTTGGGATCTTCGCTGTACGTAAGATTATTGAAGTAATTGTTTACCAAGACTATTTTCTGCTGATCCGTGGTGCCAGCCCGAGGCCTCAGCAAGCGGGCATAGGCCTCAGCCCGCTTCACAGCGGCCTTGCCATAGACATCCGCCATCTTGGCTTTCAGCTGAGGCTCCGCCAGGTAAGTGGACAGCTGGGAAGCCTGCAGCGACCAGCAGGCCAGCAAGCCGCTGCAGACTATCAGAGAGATCCTTCTCATATTCGACGCTCCTTACATTTCGCTGGAGGTCAGTATAGACGGCTGCGCCTAACGGCACTGAGCAAAGGAGTCAGCTAACTGTTGCATGAACTGGGGATAGGCATCCGGCCCGACCTTAATCTCTTCGCCCACTTCATCCAGCAGCAGTACCTTGGCGCCAGTGTTGCGGGCCACCGACTCGATGACCGCCGGCGAGAACTGGGGTTCGGCGAAGATGCAGCTGGCTTTCTTCTCCTCCAGTGCATGACGAATATCGACCAGGGTGCGGGCACCGGGACGGCGCTCAGGACTCACGGTGAAATGTCCTCGCGAGCTCATGCCATAGTGGCGCTCCCAGTAACCATAAGCCTCGTGGAACACGAAATAGCCTTGCTGGCTCACCGCCTTCATCTGCGGGGCTATGGCTTGCTCTTTCTCGGCCAGCTTGCGGTTGAAGGTGAGCAGATTGGCTTTATAGCGCGGCTCATTGGCCGGATCCTGGGCACTCAAGGAGTCCGCCAGCGCCTGGGCTATGACCCTCGCCTGATCCGGCCCCAGCCAGATGTGGGGATCCACCCCCTCATGATGATGACCCTCGTGGCCATCATGACCATGCTCGTCATGAGCATCTCCCTCATGAGACTCACCGGCCTGGTTGGCATAATCGAACAGGGGCATCCCCTTGACCCGGGTCAGGGTCAATACATGGGGAAGACCCGTCAGGGGTTTGCTCATGAAACCTTCCAATTCCGGGCCGACCCACACCACCAGACCCGCCTGCTTGATGGCACGAATGTCCGAAGGGCGCAGAGAGAAGTCATGGGGCGAGGCGCCGGTCGGCAACAGCACCTGAGGTTCACTGACCCCATCCGTGATAGCTGCGGCGATGAAACCCAAGGGTTTGATGGTGGTCAAGACAGTGGTAGCACGCACCGGCAGGCTGACCATAAGCAGCGCAGTGAGCAGGGCAAGAATTCGCATAGGGATCTCGTCAGGACAGATGAATGTGATAATATAACAGAAAACGCGACTGTTATATTATAACTCTCACTGGCTGTAAACCCCGGAGCTGTCATGACCCAATTGGTGGAGCTCAAAGAGATCTGTCTCTCATTCGATGGACGACTCGTGCTCGACAAGGTCTCCTTTACCCTCAATAAAGGCAAAATCACCACACTTGTGGGTCCCAATGGCGCAGGCAAGAGCACCCTCAGCAAGCTGGTGCTGGGACTGCTCAAGCCAGACTCGGGGCAGATAGTGCGCAGGGGCGGCCTGCGGGTCGGTTATGTGCCACAACGACTTTATCTGGATCCGACACTGCCACTCACCGTGCGCCGCTTCCTGCAACTCGGCAAGAATGGCCGCCTCTCCATTGAGGAAGCCCTTGCCCGGGTCGGTGGCCAGAGCCTGCTCGATAACCGGATGCAAAAGCTCTCCGGCGGTGAAATGCAACGAGTGCTGCTGGCCCGCGCCTTGCTGGTCAAGCCGGAGCTCCTGGTACTGGATGAACCGGTGCAAGGGGTCGACATCAATGGTCAGATCGAGCTCTATGCCCTGATAGGCAAACTAGCGGCCGAGTTCGACTGCGCCGTGCTCATGGTCTCCCACGACTTGCATCTAGTGATGGCAAGCACCCATGAGGTGATTTGTCTGAACGGCCACATCTGTTGCCATGGAGAACCGGAAAGTGTGGCCCGCCATCCGGAATTTGCGCGCCTGTTCGGCCGACCCGAGCAGGAGGTGCTGGCCGTCTATACCCATCACCACCACTGCGATGGCCAGCATGAACATGTGGAGCCAGCTCCGCTCATCCGCCTGCCGTCGCGCAAATAAGCCGACGACAGTGCAAAGCCCGGATAAATCTTGAGCCAGACCCGGCCTGAACCTCCTTTCGCCAACCGATTGCAAGTAAGGATCTTAACGTGGACAGCTTTTTGTTATATGCCCTCGCCGCCGGTCTCGGCATCGCCCTCTTGGCCGGGCCGCTGGGCAGCTTCGTGGTATGGCGCAAGATGGCCTATTTTGGCGACACCCTCTCCCACGCCTGCCTGTTTGGCATCGCACTCGGCATCTTGCTGCAAGTGGATCTCACCCTGGCAGTGGTGGTCTGTTGCCTCGCCATGGCCATGCTGCTCGTCGTCATGAGCCGCAACCAGCAGGTCGCCACCGATACCCTGCTCGGCATCCTGGCCCACAGCGCACTCTCCCTGGGCCTGGTGACCTTGAGCTTCATGGACAATGTGCGGGTCGATCTGATGGCCTATCTGTTTGGTGATCTGCTCTCGGTCCAGCCAGTGGATCTGCTCTGGATCTACGGCGGTGGCGCACTGGTGCTGCTCACCCTGTGGCGACTCTGGGATCCCCTGCTCTCCATGACCATCTCGGAAGAGCTGG
>NZ_AQGQ01000194.1 GCF_000388115.1 Aeromonas molluscorum 848
AACCCTGGTCCGATCAGAAAGACTACGGTCGCCATCCAGCTGGTGGAGAGCCCAGTGACCCAGCAGCAGCTGATGTGGGCGGGCCGAGCGCCGCCTCGGTGCTGCTCAATGTGCCATCCCCCCATCAAGTATTTGCAGGAGAAGCTGCCCAACAAAGCCAAGCTCGGCCTCTACTTCAACCCCTTTGGCAAGGTGGCCGAGCTGATTGACGATTGCATCGCCTGCGGCTGCGACAAGCTCATGGAACGTCACGGCGGCCTGGCCTGGGACGAGGCGGGTTTTGACGCGCTCAAGGAGTATGTGCGCGCCGAGCTCAATGATGCGGTGGTCGAGGTAGCCAGCCAGGTGGAAGCGGTACTGACCCTGTCTCATGAGATCAAGAAGCGGCTCAAGGGCAAGATGCAACTCGATACCGCTTTTGCCATGTCGGATATCCAGCTTCAGCTGAGCAACCTCATTCACAAGGGGTTCGTGACCGAGACCGGCTGGCAGCGGCTGCCGGACTTGCTGCGCTACCTGCGCGCCATCGAGCGGCGTATGGAGAAGCTGGCCATCGATCCCAATCGGGACAGGGCTTACATGCTCAAGGTTTCGATCGTCGAGAACGATTACAAGGCGTTGCTGGCCAAGATCCCCAAGTCCCAGCCGGTCCCGCCCGAGGTGGCCAACATCCGCTGGATGATCGAAGAGCTGCGGGTATCGTTCTTTGCTCAGCAACTGGGCACCCCCTATCCGGTCTCGGATAAACGGGTGCAGAGTGCCATCGCTCAGTGCTAACCTGATGGCATGGCGGGGTTGACAGGGAAGGTCGCCTCGCTAGCCGTTTGATTAGTCGAGATAAAAAGGAGCAGGCATGCTTGGACTCTGGTTAGGGATGGCGTTGGTCAACATCAGTGGGTATCAACCCATTGCCGAGCAGACCTGGGTCAGCCTGAATCCTGAATACTATCCGCTGCGCCAGGCGCCGCCGCCCATTTTTGCCGCCTGGCATGGCAATCAATACCCCCCGTTGGCCAGCCGCCAATACAAGGGGCATTGGCAAGTATTGTTCCCGGCCAGGCTGGTGCCCCCTTTCGACTTGTTCGAGGGTCAGGCCCAGCTCTCCCGTGCCTACCTAGCCCGGTTGGAGCGCATCGATGAGATGGCGTATGGCATTGCCAGCGTGGAGCCGGCACAACCGACCAACCTCAATCAGGTGCAGGTGCTCGAACAAGCCACCAGCCATGTGCCAGTGCTGCCCGAGTTCAGTCTTCCCAATCAATACGGTCTTCTGCTGGCATCCCCCATGCTCGGCTATCGGATGCCCAGGCAGGGACATTCGGTCGCACCGGACCTGGTCGAGCCAGCTCTGGCCAAGGGAGAGGGGGTGGCTGACATCTGTCACAGGGTGGCACCAGGCGAAACCTTATGGCGCATCGCCAGCACTTTGGCCAAGGGGCAGGGCAAAGATACCTACAGCTATGTGCTGGCGCTCTATGAAGCCAATCGTCAGCAGTTGGGGGTGAAGCCAGTGGTCAAGAGCGGCGATGTCTTGCGCTGCCCGGCGCCGCAGCTGCTGGCCAGTTTCGAGGCGCTCACCCCCGCGGAGCGTCACCAGCAGTTCAATCGACTCGATGGCAGCCTGTAACCTTTCTTGTCACTGCCGTGATAGCCATGCTACTATCCGCGCTCGTTTTGCGAGGTGCTGATCGGTCGCAGTCAGCATCATAAAGTCATCTACATAGAGATAACCAATATGTCTTTCATATTCGAAGCTGAAGTCCGTTCTGACCTGGGGAAAGGTGCGAGCCGCCGCCTGCGTCATGCTGACCAAGTTCCTGCCATCATCTACGGTGCAGGCAAAGAAGCAGTATCCATCACTGTTGACCACAAAAAATTCATCATCGCTCAAGCCAAGCCGGAGTTCTACGAATCCGTGCTGACCCTGAAAGTGAACGGTGAAGAAGTCAACGTGAAAGTGAAGGCTATCCAGCGTCACCCAGTTAAAGCCAAACTGGTTCACATGGACTTCATCCGCGTCTAAGCTCTCGCTTAGTTCGTGATAAAAACACCTCCCTTGTGGAGGTGTTTTTTTATGGCTGTTTTTCACCGGAAACCCGATTGGCCGGGGCTATCTCGCAGTTTATCCATCAGGCTGCCGGCCGGGCTATCAGCCGGAGCACTCCTTCAATGAGTGCTCCGCACCTTGATCACCAGACGGGCTGGGTGAGATAGGGATTGCTGACGCGCTCGCGGCCAAAGGTCGAGCTGGGACCGTGACCTGGGATGAAGACGATGTCATCCCCCAGAGGCAGCAGGGTTTCGGTGATCGAGCGAATGAGAGTCGCGTGATCGCCACGGGGAAAATCGGTACGGCCTATGCCACCGGCAAAGAGCACGTCGCCAACCCAGGCGAGTCGCTCACTCTGGCTGAGCAATATCACATGACCCGGGGTATGGCCGGGGCAGAAATAGACCTCCAGCTCGCAGTTACCTAGCTGTACCTTGTCCCCCTCGACCAGCCAGCTATCCGGGCTGAAGGCGGGGGTGTGGGGGAAGCCGAACATCTGGCTCTGCTGGGGCAGAATGTCGAGCCAGAAGGCATCTTCCTGATGGGGGCCCGTGATGGCAATGCCAGTCTGTTCACGCAGCTCGGCAGCCGCGCCCACATGGTCGAGGTGACCATGGGTCAACAATATTTTGGTCAGTACCAGACCTTGGGCCTGAATGGCCGCCAGCAGGCGAGGGGCTTCTCCACCAGGGTCGATCAGCGCCGCCTGACGGGTCTCATCGCACCAGATCAGGGAGCAGTTCTGAGCGAAAGGGGTGACAGGGATCACCTCGTATTTCAGCATGTCAATTCCTCTCATAGGGGGCAAACAGGCCGCCACCCAATCCACTACTTCCCAGTGCGTTACCGGCGGGGTGGCGCTGTTCAATTTACGGGAGTCGGCACCGTCGACTAGGCCAGGTTTTGCGCGGCAAAGTAGTCAAGACAGGCTTGCTTGTCTCCACGAAACACGATGCGATCGCGCTTGTTACCAAGCTGATAGAGATACATGGGGTCGTAGTAACGGGTCAGCAACAGGGTGATCCAGGACAGGTGCGCCTGGGTACTGCCATTGAGAGCCTGCTCTGCCAGGGCTGACTGCATCAAAATATCCAGCTCGCGATGGCCCTGATCCCCCAGCCGACGTTTGAGTCTGGCGAGGGCACCGATCAGGTAGTCGGCAAACAGGGGCCAGCCCGCCTCTTGCCCATGCAGGTCGCGATAGCGCAGCCAGAGATCGTGCACATAATCTTCGCGGATCTGCTCGGCACGCTCGGCCTGGGGCACCTCCACGACGACGAGGGGAGCCTGGGTCATGGCATCGAACAGGGAGAGCGGCAGGCAGCAGCGGCCGATGAGGCGGCTCTCGTCCTCCAGCACGAAGCGCAGCTCGCCCAAGTGGCGGCGCTTGAGGATCTCGATGGCCAATCGATTCTCAAAATCGATATTGCTCGGCTGGCCTCCCGGCAATTGACCAAACGAAGAACCTCGGTGGTGGGCATGTCCTTCCAGATCGATGGCCTGGGCCACCTGGCCGAGCAGATGAGTCTTGCCAGACCCCGTCATGCCCGTCAGTACGCTCCAGTGGCACTCGGCGGCTGCCTTGTCCTGGGTATCGATGAGAAAGCGGCGCAGCTCCTTGTAGCCACCGGCCACCCGAGGGCGGGTGACCCCGGCCTCATGGAGCCACTGCTGCACGGTTTGCGAGCGCAAGCCGCCGCGAAAGCAGTAGAGCAGGGCATCGGGCTGGGCCGCTATCTGCGCCAGCCAGCCTTCGAGGCGTTCGGCGCGCACGGCGCCCCCCACCAGTTGGTGGCCGAGCTCAATGGCTGCCGCCTGGCCCTGTTGCTTGTAGCAGGTACCCACCTGGGCACGTTCTTCATCGGTCATCAGCGGCAGGCTGGTGGCGGTGGGGAAGGCGCCCTCCTTGAATTCGATGGGAGCCCGCAGATCGATGAGGGGCACATCTTCGAGGAAGATGCCGGCAAGATCCGTGGCGAGCGGCAAGTCACTCATTGGATGACCTCGATGAAACGGCTGCCCTCGAGGGGCAGGATCTCGCCGATGGGAGAGAGGGAGAGCCCCGCCTCGCGGGCAATGCTCAGCAGCTCGGCTTCGCTCTCTTTACCGACGGCCACCAGCAGACCGCCACTGGTCTGCGGATCGCACAGGATGTTGCGGGTGCGATCGTCCATGGCATCGAGCTTGTCACCATAGGAGTCGAAATTGCGCAGGGTGCCGCCGGGCACGCAGCCCTCGCCCAGGTAGTAATCCACCTCAGCGAGCAGCGGCAACGCCTTGAAGTTCAAGCTTGCGCGCAGCCCGGATCCTTCGCACATCTCCAGCAGGTGGCCCGCCAGTCCAAAGCCGGTCACGTCGGTCATGGCATGCACGCCGGGCAACTTGGCAAACTGCTGGCCAATCTTGTTGAGGGTGCACATGGCATCGGGGGCCAGCTGTTCATGCTCGGGCTTGAGCTTGCCCTTCTTCTGGGCCGTGGTGAGGATACCGATGCCAAGGGGCTTGGTGAGATAGAGCACATCACCCACCTTGGCGGTGTCGTTCTGCTTGATGGCATCCAGCGGCACTATGCCGGTCACCGCCAGGCCGAAAATGGGCTCGGGGGCATCGATGCTGTGACCGCCAGCCAGTGAAATGCCCGCCTCGTGGCACACCTGACGGCCGCCGTCGATCACCTGCTGGGCAATCTCGGGCGCCAGGGTATTGATGGGCCAGCCGAGGATGGCGATCGCGACGATGGGCTTGCCGCCCATGGCGTAGATGTCGCTGATGGCGTTGGTGGCGGCGATGCGGCCGAAGGTGAAGGGATCATCGACGATGGGCATGAAAAAATCGGTGGTGGAGACGATGCCCTGGCCGTTGCCGATATCGACCACGGCGGCGTCATCCTTGCTGCTGTTGCCGACGATCAGGGTCGGATCGTCAAAACCCGGGATCTGGCTCTTGAGAATGGTGTCGAGCACCTTGGGAGAGATTTTGCAGCCGCAGCCAGCGCCGTGGCTGTATTGGGTCAGACGAATGGAAGACATACTTTCCCCTTGTGTGTGCAAACTTGTGTGTACAAATAAGTGCAGCGGCTCTGTGGAGCCGTCAAATGTGCGCGTATGCGCGCGAAACTGGGGTGGCCTTGGCTGGCTTTGAGCGCAGCGATGTCAGGCAACCGTGCAAGGCAGCCTAGCAGGACGGGGGAGGAGGGGCGACAGATGCGCCGGCGCAGCCCCGTCAAGGGCCACAGGACGGGCCATTATGCCACAAGTGGCCTCTCTGGTTCGAACGGGAATTCACACAAAACGCAGGGAATTGGCGGGCTGAAAGAGAGGGCACGGTCTTCGCCATGACGCTGGCATGGCTCTCCCCTGAGTTGCCCCGAAGGCGAGCCATGCTGCCATCGGGGCCATCTTTGGTGGGGACTTAGCCGGCTTGCTCCATCACCGGCTGGCGAGCCTTGCCGAGTCGGCGCAGGCGCCGTTGCAGCGGCCGCTCCAGCAGGGTGTAGCTGAGGGACGAGAGACCGATCAGCACGGCGAGCATCAACAGGGTGGCCAGCACGCCCAGCAAGGGGTTGGTCTGGGCGTACCACCACTCGGTGAGCCCCGGTGCCAGATAGTGGGCAAGCTCGCAGCCGGTGAGCAGCACCAGGGCATGGAGCAGATAGATGGAGTAGGAGAGATCCCCCAGCCAGTTGGTGAAGCGGTTGTCCAGCAGGCGCAGCAGCGGGCTCTGGCGATCTCTCTGGGCAGCGGCAATCCAGATCAGCAACACGTAGGCGCCGATCAGCAGCAGGGTCAGCGGCGGCGTCATGGTGAACTGCATCAGCGCGAAGGGGAGGAGAAAGGCGAGCAGCAGCGGCAGATCCCGCTGCATCATGGGCCACTGGCGGGCGGCCTTGACTCTTGGCAGCAGCCAGAGGCCGAGCACGAATTCACTCACCCCGCGCCCCACCGCCAACGCCCCGCTGGTGACATCCAGAGTGCCACGGCTGTGCACGATGAACGCCAATACCGTCAGTGCCATCAGGGGGGCGAGATGGCTCCAGCGGCTGCGGGTGACGGCGAGCGGAATGAGCAGCGGAAACAGCAGATAGCTAATCCACTCCACGCTGAGCGACCAGGCGGCGAAGTTCCAGGTCAGCCCCTGATCGGTCACCACCTGCAGCAGCAGCAGGCTGCTTGGCAGCGCCTCGGCCGGGGTGAAGGGGGAGCCGAAAGGAGGTATCCCTTCCCACTCCCACATCTTGAACAGGGGGCCGGCGTAGAAGCCAATCCCATGGCGGGCCTTGTACAGCTCCCAGCCCACCAGCAGCAGCAGGGTCACCAGGTAGAGGGGATAAACCCGGGTCAGCCGCAGCCAGAGGAAGCGGCCATAACCTATGGTGCGGGGCGAGCGGGCAAAGGCCTCCCCGTAGACGTGGGCCAGCACCAGCCCGCTCAAAATAAAGAAGAGATCGACCCAGAGGTAGCCGTTCTCGATGAGTTGGGTGTGGGCTGCGATAGGCTCCATCCACTGGGGAAAGAGCAGCAAGCGGGCGTGGAACAGCACCACCATCAGGGCAGCGATGCCCCGCAGCGGCGTCAACAGCGGCAATGATTAATTCATGACGGGATCCTTGATGATGTTCAGCTTGGCCTGACATCGATTTTTGTTGTGGTGCCGCTCATCAACCCTGATGAGTCGGCTGCCCCGGCTTGGCGGCCACAGGCGGGATCACTCTACCTAAATGAGAGCCATATGGGTGTTATTCTCATCATGAATGTGCATTTATCATCCAAAAACCAGCACGGAATAAGCGCTGTATCGAAAGGTGAAGAGGGGATCTAGACTAGGGAAGTCATCCATCCGAGTGCGAGGAGCGTCCCGATGAAAC
>NZ_AQGQ01000195.1 GCF_000388115.1 Aeromonas molluscorum 848
TAGCTTTGCCTGTTCTCCTCCATGATTAAGCCTTAATAGGGGAATGTAGTTTTTCCCCCTGACATTTATAACGTTGCTAGTTGAAACAGTTATGCCTTTATCTAAAGGTACTACAATATTTTCTATGTTGGGTAAGAAATTAATGCTATCTTTAAATAAATCCCACCGTTCATGTGTGCCAATAGACTCTTCCGAACGAATAAGTTGGACGCAAAGTTCGCAGAATCCTCTAGAATGTTTCGTTCGTGCACTTCTATTTAGAATCAACCGTCTATATTTAATTCTATAATTAGTGTTTTCTGCCGGGAATGTATTTATAGTTTCACCGGGTGTCGCTATGGCTAATAATCGACTAATCATAGGTCTACCGTGTCGTATATCATAAAAATCATTACTATCTTTGACCAAGGAATTTACGATGGAGCGGAGAGCTTGACTTTTACCTAAACCATTTCGACCAATCAGTACACAGATTCTTTTTGGGAGAGTACTCTGCGCATCAAAATTCATATCGAAAATATGTTTTTCTGAGAAACCTGCGACCTGATATGAAAGTGATAGATTAGTTGATATGTTGGAAAAAATCTCTGCATCAACACCATCCAAAATTGAGTCAGCATTATGGAATGCAAAGAAACGTCCTGATTCCCTCATGAAGGCCAAGTTAAAAACATCTGTTTTTTGAGCGGCCTCAACTAATCTTAATTTTTTAGATACTCGTTTTGATGCTACCAGATCGTTTAGAGCCAGCAATATATATTGCGACTCATCTATTCCATTTTGTTCAATAAATTTTCGGTAGTCTTGCATTTCACCTTGCAAAGTGAAAAAATTTGGCAGTTCATTAGACTCAATAAGATCAACATGATCGGATATTTTACCACTCGCGTCAATATGTTCATCCTCTGATAGAAAACCAAGAAAGACTTGGCCGCGAATATCGTATTGAACATGGTCATAATAAATATGAAAGTTGTATCTACATTTATAATTAAAGTCGTTCCAGCTATCAGATGCTGGATATAATAAAATAGCAGGGAGGTGCTCATCTTTTAAAGGTGTATCTTTTCTTGAAAAATATACTTTAAATGGTTTTCTTGAACCATTATTAGTATCGTAGCTCATTACTTAAAACTCCTGCCTTGACGCGAAAAATATATTATCAAAAATCTGGCAAAAACCTGGGACACCCACCTTTCTGTATGAGGCGAAATGTCACCAAATCTCACGCTACCGCCCGTGGATTACAGCTTCCAATATGCTCCCTTGACCCGCGCTGATAGCAACCCATCGCAGCTCAACAGGTTCTGGATGGCTATGGTAAGTCAAATGAAGCTGGGCCAGCGAGCACAAAACGAAGGCAACTATCAGAGAATTCTCGTTTTTTGAGCCCTGTCATCAAAGCGTGGCGGCAGAGGCGATAAAAGCAGTCAGGCGGGGGCGGCTTTGCTATCTTGTGCGGCCAGGTTCCATTGATAGGGGGAGGGCATGATGACCATCCCCGATCAACATCAAGGCGGGCGTTTGTCCCCTGCACAGGAGTAGTCAGATGACGGTCAGAGTCAAATCCAAGCTTGAGAAGATAGGCAGTGGCACCGGGCTGCTGATGGGGATCATCGCCTTCAATTTGCTGGCCCCGTTGCTGTTTGAGAAGAGGGAGGGGTTTGACGTTATCCAGATGGTCGCTGCCATCGCCTGCGCCATGCTCTGCTCTGCTCTGAACTGGGCGCCCGTCTGGGCAGACTGGTCGATGAGCGGGGCAAGCCCAAAAACTGACATCCTGACAGCGGGCCTCTTGGCCCGCTGTCATGTTGACGCTTGCGCGGCTTGTTTCGTCACAGCAGTGCCGCTTGTTTCGTTAAAGCCGCGCCGCTTATGTCGTTAAATCTGGGGCAGTAGCGCCGCCTGGCAGGCGATACGGGTGATCTCTCCCCCTTGCAGGCGGAACAAGGCATCTTGCGGCAGCTCCTGCTGCCAGAGCGCCTCGTGGCTCAATCCCGCATAGAGGCCGCGCAGCATGATGCCGGACAAACCATGGGCGACGGCGATGCGGCGGGAGCCCAGACTCGCATCATGGAGCCAGTCGTGGCAGCGCGCTTGCAGGCTGGCCAGCCCCTCGCCATCTGGCGCTTGCAGGTACCAGTCCGGCTCGCCAGTTTGCAGGGCAAAACAGAGGGGGCGGATCTCGTCGAGGCGACGCTCTTCCCACTCCCCCAGGCCCAGCTCCTTGAGCCGCTCATCGACCCGGATCCTGTCATGGCTCATGCCCAGCTCGTCGCAGACGAGGCGGGCGGTCTGCATGGCCCGTCCCAGGGGGCTGGCATAGAGGGTCCAAGATGCGGGGTCGTCCAGCTGCTGGCGAAGGGCGGCGCCCATGGCGCGGGCTTGCTGTTCCCCCAAGGGGGTGAGGGGGGAGTTGCAGTGGCCCTGCAGTCGTTGCTGGGCATTGAAGCGGGTCTGGCCGTGGCGTAGCAGATAGAGAGTCGGCGTCATCTTGGTCGGAGCTTGGAAAAAGGGAGTCCACGCTAGCCCATCCCTTCATAACTCACAAGAGGATGGGGTAAGCTGGGCGCAGTCTTGAGGGAGAGATAACACCATGCGTATTGCCATGATTGGGTTGGGTGATATCGCCCAGAAGGCCTATTTGCCACTGCTGGCCAGCGATGAGCGGGTGACGCCGCTGCTCTGCACCCGGAGTCCATCTGTGCTCGACAAGCTGGCCCGCCAGTACCGTATTGCCGAGTGTTTCACCGAGGTGGATGCGCTGCTGGAGAGCCGCCCCGACGGGGTGATGATCCATGCCGCCACGGCGGTGCACGGAGATCTGGCCAGACGAAGTCTGCTGGCGGGCATTCCCACCTTCGTCGACAAGCCGTTGTGCGACAGTGCCGCTGAGGTGGAGGCCTTGTGCCAGCTTGCGTTGCAGCAAGATTGCCCGCTGTTTGTGGGCTTCAATCGCCGCTACCTGCCTGCGCTGTCGGCTGGGCGGGCACAGCCGGTGACCGAGCTGCATTGGCAAAAGCACCGCCACGCCCTGCCCGGGCTGCCCCGTCAGTTCCTGTTTGATGACTTTATCCATGTGCTCGACAGCCTCTGCCACTATGGCGGCCTGCCAAGTGGCGCCCTGCACCGGGTATTTAGACCCAGCGCGCAGGACCCGGCCATGCTGGCCGGGGTGAGCGTCGCCTGGCAGAGCGGGCAGGTGGCGGTCAGTGGCAGCATGAACCGCAGCGCCGGGGTCGGCGAGGAGCGCATCAGCCTCTATGGCGACAACCTGTCACTCCAGATAGAGAACTGCACCCAGGGCACCCAAGCCCGGGATCAGGTGGTACAGACCCTGGCCGCCAATGACTGGCAACCGGTGCTTGCGCGCCGTGGCTTCGCCGCCATGCTGGATCACTGGTATGAACAAATTGCAGGGGGCCGGGCCGACAAGGCCCTCATCGACAGCTATCTGCGCAGTCACCAGTTGACCGAGCAGCTGGTGACAGAGGCGGAGCAACTGCTGGCGGGCGACCCGTCTCGCTGACGGGGTCCCCGCCTGCCGGTCAATATCAGGAGCTAATGCGCACAACCAGCGAAATAAAAGCAGAGGAGCCATGGCTCCTCTGCTTTTTTATGGGGCGATTTTATCGTGGGATGACGTGGGCTTAACCGAAGCGATAGCTGCCCATATAGAGGCTGCCATAGTCCCAGCTATCATGCAGCCGGACCGGTTTGTCTGCCCCTGCCGCGCCGAGGGCCACGAACAGCGGCCTCAGGTGATCGTCATGGGGGTGGGATTGCACCGCCCCCGGAGCCTGGTCGCGATAGTCGAGCAGGGCCGCCTTGTCCTGACTGTCCATCTTCTCCTCCAGCCAGTGAACGAACGCCTTGGCCCAGACGGGGGGCGGGAGCCATCGGGGCCGAGCGCCCTCAGATTGTGGGTGATGGCGCCGGAGGCCAGTATGCCAATGCCTTGTTGGCGCAGCGGTGCCAGCGCCTGGCCCAGTTGCCACAATGCGCGCGCGTCCATGCCCGCCGGGATGGATATCTGCACCAGGGGGATCTCGCTTCTGGCATCGAGCAGGGAGAGCGGTGACCAGACCCCGTGATCCAGTTCGCGCAGGACGGGTTTGGCGGCCAGCCCCCCTTGCTGCAAGGTCTCCTGCACTGCCTGTTGCAGCCATGCCGGGCTGCTGGCGGGCCAGCGCACGCGGTAGAGGGCATCGGGGAAGCCATGGAAGTCATACATGAGCGCCGGGTTGTGCGCCGAGTTGATCTCCAGCTCGCGGCTGAACCAGTGGGCGGAGATGACGACCAGCCCTGTGACGGGAGCCAGGCTCAGATCCTTCATGAAACGAGTGGCGGGCTCGTCGCGCAGCACCAGATCCGGTGCGCCGTGGGAGATAAACCAGACAGGGGACATCTTAGTGCTCCATCAGAGGGGGCCTTGGCAGGCGATGAAGTCATTATCCGCCCCCTTTTTGTGGTGAACAATTAGGCTAGATGTGTAATCACTCTTCACTCAGGGTTGATAATCAGGCAGGCAGATGGCTGGGGGACAGACGGAAGGCTAAACAAAAGGGAGGCAGTGCCTCCCTTTTCACGGTGCGTTCATGGTGTTGCTAGTCGATGGCGAGCAGCTCCACTTCGAAGATAAGCAGGGAGCCGGGCAGGATCTTGCCGGTGGCGCGGTTGCCGTAGCCCAACCTGGACGGGATGAAGAAGCGAGCCTTCTCGCCGACCGTCATCAGCTGCACCCCTTCGGTCCAACCGGGGATCACCTGATTGAGGCCAAACTCGATGGGCTCGCCCCGGGCGATGGAGCTGTCGAAGATGGTGCCATCGAGCAGTTTGCCCTCGTAGTGCACCTTGACCTTGCTGCTGGCGCTGGGGTGCATGCCACCTTCGCCTTCGGCCAGTACCTGATATTGCAGGCCGGACTCGGTGGTCACTATGCCCGGCTTGGCCTTGTTCTCGGCGAGGAAGAGATCGCCGGCGCGGATATTCTCCTCGGCCAGTTTCTTGTTGTTGTTACTGGAGTAGAAGTAGTACGCCGCCAGGGCGATCAGGACGGCGATTAACACAATTTTCATCACTAAATCCTTGCAAGACAATGAGATGAATATCTTATCCCAGTGAGTCGAACGGGGGTAGCAAAAGGGCGCCAATGGCGCCCTTCCTTGCCGAATCAATCCATTCAGTTAAGCCCGGGGGCGGGTCATTTTGCCAGCGCCATCATCAGCGCAGGCAGGGCGAAGAAGAGGCCTCCCACATAGCCCAGTGCCAGCAACTTGTTCTCGCTGCCGACCCGCGCCAGCCACTCGGCGGCCAGGATGGGCAGGTCGCGCAGGAAGGGCAGCCCATAGATGAGCACCACGGCGAAGACGTTGAACAGCACATGCACCAGGGCGATGGTCAGCGCCAGTTCGGCGCCGCTGCCGCCGATGGCGGTGGCTGCCAGCAGGGCCGTGATGGTGGTCCCTATGTTGGCGCCCAGGGTGAAGGGGTAGAGCTGGCGGGTGGTGAAGACGCCGCCGCCGGCCAGAGGGATCATCAGGCTGGTGGTGGTGGAGGAGGATTGCACCATGATGGTCACCAGAGTGCCCGAGGCGATACCGGTGAGGGGGCCACGACCCAGCGCCTTGTGCAACAGCGCCTTGGCGCGACCAACCAGCACTTTTTGCAGCACCTTGCCAAGGTAGGTGACCGACCCCAGGATCAGCAGGATACCGATGGCGATGGTGGCCAGGGCAGGGCCTTTGCCGGGCAAGAAGGCGACGGCGGCATCGATGAGCTGCATGGCTGGCGCTGTCAGCGGCTTCATGAAGTCCATGCCTTTCATCGACATGTCGGTCGAGCCGACCAGCAGATGGGCCAGGAACTCGGCGCTGTGCTGCAAGAGGCCGAAGGCAAGCTCCAGGGGCAGGAAGATGAAGACGGCCATCAAATTGAAGAAGTCATGGACAGTAGCGGCGGCAAAGGCGCGGCGAAACTCGGTTCTGTCGCGGATATGACCCATGGAGACGATGGTGTTGGTGATGGTGGTGCCGAGGTTGGCGCCCATCACCATGGGAATGGCCATGGCCAGCGGCAGGCCGCCTGCGACCAGGCCGACGATGACGGAGGTCACGGTACTGGACGACTGCACCAGGGCCGTGGCCAGGATACCGAGCAGCAGGGCGACGAAGGGGTTGTTGGCAAACGCAAAGATTTCGGCCGCACCCTCGGCGCCACCGGAGAACAACTTGAAGCCGTGAGAGACGGCGCCCACCGCCACCAGGATCAGGTAGACCAGCGCTATCACAGTTATCCAGTGGAACAGCGCACGATGGGAGGAGTTGTGCTGCTGCGGCAAGGAGTCAGGGTTGTGCATAAAGCCTCTTGGGACGGCGCTGGCCGTCTGCTGATGAATTTGACCGGCGCATTACAACAAGGCTCGATGACACTTTTATGACAAAGTGACGTTTTGATGATGTTTTGATGACAGTTGGCGAGCCTCGGGGCGCCCATTGACAGGGATGGCAAGCGGTCAGGCTATTCCTGGTACGCCCCTCGACCAGCATGCCGGTTGGGTACAAAACTGAGTGTGCCTTGCCCGGTCAGGCTGCTGAGTCACACTCATCAATGCTTGTGCTCACTCCTCAGGCCATTAGACTTGGCGGTCGTTTTTCAGCTATCGCGAGTCTGTCATGAAGCACGAGTCTCTCTTTCTAGTTCCCCTGATCCTGGTCTCCCTCTCTGCTCAGGCTGACGTCCTTTCCTCTGGTTGCAGTGCCGGACAGGTAGCGGTGGGATCGGCCGTCAATGGCGCTACGGGTATCAATAGCCGCTGTTCCGCGGCCAACAGCAAGCAGCGGGTCGAAAA
>NZ_AQGQ01000196.1 GCF_000388115.1 Aeromonas molluscorum 848
CCTTGAAGAAGGCGTGGGTCATCAGATGGAAGATGGCCCCTTGCCAGGCACCAACCCCCAGGGCCAGAAACATGTAGCCTATCTGGCTCATGGTGGAATAGGCGAGGATCCGCTTGATGTCGGTCTGCACCAGGGCGGCGAAACCGGCTAGCACCAGGGTGATGGCACCGACCAGCGCCACCAGTTGCAGGATCTCCGGCGCCAGCAGGAAGAGGCCGTGGGTGCGGGCAATCAGGTAGACACCGGCGGTCACCATGGTCGCGGCGTGGATCAGCGCCGAGACCGGGGTCGGGCCTGCCATGGCGTCCGCCAGCCAGGTCTGCAGCGGCAACTGGGCGGATTTTCCGACAGCGCCACCGAGCAGCATCAGGCAGGCCAGGGAGAGAGCAGGGGATCCGCCCGCCAACATCACGGGGGCGCGCACCAGCAGCTCGTGGATGTTGAGGGTACCCAGCTCCCGGTAGAGCACGAAGAGGCCGATGGCGAGGAAGACGTCACCCACCCGGGTCACCACGAAGGCCTTGAGTGCCGCCGCGCCGTTTTTACGATCCTGGTAGTAGAAGCCGATCAGCAGATAGCTGCACAGCCCGACCCCTTCCCAGCCCAGATACACAAACAGCAGGTCATCAGCCAGCACCAGGAACACCATGCTGGCGATAAAGAGGTTGGTATAGGCGAAGAAGCGGGAATAACCCTCTTCCCCACGCATGTACCAGGAGGCGAACAGGTGGATGAAGAAACCCACCCCGGTCACCACCCCCAGCATGGTGAGCGACAGACCATCCAGCGCCAGGCGGAAGGTCGGCTGAAAGCTGCCCACCGACATCCACTGCCACAGCGTCTGATGATACACAGCCCCAGCGGGCAGGGTGCCCAGGAAGTCTATGCCAACCCACAGCGTAGTCAGGGCGCAGAGCCCTACGCTGCCCACGCCGATGATCGCCGAGCGGCGCTCGCCGAATCGCCCCAAGGAGAAGGCCAGCAGCAGCCATCCCAGCAGCGGAAACAGAAAAGTCAGGTATAAGAGGCTCATCCGCGCATCTCGCTCACAATGTCGACATTCAGGGTCTGATAACGGCGATAGAGCTGCAGCAGCAGGGCGAGGCCGACGCTGGCCTCGGCCGCGGCCAGAGAGATCACCAGTATGTACATGATCTGGCCATCGGGTTGACCCCAACGGCTACCCGCCACCACGAATGCCAGGGCGGAGGCGTTCATCATGATCTCGATACTCATCAGAATAAAAAGCAAGTTGCGGCGCATGAGCAGGCCGCACAAGCCGATGCAGAACAGCATGGCTGCCAGCAGCAAGCCATGCTCCATAGGAATACCGTTCATCTGCATCCTCCTTGCGGTATTGGCAATAACGTCGGCAGCAGGCCGTCATGGTTCACCGGCGAGACCCTCTTCATGACTGTCCTCCTTCATGAGGCGGGCGAGAGGCACTTTTGGGGAGTGAAAGCACGTCACCGCTCTTGTCTTCCCGGCCCAGGTGATAGGCGGTGACCAGACCGGCCAGCAAGAGGATGGAGGCCAGCTCCACCGCCAGCACATAGGGGCCGAACAGGGCGATACCGACCGCCTTGGCGTCTACGTCGACAAGCCCCAGTTCTCCCCCTGTCACGGCCAGAATGCCGTGGGCCAGAAAGCCAAGCAGAATGAGGGAGAGCAGGGCTGGGCCTCCCCAGGTTTTGGGGGTGAGCCAGTGCCTCTCCTGAGCCTGGGAAGAGCCAAGGTTGAGCATCATCACCACGAACACGAACAGCACCATGATGGCACCCGCATAGATGATCACCTGCAGGGCACCGGCGAAAGAGGCGCCCAGGCAGAAGAAGATCATGGCCACGGCGATGAGCGAGATGATGAGGTTGAGCAGCGCATGCATGGGGTTGCTGGTGCTTATCACCCGCAGCGTGCTGTAAACGGCGACCAGGGCCGCGGCATAGAATGCCAGTTCCATGATTGACTCCTAGGGCAGCAGGCTCTTGACATCGATGGGTTTGGCTTCGTGTTCGGCGTCCCCTTTGGGTTTGCCGTCGATGGCCATACCGCTCATGCGGTAGAAGTTGTAGTCCGGGTACTTGCCGGGGCCGCTGATCAGCAGATCCTCCTTCTCGTACACCAGATCCTGGCGGCGATACTCGCCCATCTCGAAATCCGGCGTGAGCTGGATGGCGGTGGTGGGGCAGGCCTCTTCACACAGGCCGCAGAAGATGCAGCGGGAGAAGTTGATGCGAAAGAACTCCGGATACCAGCGGCCATCGTCTCGCTCCGCTTTTTGCAGCGAGATGCAGCCGACCGGGCAGGCCACGGCGCACAGGTTGCACGCCACGCAGCGCTCGTCACCGTCCGGGTCGCGGGTCAGCACGATGCGGCCGCGAAAACGGGGGGCGGCATAGACCTGCTGCTCCGGGTAGCTCAGGGTCTCGCGGGGGCGCCAGGCATGGGAGAAGACCATCCCCAGACTGCGCAGTTGGGTGCCAACACCCTTGATAATGCTCGTAATTTTCATAGGTGCCTCACTGCACGTTCATAAGCACGACGGCGCCGGTTACCAGCATATTGAGCAAGGTAAGCGGCAAGCAGACTTTCCAGCCAAAGGACATCACCTGGTCAAAGCGCGGGCGGGGCAAGGAGGCCCGCAGCAGGATGAAAAACACCATGAAACAGGCGGTCTTCAGGGCAAACCAGATGAAGGGCGGCAACCAGGGGCCGTGCCAGCCACCAAAGAACAGGGTCACGATGAGCGAAGAGATCAGCACTATGCCGATGTACTCGCCCACGAAGAACAGACCCCATTTCATGCCTGCGTATTCGATGTGATAACCGTCGGCGAGCTCCTGCTCGGCCTCCGGCTGATCAAAGGGATGGCGGTGGGTGACGGCGACGCCAGCAAACAGGAAGGTGATAAAACCCAGGAACTGGGGCACCACGTTCCAGAGACCTTGTTGCGCCTCGACGATCTCCCGCAGGTTGAAGCTGCCGGTCTGGATGACTATGCCCATCAGGGAGAGCCCGAGGAACACCTCGTAGGAGAGGGTCTGGGCCGAGGCGCGCAGGCTGCCGAGCAGGGAGTATTTATTGTTGCTCGACCAACCGGCGAACAACACGGCATAGACCGCCAGCCCTGCTATGGCAAGGATGTAGAGCAGCCCCACGTTGAGATCCGCCACCCCCCAGGTGGGGGTGATGGGCACCACAGCAAACGCCAGGATAAAGGCGGTGAAGGCGATGATGGGGGCCAGCACGAAGATCCGGCGATCGGCGAACGGCGGGATCCAGTCCTCCTTGAAGAACATCTTGACCATGTCGGCCACCAGTTGCAGCAGGCCGAAGGGGCCTACCCGGTTGGGGCCGTATCTGTCCTGCCAGAGCGCCAGCAGGCGGCGCTCGATGAAGCTCATGAAGGCGCCAGCCCCCACTATGCCCAGCAAGACGACAAGGGCCTTGCCGACGGCTATCAGCAGCTCGATAAGCTCGTTGCTCATGCAATGGCCTCCTGTAAGTCACTCACATAGCACCGATGCAAGGCGGTCGGCAGGCCATGGGCCCCCAGGGGCAGGCCGAGCAGCCCGGGGGTCAGCCTATCGCTCAGCCGCAGAGTCAGTCGCCAGTGGTGACCGCCCCAGGAGAGCGCGACCAGACTGCCAGCCGGGAGGGCAAAGCGGGTGGCGTCGATCGGATTGAGGATCAGTTCGGGCTGCGCCATCCGCGCCTGGATGACGGGGCTCTTGGCGGAGAGCTCTTCCCCGCCAAATAGCTGCTCATAGCTCACTACTTGCAAGGCATCCTGCGCGCAGAAGGGGGCCGGGACAGTGCCAAACCAGCCGAGGGGCTCGGTACCTTCAGCCTGCGGGTCACCTGGCTCCAGCAGACGGCGACCGGGATTGCCAGCGCGCAGGTTGCCACCCACTTCATCCTGGAATTTGTTCCAGGCCGAAGGGGAGTTCCAGCCCGGCGCCCAGGCGAAGGGCACCTGTGACTGGGGTTGGCGGGTACCGGAGAAACCTTCCATGGAGAAGCTGAAGGGGGAGTCTGGATCTTGCGCGACACGAGGCTCGCTCACGTTCTGATCCGCCAGCATGGAGGTGCGGCCACTGTAGCGATGGGGTTCGCGGGCTATCTTCATGCCGCGGATGCGCAGCCCGGCATTGGGGGCGGCCTCCAGCATGGCGCCAAGCAGGGGAGCACTGGCGGCACAGTCTCTGCTCACCTGGTCGAAATGCTCCCAGCGCAGGGGTTTTCTATCCAGTGCCCCTTGCAGGGCAGCCAGCCAGCGCCAGCTTTCGCGTACCTGGATGTCGGCGTCGTAGAAAGCGGGGGCATAGACCTGGAAAAAGCGCTGGGCGCGACCCTCCATGTTGACCAGGGTGCCGTCGGCTTCGGCGAAGCTGGCGGCGGGCAGTACCAAGTCTGCTTTCTGAGCGGAGCCTGTATCTTGATGATCGATGACCAGCAGGTGTTGCAGGCGAGTGAAGGCGGCATCGATGCGATTGCTAGGGGCGCGGCGATAGAGATCGTTCTCCAGGATGATCAGTGCCAGCGGCGCCATCCCTTCGATGCGATCCAGCGCCGCTTCCAGCGGGGCCGCTGACGAGGCCAGCATGGCCAGCCCAAGGCTGTTGGCCTCCGACGCCACCAAGGCCAGATTGACATCTGGTGCGCGGCTCTTGAGGGCGCGAGCTATGTTGCTGGCCGCCTCGAGCAGCGCCTGGCAGCGGGCGCCGGAACCTGCGATGACCAGCGGTTTTTTTGCATTGCCGAGCAGCTCGGCCCAGCGGACCGCCTGCGCCTGCTGTTCGGAAGGCAGATCCACGACGGCGGGGGCGCTGCTATCAAGCTGGTGGGCGATGGCAAAACCGAGGCGGGCCTGATCGGCGTGGGGGGCATGCAGTTTGTCGGCCGCCACATCGTCCAGACGAGTACTGTCCAGACTGGTGATGAGCAGCGGGTTAGCGGTCGTTCTGCGCCAGGGTCTGCACGGCGGCAACCTGCCACAAGTCCACCTTCAGCTTGCGGGCTATCTCGCGTCCCTTGCCTTGGACCGCCTGACGCAGGGCCAGGCTGATCCGGGCGGCGCTCATGGTGACATCCTCACCTAGCACCAGGATGGCATCGGCCTCTTCCATGTCCCGCAGGCTGGGGGTACGAATGCCACCGTGTTGCAATATATGCAGCATCTTTTGCAGGCACTCCCATTCGCTCTGCTCGACGCCGCAATAGAAGTTGTCGGCCCCGACCAGCTCGCGCAGGGCGAAGTTGCTCTCCAGCGACGCGCGCGGCGATCCTATGCCGATGACGGCGCTTGCGGTGCGCAGCGCATCGGCGGCGCGGTTCAAGGCTCCATCGACCGTGATCGCCAGCTTGTTACCATCCTGCTGCTCTTTGTCTTCACGCAACAGCGGCTGGCGCGGACGATCGGCGAGATTGACATAGCCATAGCCAAAGCGGCCGCGATCGCAGAGGAAGTAGTGGTTCAGCGCGCCGTGGAAGCGGTTCTCGATGCGGCGCAGCTCGCCGTAACGTTCCCCCGGGCTGATGTTGCACCCCACCGAACACTGCTGGCAGATGCTGGGGGCAAACTGCATGTCCCACTTGCGGTTGTATCGCTCGGAATGAGTCTTGTCGGTGAACACCCCGGTGGGGCAGACCTCCACCAGGTTGCCGGAGAACTCGCTCTCCAGAGTGCCATCCTCGACCCGGCCGAAGTAGAGGTTGTCGTGGGCGCCGTAGACCCCCAGATCCTCGCCGCCAGCGTAATCCTTGTAGTAGCGCACGCAGCGATAGCAGGCGATGCAGCGGTTCATCTCGTGGTTGATGAAGGGGCCGAGTAGCTGATTCTGGTGGGTGCGCTTGGTGAAGCGGTAGCGGCGGCTGTTGTGACCTGTCATCACCGTCATGTCCTGCAGGTGGCAGGCGCCCCCCTCTTCACAGACCGGGCAGTCGTGGGGATGGTTGGTCATCTGCCACTCCACCACGCTCTTGCGAAATGCTCTCGCCTCTTCGTCCTCGATGGATATGTAGCTGCCATCGGTGGAGGGGGTCATGCAGGACATGACCAGCCTGCCGCGCTTGTCATCGGCATTCTGATACTGCTTGACCGCGCACTGGCGGCAGGCACCCACGCTCCCCAGTGCCGGATGCCAGCAGAAATAGGGGATGTCGAGACCCAGCGACAGACAGGCTTGCAGCAGGTTGTCCGCTCCGTCTACCTCGTACTCTTTACCGTCTACATGAATGGTGGCCATACAGCTTCCCTGCATCAATGAGATAAAATCCGTGACTCGCAGCAGCACAATGCCTTGCCTTCAGCCGGGGGTTACCAGCGTTCGCCCAGCAGATTGGGTTGAATCCCTTTGAGCCGCTTGTGGTTATCTTGTGGCCCCTTGATACCTGCCTCAAACTCGGCTCCGAAATACTTGAGGGCACTGCCAAGGGGCTCGACGGCGCCGGGGGCGTGGGCGCAGAAGGTCTTGCCCGGGCCCAGAAAACTGACCAGTTGCTCCAGGGTGGCGAGATCGCCGGGCTGGCCTTCGCCGTGCTCCAGTGCGCGCAGTAGCTTGACGCTCCAGGGCAGCCCATCGCGGCAAGGGGTGCACCAGCCGCAGGATTCGCGGGCGAAGAACTCCTCCATGTTGCGCAGCAGGGAGACCATGTTGACGCTGTCATCCACCGCCATGGCGAGGCCCGTGCCCATGCGGGTGCCGACCTTGCCGATGCCGCCTGCGTACATCTGGGCATCCAGGTGTTCGGGCAGTAGGAAGCCGGTGCCGGCGCCCCCTGGCTGCCACGCCTTGAGACCGGT
>NZ_AQGQ01000197.1 GCF_000388115.1 Aeromonas molluscorum 848
CCCTGCACGGGCTTGAGAGCCGCCATGTCGCGGCTCTCCAGCATGCCGAAAATTTGCCCTAGTGCCAAGGTGCCGGAGGAGGGGGTCGGAAAGCCGCACACCTCACTCTGGCGATAATCGAAGCAGAGACCGTCCCTGAGCTTGGCCTTGTAGCTGGCGAGATCGCTGGCGGCCAGTACCCCGGGGTTCTCCGGGTGCTGATGCACCTTGGCAACCATCGCCTCGGCCAGCGGGCCGCGATAGAAGGCGTCAGCCCCCTCGCTGGCGAGGGTGCGCAGCACCTTGGCCAGGGCCGGGTTGGTGAGATGAGTACCTGCCGTCTTGGGCGTGCCATCGGCCCGATAGAAGTAGGCGCGGGCGTCATCATCCTTGGCAAGATAGGGCTCCTTGGCCAGCAGAGACGCCAGGCGTGGACTGATGGCAAAGCCCTGTTCGGCCAGCATGATGGCCGGCTCGAACAGGCTGGCCCAGGGCAGCTTGCCATACTGCTGATGGGCCAGGGCCAAGGCGCGTACCGTGCCGGGCACCCCGACCGAGCGTCCGCCGACGACCCCCTCATAGAAGGCCATCGGCTTGCCATCTTTCATGAAGAGTTGATCGGTGGCGGCAGCCGGCGCTGTCTCCCGGCCATCCACGGCGCTGACCTGTTTACCATTCCAGACCAGCATGAGGGAGCCACCCCCAATGCCGGAGGATTGCGGCTCGACCAAGGTCAGTACCAATTGCACGGCGATGGCGGCATCCACCGCCGATCCACCCGCCTTGATCACCTGATAACCGGCATCCACCGCCAGCGGGTTGGCGGCGGCGACCATGAAGGATTTGCCTTGCCAGCCCTGCTTGTCGGTCCAGCCACTGGCGGCCTCCGGGGCGAGCAGGGTCTGGGGGGGCACCGCGTAATGGAAGGCTTCCTGAGAGGCGCAACCGGCGAGCAGGCCGAGGGCGACCAGCAGGCTGAGGGGTTTGAGGGACATGACACACTCCTTGTCTGTTTTTCCTACAGGGATAAAGAATGTGACACAAGTGAGGCTCCATGGAAAGTTTGTCTTTATACTCAAATGCTTACAAATCTATCAATGAACGAGCATGGTGGCGACCAGGGAGGAGAGGATGAGAAGAGGCGTGATAGCAGTGCTCTGCCTGCTGTTAGCCGGTTGTGGTGATCCCCAGTTCAGGCCCCTGATGGCCGGGGAAACCATACTGGCCTTTGGGGACAGTCTGACCGAGGGACGGGGTGCGAGCCCCTCGCAGAGCTACCCCAGCGTGCTGGCGAACCTCAGTGGCCACACTGTCATCAACGCCGGGGTATCGGGGGAGCTGAGCCAGGCGGGCAGAGCACGGCTACCGGCCTTGCTGGCAGAGCACAGACCCGGCCTGGTGATCCTGCTGGAGGGGGGCAATGACATCTTGCGAAACAGCGGCGAGTCTGCGCTCAAGGCCAATCTCGCCGCCATGATAGAGGCGGTGCAGGGCAGCGGTGCTCAGCTGTTGCTGGTGGCCGTGCCGCGCAAGTCGTTGTTGAGCGACGGGGCTCCTCTCTATGGCGAATTGGCTGAACGTTATCAGCTGGTGCTGGATGACAGCAGCATAGGCGAGCTGCTGCGCAGTCCCGATCTCAAGTCCGATATGGTGCACCTCAATGGCAAGGGGTACGCGGTGCTGGCCGAGCGGCTCCATGGCTTGTTGCAGGATCGCGGCGCTCTCTGAATCTGGACATGGTGGCCAGGAATAATTGATGACAAATGTAAAAAAACCGCCCTCGGCGGTTTTTTTACATTTGTTCACACGCAGGCAGGTGCTTAGATAGATTGCTCTTCGCCACCTAGTACCGCGAACAGTGCCGGGATGAACTGGGCCAGCTCGGCGGTGACCAGGGCGAAGTCGGCATCCAGACGGGCGGCCGGATCCTCGCTGGTCACGTCATCATTCTGCTCGCGCAACTCTTCGCTGAACTTGAGGCGCTTGATGGAGAGATCGTCGCCGAGCACGAAGCTCAGGGTCTCGCTCCAGTTCAACGCCAGCTTGGTGACCAGCTTGTCGTTGGCGAGGTGATTCTTGATCTCGTCAGTCATCAGATCCTGCTGCTTGCAGCGGATGATGCCACCATGTTCCATGGCGCTGCGCAGCTCCGCTTCATCTTCCAGGGTGAAGGGGGCGGGCAGGTTCCCCTCGCTGAGCCACTCGGTCATGGTGATTTCAGGCGGATTCTTGAGGGCCACCGGCACCACAGGCAGCGTGCCTATGCTCTTGCGCAGCAGGGCCAGCAGATCGTCCGCCTTCTTGGCGGAGCCTGCATCGACCACCATCAGGTTGTCGGCCGGGTTTATCCAGGCGAAGGTCTGGCTGGTGCGGCTGAAGGCGCGAGGCAGCAGGGTGTGCATTATCTCTTCCTTCAGTGCCTCCTTCTCTTTCTTCTTCAGGGCGCGGCCCTGCTCGAATTCGATCGCTTCCACCTTCTCGGCCAGCATCTCTTTGACCACGTTGCCGGGCAGCATCTTCTCTTCTTTGCGGGCGCAAAGGAGGATGTGGCCAGCGGCCGAGTGGGTCAGGGTGGCACCGAACTTGCCGAGGGGCTTGACCCAACCGAACCGGGAGATGTCCTGGCTGCCACAGGGGGTAAAGGCGCAGGCCTCAAGCTGGGTCTCCAGCTCGTCGACACTCAGCTCGAAGGGGCGGGTAAAGCGATAAATCTGCAGGTTTTTAAACCACATGGCGTCCTCGGTCGTAAAGATTGTCCGGCGGGCATTGTACTGCAAAGCGGCGCTTTGTGATCGACCAATCACTCCGGTGAGAAAAATCGGACGGCGCTCACAGGCCTGGGTGCTGGCCGAACAAGGGGCAGACGAGGTCTCCTAGACTGCCAGAGTTGGCTGACGGATAAGGATGAAGATATGCTCAGAGCGAGTCGGGCGCAGGACATGGATGCCATTTTGGATATCTGGTTGCTGGCTTCCCTACAGTCCCACGATTTTGTCGATGCTTCCGTCTGGTGGCAGGCTCAGGAACTGCTGCGCAGCCGCTACCTGACCAGAGCCGAGGTGTGGGTCTATGAAGACGATGGCGAGTTGCAGGGGTTCATCGCCCTGGTCGATGACTATCTGGCCGCCCTGTTTGTTCGCCCGGATAGCCAGAGGCGAGGCATAGGCCATGCCTTGCTGCAAAATGCCAAGACTCAGGTCACCAGCCTCCATGCCAGAGTCTTCACCGAGAACGACCCGGCGGTGCGTTTTTATCGTCAGCATGGCTTCGTCATCGATGGCGAGGAACCGGATCCCCTGACCGGACATGGCCAATACCGGATGCACTGGTTCGGGGCTTGAGCCGTTTTTCTTTATGGCACCCTTGAGTCCTGCCCTTGCCGAGCAGGCATGGGCTAAGGCACCATGACGTCAATATGGGCGCCTGACGCCTTCGCTTAATTGAGCCGCAACTCCATGAAAATCCTGCATACCGCCGATTGGCATCTGGGCCATCAACTCCATGGCCATGAGCGCCGTTTCGAGCATGACGCCTTCCTCGACTGGTTGGCCGAGACCATCAAGACGCGGCAGATAGATGCCCTGCTGGTGGCAGGCGATCTGTTCGATACCGCCAATCCCCCCGCCAGCGCCTGGCAGCAGCTTTATGGCTTTCTGGCAAGATTGCGCGCCGATATGCCCAGGCTCAACCTGGTGCTGGTCGGTGGCAACCACGACTCTCCCTCCAAGCTGGATGCTCCCCACGAGCTGCTGCGTGCCTTCAACCTGCATCTGGTGGGCAGCATCAGCCGGGATGAGAACGGCGCGCTCGAGACGGATCGCCTGCTGGTGCCGCTGCATGACCATGACGGCAAGGTGGCCGCCTGGTGCGCCGCCGTGCCTTTCTTGCGCAGCAGCGACCTCAGACCCGAGGCCCTGGGGGAGGGGCAGGACAGGCTGATTGAAGGGGTGCGCCAGATCTATGATGAGCTGCTGGCCGAGGGACGGGCTCGCTGCGAAACCGAGCAGGCTCTGGTTGCCATGGGACATGCCTATCTGGCGGCGGGGCAGCTCTCCGAACTGTCCGAGCGGCGGGTGCTTGGTGGCAATCAGCATGCCTTGCCTGCCGACATTTTTGCCGGTGCCGATTACACGGCGCTGGGGCATCTGCATCTGGCCCAGCGCCTGGCGCCTGGGGTGCATTACAGCGGCTCGCCGCTTCCCCTTTCGCTCAATGAGGCCAACTACCGTCACCAGGTGCTGGAAGTCACGCTGGAGGCCGGCAAGCTGGTGGCGGTAGAACCCATATTGGTGCCGCGCAGTGTCGAGATGATACGACTGCCCGAGAGCGAGCTGAGTGCCGCCCTGGATGCCATAGCCGCACTGGATCTGGCCGATGCCCCCCAGCAGGCGCAGCCATTCCTGGAGGTGAGGCTGCTGCTACCCAAGCCAGAGGCTCGCATTCGCGAGCGCATCCTCGCCGCTCTGGCGGGCAAGCCGGTACGCCTGGCCAAGATCAGCACCCGCTATCAGGGCAGCGGGCAGGGGCTGGCCGATGGCGGCCAGCGGCGGCGCCTGGATGACATCGCGCCTCAGGAAGTCTTTAGCCTCTGCTATCAACGTCAGTTCGAAGGGGAACCAAGCGAGGCGCTGCTCGCCTCCTTCGACGAGATCCTCACTCAGGTCAGGGAGGCGAAGTCATGAAGATCTTATCCCTGGCAGGGGAGAACCTGGCCAGCCTGACCCAGGCTTTTCACATCGATTTTGACAAGGATGCCCTGGGCGCTGCCGGCCTGTTTGCCATTACCGGCAATACGGGCGCCGGCAAGAGCACCCTGCTCGATGCCATCTGTCTGGCGCTCTATGACGAGATGCCCCGTTTTGTCGCCAATCGTAAAAATGTGGCCGAAGTAGGCCGTCAGGATGACGAGGAGAAACTCAAGGCCAATGACGTGCGCGGCATCCTGAGTCGCGGTCATGCCAACGGCTTTGCCGAGGTGCGCTTTCGTGGCTGCGATGGTCGTGCCTATCTCGCCCGCTGGACGGTGCGCCGGGCTCGCAACCGGGCTGAGGGCCGTTTCCAGCCCCAGGATCGATCCCTTACCGATTTGACCAGCGGCCAGCTTTTTTCTGGCAGCAAGCGCGAGCTGCAAGAGCGGATCGATGAGTTGGTGGGGCTCTCCTGGGAGCAGTTCCGCCGTGCCGTGATCCTGCCCCAGGGGGAGTTTGCCGCCTTCCTCAAGTCTGACGCCAACGAACGCTCCGCCCTGCTCGAACGCATGACGGGCACCGAGCTCTACTCGGCTATCTCGGTGCAGACCTATGAGCGCGCCAGGGGGGAGCTGCAGACGCTGGCAACCCTGAGCGAGCGACTCGGCGATCTCACTCTGATGGATGAGCAGACCCGCGCAGAGTGGCTCTCTCGTCAGCAACAGGGAGCCGTTCAACTCAGTCAGGCGCAGCAGGCCCGGCAGTTGTTGCAGGCGCTGCGCGATCTCAATGCGCGTATCGCCGCCCAGAGCCTGGCGTGCCAGGAGGGGGAGGCGGCGCTGGCTGGCGCGGCGCAGGCCCACGCCGAGGCGGCCCCCCGTGCGGGCGGAGTTTAGCCTTGCCGAGCAGGCCCAGGGGGCTCGCGCCGACCATGATGAACTGACTCGCCTTGGCCAGGAGGCCGAGCAGCAGAGGCGGCTCATCGCTCAACTGGGCCCCGAACTTGAACGGGCCGAGCGGGAACAGCAGCAAGCCGCGCAGCGCGAGCAGCAAGCCTTGGCCGACAGGCAGGCCGCCGAGCGCCAGTGGCGTGAGCTGCAACCCGTCCTCAAGCAGGCGCAAGATCTCGATACCCGTATCCGGGAGAAGGCCGGACAGTTGCAAGAGATCCAGCAGCAGGGCGTGCAGGCGCGCGCGCTGCAACTTCAGCTACAGCAGGAGTGGCGGCTGCAGGGCGAGCAGGTGACCTCCCTTGACACGCGCCGCCAGCTGCGGGCGAGCTGGCTCGAGGAGCGCAAGACGCTGGCCCCCTTGGCCCGCCAGTGGCAACCCCTGCTGGCCGCGATGCAGGACTGGGCCGACAGCAAGGTGCAGCTGCAACAGCTGACTCAAAGCCGTGCCCGGCGCAGTCAGACCCTGCTCGACCTCAATAGCCATCTGGAGCAGGGGCAACAGGAGCGTGACCACTGGCAGCAGGAGCGGGCAAGCTTGCAACGGCAGCACGATGAACTGCAGGCGCAGGAGTGGGACGCTCAGGTCGCCGGGGCGCAGGAGCTTCGTCAATCCCGCACCGAGCAGTTGGCGCGGGTGCATCAACTGCTGGATCTGGCACAGACGGGCCGCAACCACAGCGAGCAGCAGGCGCGCTTGCAGCAAGAAACAAGCATGATCGAGCAGCAGCTGGACCGGTTGGCCGTGCAGCATGGGGAGCGGGAGCCCGCGCTGGCA
Organism: Aeromonas molluscorum 848; assembly: GCF_000388115.1. Taxonomy (GTDB): domain Bacteria; phylum Pseudomonadota; class Gammaproteobacteria; order Enterobacterales; family Aeromonadaceae; genus Aeromonas; species Aeromonas molluscorum. Next base: position 6,396 of record NZ_AQGQ01000197.1, read on the forward strand.
AGGCTGGTCGCCCAGCGTGATGAGGCGCGCCATGCCCTTGAGCAGACCCGCGCCGTGGCCAATTTCGATCAGCATCGCCATGTCCTCGAGGAGGGCGTCCCGTGCCCGCTCTGCGGTGCGGAAGATCACCCATACAGCCAGAGCCAGCCTCAAGTCACGGGTATCCTGGCTTCCCAGAGCGAACGGGTTCGCCAGTTGGATCTCGCGTGGGAGCAGCTCAACCGTCAGCAGATGCAAGGGGAGATAGAGCGAGCCGAACTGACTCGTCAGCTGGCCGCCCACCAACATCATCATCCTGAGCTGGCGGTGAGAAGCGAGCAGCTGAGTCAGCGCTGGGAAGCGGCTGGGGGGCAGCAAGTTGGCTGGGGGCCGTCGTGCCGGCGTACGCCCGGGG
>NZ_AQGQ01000198.1 GCF_000388115.1 Aeromonas molluscorum 848
GCTGCTGCACAGGACGGCCGCCGAGCTTCACCACCCGGAGGACTGGTTGCGCAGCCTGGCCAGCTACGGCGAGCTGGTGCGTGGGGAACGCAGTGCCGTCACCCTGGAGAAGCGCTACCGCCATAAGCAGGGCCATGACCTCTGGGGGCGGGTCACCCTGACCCTGGTACGCAACGATCGCCAAGAGCCGGAGCATCTGATGCTGCTGCTGGAGAACATAGATGACGCCCGCCGTCATGCCGAGCAGCTCAAGCTCTCCCACCGGGTCTATGACAATCTCTCCGAAGCCATACTGGTGTGCGATGCCGAGAGTCGCATCATCTCGGTCAACCCGGCCTTCGAGCGGATCACCGGCTATCTCAGCGAGGAGGCCTGTGGTCAGCGCCCCAGCTTGCTCAAGTCGGGTCTGCATGACGAGGCCTTCTACGCCGACATGTACCATACCCTGTCACGGGTCGGCATCTGGCGTGGCGAGGTGTGGAACAAGCGCAAGAATGGCAAGCTATATCCCCAGCAGCTGATGATCAGCGCCCTGCGCGAAGGGGGCAAAATTACCCAATATATCGCCATTTTCAGCGATATTTCCCAGACCAAGCTCGCCGAGCAGAAGATTGCTACCCAAGCCAACTACGACAACCTCACCGGTCTGCCGAATCGCTGGCTGTTCAGCCGCAGCCTGACCCGCTTCTGCGAGCGGGGCGAGCGCTTCGCGCTCATGGTATTGGATCTCAACAACTTCAAGGCCGTCAACAACAGCATGGATCACCATGTGGGGGATGCCCTGCTGCGGGAGGTCTCCGATCGACTGGTGAGCCGGGTACGCACCGAGGATCTGGTGGCCCGTATCGGGGGGGACGAGTTCGCCTTCCTGGTGCCTGGCATCGTCAGCCGCCGCCAGGCGGAAGTCTTTGCCAAACAGGTGCAGGGCAGTTTTGCCCGCCCCTTCATGCTGGCCAATCAGCAACTCTATGTGACCGCCACCATAGGGGTCACTCTCTGCCCGAGCGATGGCAGCGAGAGCGACGAGCTGCTGCGCAATGCCGAGCAGGCACTCTTTGCCGCCAAGCGGCTGGGGCGGCCCCTCGACAGCTACTGCGCCTCCATGCGTGAAGAGGTGCGCCAGCGCCACCAGATGCAGCAGGATCTGGCGGAGGCCATCAAGCAGGAGCAGCTGACCATGGCCTATCAGCCAATCTGGGACAACCGCAGTGGTCGGGTCGCCAAGCTGGAGGCCCTGGTGCGCTGGTATCACCCGCAATGGGGCCAGGTATCACCGGCTGACTTCATTCCGCTGGCAGAAGAGGCGGGTCTCATTCAGAGTCTGGGGGCCTTGGTGCTGTGGCAGTCCTGCCGCGATCTGGCCCGTTTGCAGAGCTCGGGTTTCCCCGAGTTGCAGATGTCCATCAATCGCTCAACTCTGGAGTTCCAGACTATAGATCCCCAGGCCTCCGAATGGCTGAGGGTGATAGAGCACTTCGAGCTGAACCCGAGCGACATCATCATCGAGATCACCGAATCTCTGTTGATGGAGAGCAGCGATCAGCACAGGATCCGCATCGAGGCCCTGCGCCAGGCCGGTTGCAAGCTGGCCATCGACGACTTCGGCACTGGCTATTCGGCACTCACCTATCTGCGTACTTTCCCGGTGGATCTGGTCAAGATAGATCGCAGCTTCGTGCGCCACATTCCCTTCAACGAGCAAGACAGCTTGTTGCTCGATGGCATCATCAACATAGTGCACAACCTCGGCATGCAAGTGGTGATCGAGGGGGTGGAGACCCGGGAGCAGCTCAACTTCCTCTGCCACAAGGGTTGTGCCTTTACTCAGGGCTATCTGCTCAGCAGGCCGCTGGCCTTCGATGATCTGGTGAATTATCTGGAACTGAATCGAAACGGCATGAGTCTGCCCATCGTGAGCTGAGTTGCCGCTTCTGCTATCATGGCCGCCATGTCCGTTGCCGTGAGTCCCCCCATGTACCCTATCCTGGTTTCCTGTGAAGCCCCCGCCCGCGATGGCGAGCTCCATGACCTGCATCAACGGCTGACCGGGGTCAGCTTTGCCGCTCCCTTCGCCCTGGTGCTCACCGAGACCAGACTGGAACTGCGCAAACTGGATGAAGAGAAGCTGGGGGCCGTCTTTGTCGACTTCGTGGAGGGGGCCGTAGCCCACAGACGAAAATTTGGCGGCGGCCGGGGTCAATCCATCGCCAAGGCCGTTGGGCTCAAGGCGGGTGCGAATCCGACTGTGGTCGATGCGACCGCTGGCTTGGGGCGCGACGCCTTCGTGCTGGCGTCGCTGGGCTGCAAGGTGACCATGATAGAGCGCAGCCCTGTGGTGGCAGCCTTGCTGGCGGACGGCTTGGTGCGGGCGGCGCAAGATCCCTATATAGGCCCTTGGGTGAGCGAGCGGATGCAGCTGATCCAGGGGCCAGCGGCCGAGCAGTTGCTGGCACTGTCCGAGCGCCCCGAGGTGGTCTACCTCGACCCCATGTTCCCCCACAAGCAAAAGTCGGCGCTGGTGAAGAAAGAGATGCGGGTGTTCCAGTCCCTAGTGGGTCCGGATCTGGATGCGGATGTTCTGTTGCCTGCGGCGCTCAAGATGGCGCAGCGGCGGGTGGTGGTGAAGCGGCCATCCTATGCGGGCTGGCTCAACGAGCACAAGCCCAGCATGGCCATAGAGACCAAGAGCAACCGCTTTGACGTCTATGTGATGGCGGCGCTAGCCCAGACTGAACACGACTAACCGCAGCAATCAACCCTTACTCCGGTGACAAAAAGAGAGGGCCAGCGATCGCTGGCCCTCTCTTCGTTCAAGCTGAAGGCTGGTCCACATCAGTCGGTCTGGGCCCTGAAATGGATATGGCGCACCTCTCCCTGCCATTCCAGATCGAGACTGGCCAGATCAGCCAAGCTGAGCCGCACGCCACCCTTCAGCACCAGATATTCGACACCTTCCCTGGCCTCTATGGTGCTGATCATGTCTGCCCACTGGCGACCATCCCGGCTGGTGAGGGTCACCGGCAGTTGCCAGCGGGCGGCAATCTCGAGCCAGTCGTAGAGGTCACAGCTGATGGGCTGGTACTCTGTCACGGTGTGCGCTCCTTGATGGGAGAGTGGGGCAGAGTCAGGCTTCCAGCAGCTGGGTTGGCCAGCCGAGCTTCTGCTGACGATCCACCTCGAGCCGCAGCTCGCTGGCGCGCAGGTAGTGCTCATCCATCCACCCCTTGGGCAGGGTCAGGGTCAGCGACTCCTCCTCGGCCTGCAGGCTGAAGCTGGGCACAGTGCCCTGGGTGCGGCGCATGCAGAGGATCAGCGCGATGCGCAGTATGCGGGCAAGGCGAGTGGCCTGGCGGGCGGTGACGGCCCCCTGACGGTCCAGTGGCTCCTGCTTGAATTCATCCCGCTGATTGAGCAGCAGGGCCGACAACAGCTTTTTCTGCGCAGGGGTAAACCCCGGCATGTCGATGTTGTCGATGATGTAGGCCGCGTGTTGCGGCGCCTTCTTGTACTCGATGCAGAGGCCGATTTCGTGCAGCAGGGCAGCGTAGCGCAGTATGGGGCGACCATAGCGCTTGGAGAGACGCCAGGCAGGTTGCAGCTGGTTGAATGCCTCGACTGCCGTATCCCTGACTCGTTCGGCATGTTCCCGGTCGAGCTGGTAGCGGCTGATCAGGCTGTCTGCGGTGCGATCTCTGGCATCACAGTCATGATTGTTGCCAAGCAGCCCGTAGATGAGCCCCTCGCGCAAGGCGCCACCCGCCAGCGTCATGCTCTCGATGCCAAGCACCTCGAAGATGGCGATCAGGATGGCCAGACCCGAGGGGAACACAGTCAGCCGTTCGGCTGCCAGTCCCTCCAGTTGCAGCTTGTCGAGCCGGCCACAGCTGATGGCTTGACCCATCAACTCTTGCAGCTTGGGCAGGGTAACCCGCTCACTCTTGCCTTGAGCCAGCATGATCTCTTGCAGCGCCTGGACAGTGCCCGAGGCGCCGACACAGGTGCGCCAACCGAGTGCGCGATAATCTTCCGCCACCTTCTCCAGCACCGCCTTGGCGGCGGCAATGGCCTGGTTGAAGCGGGCCTCGCTCAGCTCGCCATCACCGAAGTGATTATTGAGCCAGGTGACGCAACCCATGTGCAGGCTGTTGAGCAGTTTCGCCTCGCTGTGTTCGCCGATCACCAGCTCCGTGCTGGCGCCGCCGATGTCTATCACCAATCGATTGCCTTCTCCCGCCGAGGTCCAGGAGACCCCTTCGTAGATGGTTTTGGCCTCCTCCTCGCCGGAGATGACCTCGATATTGTGATTGAGGACGCGTTCGGCCTCGCTCAGGAACTCATCGACGTTGGTTGCCAGACGCAGGGTCGCCGTGCCTACCACCCGGATGTTGTCGGGGGGAATATCCTGCAACTGTTCGGCGAACAGGCGCAGGCAGTCCCAACCACGGGCCATGGCGGCCTGGCTTAAGCGAAATTCCGGATCGAGACCGGCGGCGAGGCGCACCTTACGCTTGACCTTGGTGACGGTACGCAGCGCGCCAGCGACCTCGCGCACCACCAGCATGTGAAAGCTGTTGGAGCCGAGGTCGATGGCGGCATAGAGCGGCGAGTTGTGCAACTTGGTTGCCCTTAGCTCTTGCGAGGTGGGCGACGGCGGTTGTTGCTGTTGCTACCACCCTGGCGATCACGCATGTTGCGGTTCACCGGCTGGCGGTTGCGGTGGATCCGTTTCGGTGCGGTTGCATCATCCAGCAGCGCATCTCGGTCATATTTGCTGACCGGAATGGCATGATGGATGTACTCCTCGATGGCCGGCAGGTTGAAGGCATAGTCTTCACAGGCTAGGCTGATGGAGTGACCGCTCTTGCCGGCGCGGCCGGTACGACCGATACGGTGCACATAATCTTCGGCATCGTCGGGCAGGTCGTAGTTGAAGACGTGGGTCACGTCCGGGATATGCAGACCACGGGCGGCCACGTCGGTGGCGACCAGGATGTCGAGCTTACCCTGAGTGAAATCTTCCAGGATCTTCATCCGCTTCTTCTGGGGCACGTCGCCCGTCAGCAGACCGGCGCGATGACCGTCGTTTTCCAACCAGGCTTGCACGTCTTCGCAGACATGTTTGGTGTTGGCGAAGACGATGGCTTTATCCGGCCACTCCTCTTCCATCAGGGAGAGCAGCAATAGCATCTTGTCTTCGTTGGAGGGGTAGAACAGCTCCTCCTTGATGCGGATGCCCGTCATCTGCTCCGGCTCGATCTGCACATGTTCCGGGTGGTTCATGTGTTCGTAGGCCAGCTCTTGTACCCGCAGGGAGAGGGTGGCGGAGAACAGCATGTTCAGACGCTCGGTGGCATCTGGCATGCGGCGGAACAGGAAGCGAATGTCCTTGATGAAGCCGAGATCGAACATGCGATCCGCTTCGTCCAGCACCACAACCTGGATGCAGCCGAGATCGATGACCTTGGACTTGAAGTAGTCGATGATGCGACCCGTGGTACCGATCAGGATGTCGACACCCTGTTCCAGCACGGCCAGCTGTTTGTCGTAGCCTTCACCACCGTAGGCGAGGCCGAGCTTGAGCCCGGTCGAGGCAGACATGCTCTCGGCATCGTTGTAAATCTGCACCGCCAGCTCGCGGGTTGGTGCCATTATAATGGCGCGAGGCTGGTTGACCAGGCGTGGCTTGGTCAGCGGGTGGGTCAACAGATAGTTGAAGGTTGCAGCCAGGAAGGCAAGGGTCTTGCCGGTACCCGTCTGGGCCTGGCCGGCGAGGTCATGACCTTCGACCAGCAGGGGCAGAGACAGTGCCTGGATGGGGGTGCAATAGTGAAATCCCTTTGATTCCAGACCAGCCAGAACTTCGGGTTCGAGGCCCATTTGGGCGAATTTATCGGTCGTTAAGTGTGTTTTGCTCATGGCGGTAGGTTATCAGGTTAGGCTTGCAATAATAAACAGGATCATTTCAAATAGGGCAACTATTGCCTTTGTTGACGTCTCAATTAAGGCCTTATTTACTGACTGGAGTTGGAGATGAGTGACAAGATTGTTCAGCTGAGCGATGCCAGCTTCGAGGCAGATGTAATCAAAGCCAATGGCCCTGTTCTGGTCGATTTCTGGGCAGAATGGTGCGGTCCTTGCAAAATGATTGCCCCTATCCTGGACGAAATCTCCCAAGAGTATGAAGGTCGTGTGACAGTGGCCAAACTGAACATCGACCACAACGCCGAAACCGCCCCCAAGTACGGCATCCGTGGTATCCCCACCCTGCTGCTGTTCAAAGACGGCGCAGTGGCTGCCACCAAGGTCGGCGCCCTGTCCAAGACCCAACTCAAAGAGTTCCTGGACGGCAATCTGTAATTATCAAGAAGGAGCGCATTGCAATAATGCGCTCCTTGTGTTTTATGACCTAGACGCTCACCCCGATTGGTGCTAATTTAACGCTCGTTTGCTAACCGTTTTGTCTGACGCTTTGCTTAACAACAGTCTGGCGAATCCATCCTATCGGCATCAATCCAGCAGACTGTCTCGTCCCCATTCAATCCTTGCTTACAGACTTTCACCACTATGAATCTGACTGAATTAAAGAACACTCCTGTGTCTGAGCTGGTCAAGCTCGGCGAAACCATGGGGTTGGAAAATCTGGCTCGGGCCCACAAAAAAGATATTATCTTCGCGATCCTCAAGGCACACGCCAAGGGTGGTGAGGATATCTTTGGTGACGGTGTGCTGGAAATCCTGACCGATGGCTTTGGCTTC
>NZ_AQGQ01000199.1 GCF_000388115.1 Aeromonas molluscorum 848
ACGGGTCGATCTCAGTCGCAGCCAACTGAGTCAGGACAAGGCTCCGGAGGCGACCGACAAGCCGGGCGCGCCGATCCCGTCGATGCGCGCCATGCAGGAGCCCCGCGTTCAGGGGGAAGGGCGCGAGCTCAAGATCCGCCGCCTTTATCAAGAAGCCCGCGAGCTGCAAGGCAAGTTCATTCGCCATCTCAAGGCCGGCGAACCCATCGACATCACGCCGCTCGCCGCCGTGGCCGAGGAGATGGTCGACACCATGTTCAGCCACGGGGATGCCATGCTCTGCCTGGCGCGCATCCGTGCCAAGGATGCCTACCTGATGGAGCACTCCATGAACGTGGCCATACTGCTCGCCAACTTTGGCCGCTATCTGGGGCTCGAGCGCAACGTGCTCAAGGAGCTGACCCTGGGGGGACTGCTCCATGATGTGGGCAAGATAATGACCCCGGATGCCGTGCTCAACAAACCGGGCAAGCTGACCGACGAAGAGTTTGCCATCATGCGCGAACACGTGGTGCACAGTCACGACATCCTCAAGGCCACCACCGGCATCACCCCCACCATGCTGGAGGTGGCGGCCAATCACCATGAGCGGCTCGATGGCTCCGGCTATCCTCGCTCGCTTCAGGGCGAGCAGCTCTCTCTCTATACGCGCATGAGTGCCATCGTCGATGTCTATGATGCGGTGACGGCAGACCGGGTCTACAAACAGGGGATGCAGCCGACCCAGGCGTTCAGGATCCTGCTCAAGGGGGCTGTCACTCACTTCGATGAGGGACTGGTGACGCGTTTTATCAAGTGCATGGGGGTCTATCCGGTCGGTACCCTGGTGCTGCTCTCCAATCAGCGCTTAGCCCTAGTGATGCAGCGCAACGAACTGACGCCGCTCAAACCCTTGGTCAAGGTTATCTATCACGCTGCCCAACGGCACTATCTGGAAGTACAACTGCTCGACCTTGCCAAACCCGGCGTTAGTGAGACTATAGAGAGTACCGTGGATCCCAAGGATTATGGCATCACCCTCGCTAACTTCGTCTGACGACAACCCAGTGTCCTACAGGATCCGACACGGCTCAGCATCAGGCTGGCCGACTGGTGCTATTACCAGGCACGGTCCAGTGGGTGATGAGAAACTCCCCATCAAGAGGAGAGAGATCGAAACGCAGGCAGGCCTCCTCGATGGCGTGGGGGTCATTGGCATGCCCCTCGGCCAACCAACGCACCGCCCGGCGCAGATCCTCGCCATGGGGTAGTAGGGAATGATCGCTCATGGAGTACCTCCGTTTGATCATTGATCGCAACCCGCCCAGCGGGGCTGTCTCCTAGAGTTTAGTCCGCACTGCGCCCTCCCGAACAATTCCCTGCTGCGTGAACCGACACGCCAATCAAGGCATGCTTTCAAAGGATCCCCTCTATCACGAACGGCTTCGGGCATCGCCGTTCAAACGCCATATGTTATGCGCTCCACCGCCTACCTAAATGAGCCTGACACTGGCGTCCCGGTTGACGCCGGACCCCCTGCCGGGGTTATCCTCGACCACTTGCCTGCCGGTCCTGGCGGGATCATTACCTGTGATGTCAAACAAGGAAGTCTCATGCAAGCCAAGGACAAGTGTCTGGCCGCCCTGGTTATCCTCTGCTGGGGTCTCAATTTTGTGGTGATCAAGTGGGGGCTGGAGGGAATACCTCCGCTGCTGCTCGGGGCGCTGCGTTTTATTGGTGTCGTCTTCCCCGCCATCTTGCTGGTCCCCAAACCCACCATCCCCTGGCGCTGGCTGCTGGCCTACGGCGGAGCCATCAGCCTGGGACAGTTTGCCTTCTTGTTCAGTGCCATGAAGTTCGGCATGCCCGCGGGAATGGCCTCTCTGGTGCTGCAATCCCAAGTGGTATTTACCCTGCTGTTCGCCATGATCTGGCTGGGGGAGCGCTGGCAACCCCACCACTGGATTGCCCTGCCGCTGGCGGGAGCCGGCCTCTACCTCATCGCCACCCATGGTCAAGGCAATCTGACTCTGCTCGGGTTCATGCTGACCCTGTGTGCCTCCGCCTGCTGGGGTCTGGGTAACGTCATCAACCGCCAGATTGGATTGCGCTACCAGACGTCCCTGCCCAGCCTGATTGCCTGGGGAGGCGTGGTACCCATACTGCCGTTTCTCGCTCTCTCCTGGCTGTTCGAAGGGCCGGAGCTTATCGTCCACAGCCTGCAACACTTCAGCTGGAAAGGCTTACTCTGCGTGCTCTATCTCTCACTGGTCGCCACCTGGCTCGGCTACGGGCTATGGGGACGGCTGCTGATGCGCTACCCGGTGGCCCAAGTTGCGCCGCTCTCCCTACTGGTTCCCTGTGTCGGCATGGTGACCGCTGCCATCTTGCTTGATGAGCATCCCACCCCCTTGCAGTGGCTGGGCTCCGCACTGGTGCTGCTCGGCTTCCTGGTACACCTGCTGGGGGGACGCCTAGATCTGTCCAAACCATTGACCCGAGCCTAACTGCCTCTCATGATGGGGTCATGCCAATGGCTCGGCCCGCTATTGTAAGATAAGAGTATCAACACGCAGTCACGACAAGGAAGCAAAGGATATGCGACTGAATCACCTAGGGGCCGCCGCCCTCGCCCTGTGCTGGACTCAGCTCGGGTGGAGTGCCACCCTGCCAACGGATCTCAAGTGGGAAAGCAACGATACGGATCCCGTCTATGCCGATCCGGCAGCTCAGCGGGGCGGCACCTTTCGCACCTTCATGACCAGTTTTCCGCTGACCCTGCGCAACTATGGCCCCGATGCCAATGGCGCCTTCGCCGGTTATATGAGAGAGAACCGGCTGCCTCTGCTGGCCAGCCATCCGGATACCGGCAACCCTATTCCCATGCTGGCCAACCAGTGGGCGTTCGGGGCCGATCACAAAACCATGTATTTTCGTATCAACCCCAAGGCTCGCTGGTCCGACGGTGTGCCGGTCAGCGCAGACGACTTCCTGTTCACCCTCAAGATGCTGCGCAGCAAGCAGATCAATGCTCCCTGGTACAACAACTACTACAGCACCCAGATTGTCGATGTGATCAAGTTCGATGACCACACTCTGGCCATCACCAGCGGCAGCGAGAAGAGCCGGGAAGACTTGCTCGATTCCCTCCCCTTCTCCCCCGAACCCAGTCACGCCATCACACTCGATGACAGCTGGGTACGGGAGTACAACTGGAAGGTATTGCCGGTCACTGGGCCTTATCAACTCACCGAGGTCAAGAAAGGAAAATCCGTCACCTTCAGCCGCATTCCCGACTGGTGGGGTAACAATGAGCGCTACTTCCAGCACAGGTTCAATCCCGACCGCATCCAGATCAAGGTGCTGCGCGATCTCAACATTGCCTGGCAGCACTTTTTGCGCGGCGAACTGGATACCTTCGGCCTGGTGATCCCAAACTGGTGGCACGACAAGACCAAGACCCCCGAATTTGACAAGGGCTACATAGACCGCATCTGGTTCTATACCCAGACGCCGCAATCCCCGACCGGGCTCTACCTCAACATCGACGATCCTTTGCTGAGCGACCTCAATGCCCGGCTCGGCATCCAGTACGCCCTCAACATCGACAAGATGCTGAGTACCTTGCTGCGCGGCGACTACCAGCGCCTCAACAACTATGGGTCTGGTCAGGGAGACTTCACCAATAACGCCCTCAAGGCGCGCCCCTTCGCCCCTAAAATTGCCCGCGACTATTTTGCCAAAGCGGGTTTCACTCAGGCCGGGCCAGACGGCATATTGCAAGATGCCAAGGGCAGGCCACTGTCACTGAGTGTGATCTACACCACCTCGGAACACTCCCAGCGCCTCACCATGCTACGCGAGGAGGCAAAGAAGGCGGGTCTTAACCTGGATCTCAATCTGATGGATGCCTCCGCGGGCTTCAAGGCCATGCTGGAGAAGAAACACCAGAGCGCCTGGATGGCCTGGAGTACGGGGCGTTATCCCGCTTACTGGGAGTACTTCCACAAGGTCAACGCCCACAAGCCACAGACCAACAACATCATGAACATCGATGATGACGTCATCACGGCCCTGGTAGAGCAGTACGACAAGGAGTTCGATTTCGCCAAGAAGGCAGAACTGTCGCGCCAGATCCAGGCACGGCTCTATGAGATCGCCAGCTTCGTGCCCACCTATCAGGTGCCCTATACCCGGGAAGGGGCCTGGCGCTGGATCAAATTGCCCAAGGGTATCGCCACCGCCAAGAGCGAGGTGCTCTACTGGCCCCTTGATGGCTTCAATTCTGGTTACAGCTACGGGGGACTGTTCTGGATAGACAAGACAGTGAAGCAGGAGACCCTGGACGCCATCAAGCAAGGCACCCGCTTCCCTCCGGTCAATATCCGCGACACCCGCTACCTGCAACCCTGAGCCATCGCCATGCCCAAAACGACACAACCCCGCCAATGGCGGGGTTGTGTTTAGCACAGGCGGAGGAATTAACCGCGCTTGGCCTGCTTCTGGGCAACCGCATCGGCCACATCGGCAGGCTCGAGCACGATGCCTTCCTGATCCGGTGTCGGGAAGACGGCCACGCAGAGTTCATCCTGCTCCATGCCTTCAACCCAGCGTTCCAGCCATACCTTGAGGGTGATGGACTGCGGCTTGCACTCGGCCCACTCGCCTTCAGCCCAGGCCTGGGCGTATTCGGGGTGCGGCCACACCGGGATGCAATCTTCGTCTTCGGTGGTCAGCATCATGACGCCGTGTTCGTCGGTCAGCACGAACAGCTCTTCATGCTCGACCAGCTTGCTGATGAAGTGATCGTAGCGGTAGTCGGCGTTCAGTTGCAGCGCGGCATTGCGCTCGGTATCGGTCAGTTCATAGCTCATGGTCAAGTCTCTTATGCAGTGCTAAGGATCGCGACGGGCCCGGGCTGCCGAGTCTATGATGACCCGAACCGGGTAGGCTCGCGCAATAAAGGGCGACATGTTCACATCTTGCCGCAGCCTTGTCCAGTGAATGGAGGCCACATGACCCGTTCGGGTCGCCAGTACACCCATAGTGCGCACCAGATAGGCTTTGGCTAAGCAGGGCGTCGTACAGAGGGCTGTACTTGGCAAAGCGGACAGGGTCCCTCTACAGAGCGGGAATATGCAGCTCTATCTCGACCTGCTCACTCAGGCGCTGGCGCAGCCAATAGGCCGCTTCGACCTCGACGAAACAGAGCAGATCCTGCCCCTGGGCCGCCGACATCAACTGCGTAAATCGCAGCTCTTGCTGGCGTTCCCAGGCGTCGGCCAGCTTGGTGCCATGAGCCTCATCCACTACCCCCCTGCGCAGCTCAAACAGATTATCGGTGATCGGGTGATTGATCTTGGCCGCACTGCCCCAGTAGAGCCGCAGGTTATCGAGCATCTCTTCATCATAACTGGCCAAGGCGTCCAACTCAGGCGTATCACCACTGTCGCTCGCGGCAAAATCACACCAGCCAGTGGCAAGGGAGGCAAACTCGCGTTGTGCTTGCGGGGCCACCTTGGCGCGCAGGGCCGCCACGTCGGGAGTGCTCAGCGGAGGCAACCAGACCTCCCCCTTGTGTTCGCTCAACTGAGGCAAGAGTTGCGCCACCGGATAGATGGGAAACTGGGGCGAAAGGCGATGAAGCAGAGAAATCAATGTGATGCGGGTCATGCGGGTTGCCTTGGACAAGGGAATACGGGTATTAGGCCGATGAGGCCCTATCCTATCACGGCGAGCGGCAATGCTCACCGCACTGACTGCCTGAAAAATCACCATACAGCCAGCCTGCCCGCCATAATCGCCAATACTTTGACCCAGCGCCCACTAAACTCCCCCGGGGAGTGCTAATTTGCATACATCATTAGCGTAAGGAGCCTGTCCATGATTGGGATCGACCAGATTTCTGAAGACTTTGTCCATGAACTGAAAGTACTGGCCTGCTTTGATCCAGCGAATTTGAGTGTGGGGATCAAGTTACGTAGTGATATGAGTGATGCTCTCCGCCAGGCGGCAGGACGCCTGCATCAACAGGGTCTGATCAGCACCGAAGATGGCGGCTACCTGACCCCCTTTGGCATGACGATGGTTGAGCATCTTCAACACCTGCTGGTTGCCCTCAGGCCGGTGGCGTAGGCGCCGCCCAGAGCGAGAAGTTCAACAATTCCCAGCGTGCGCCCTGCTGCAGGTGACACGCAAACAGCAAAGGACCTTCGGGTCCTTTTACATTGCCGTCCACCAGCCACTGTTGCTCCCTGTGGGGCACGGGGCGGGTCTCCATGCTGATGGGCGCGATCTTTCCCCCCAGCCGAACATGCAAAAATTGCAGACAAGTGAGGCGCGCCTGCTCGGCGGCGACCAGGTCAGGCGTTGTCTCGGCGACCAGGTCAGCTTGAACATGCGATGGTGGCGAGGCTAACGCCCCACCGGCCGCCAGACAAGCAGCTAACCAAATCCCCCTCTTCATAGACAAACCTGCCAAACAATCCTGTGCCTGTTGATACTTTGTTTTTAACACACTCAGGCGAGATCAAGCACGCTCAACCCGGTATGGCCGCTGTCATTTCATTGATAGCCGCACAAACAATCATCCCGTGCTGGAGTGGTTATACCGATAGGAAATAGTCGCCAGATCTGTCTCTGGCATCCGGTTGGCAAAGCCCAGATAGACAAAAAGCCGTGGTACCAGAGGCACCACGGCTTTCTTAAATTACTGTAACAATTACAGAGC
>NZ_AQGQ01000200.1 GCF_000388115.1 Aeromonas molluscorum 848
TAGTACGCGGGTAAAGTGATTACTCACAAGATCTTCAACCAAACCAATACTGCAATGCAGTTTACCTTGTGATGCAGGCTTTAGACTCAGTTGATCGGTCAGACTCAAAATGCGTTCTGCATAAGGTAATAACGCCTCCCCCTCCGTACTTAAACGTATTCCTCTGTTGGAGCGAAGCAGCAATGCATGGCCTAGTTGCTGCTCTAAACGCTGAATTTGTTGGCTAAGCGCTGGCTGTGTTTTCCCTTGCAATATTGCGGCCCGGTTAATGCTGCCACATCGTACAACACTCACGAAAGAGCGCAGCAGTGCGGTATCAAAGTCATTTGTCATAAAGGAATCTTATAACTGCCATTCATTTTTGCAGTCTACCTATGAACTGTGGCATCCGCTAGACTGAGCATGCTTTTATTTTTTAGCTGGAGTTCACGATGTATGTTTTAGCTGTCATTCTTGCGGTCGCAGGTTCGGTCGTATACCATCTTTCGATTAAATTTGTACCTAGTGGTGTCAATCCATTTTTATCTCTGTCCTTGAGTTATGGCATCGCCCTTTTATTATGTTTACCTGGAATTTATTTTTATGACGGTAGCCGCAGCGTCCAAATATTAAACTGGAGTGTTGCGGGCGTGGCGCTGGGAATTTTAGGGATTGAGCTTGGATTCTTATTGCTGTATCGAGCCGGTGGTCATTTAGGGATATCTTCATTCCTGACCAATGCGGCAGGTACACTCTTGCTTTTACCTATTGGACTGTTGTTTTTTCGAGAAACCTTTTCAGTCACTCGGTTGCTGGGCATTGGTGTCGCCCTCTGCGGTCTATGGATGATGATGCCACGTAAATAATAAATCCCATCGGTTCGACTAACAAAGCTGATTCGGGTATTGGCGTATCTTGGATATTGAATTTTCGAACGCCACGGAAACCTTCAGCGGAGTAGGTTGATGCTTAATTCAATGGCACCTGATGTTTATTCCGAAATGGCAAACTGAAAAATATCCATATTCAAGGAGTCCCTTACTCGCCCCAATAAAGCTAACTGGATGATACAAGAATGAATCAATACAGACGTCCCCCAAAAAACTGAACCAGATTGTTTGTGAAATTCATATCCAGCCTGGCCATTACGGCGCCACTCGGCTTGACCCCGGAACTTATCCGGCAGGATTTTCATATGGATTTGCTTTAGCGGGCGGTGGGACGCCTCTATCAGATCGTGATCGGTGTCGCGGCAGCAATGGCGGTAATTGGCTGGCCAGTGCATCGCTATCACACCAAGCAACAACAGCCGGAGTCGCTGACAAGCATCCTGAGGATGGGCTCATCGCGCCCACCCTCAGGATGCAATATGCACCGCGACTCCCACCCCTGCCACCGCTATCGGCGGTACAACTCACCTCCGTTCATTACACCCTGTGGTTGCCCCGGAGAGTCCGCTCGCCAAGCCCATTTCTCCAGTTTGTACTCCACCAAGCTACCCTGATGACAACCATTTATGTGCGTTGGCTCACATCTCGCTCCATCATATATCCTCACAAATTTACAGAAGAAGCTTCTCTCTCCCGTCCAGACTGGTAGGGCCACAGCAATGTGGCCGCAAGGGCTATACTACTAACATCATGATTTTATATGTAAAAACCAATTTTATTTTCTACTGGTGCCCAACACCTCGCTTTGGGATCAGGCTCACACTCGTGATCTTTCCGCACAAAAATCCAGTCATTCGCACATTTGTCCGATAGGGTGGCGTGTGCCCCGGCGCGATAATAGTCGTGTCAATTTTGTCTGCATGCCGTGTGCACGGCATGCCAACAGGCTCCATCAAGGAGCAGGGAGAACACCATGATCACCACCCTTATCAACGAGCAGCTGATCGCGCTCGATTTAAAGGCCAGCCGCAAGGAGGAGGTCTTCAGCGAAATGGCCCGCTTGCTGGTCGCGCAGGGCAAGGTCAGCGATGAGCAGCAGTTCATCAAGGACCTGTGGGCCCGGGAAGAGCTGGACAACACAGGCTTTGAAGAAGGTGTTGCCCTGCCCCACGCCAAGAGTGCGGCTGTGAGCACCCCAGCGGTGGCCATCGGCATCAGCCGCGCCGGTATCGACTACGGCGCCGAAGATGGCAAGCCCTCCCGGCTGTTTTTCATGATTGCCTCCCCGGCCGGCGGCGCCAATCACCATATCGAGGTGCTGGCCGAGCTCTCCGCCAAGCTGATTGAAGAGGGCTTTATCGATGCCCTGCTGGCGGCCAAGACGCCAGCCGATGCGCTGGCCCTGCTGCTCGAGAAGAAAGAGCCGCAAGTGGCCACTCCGGCCGCCGACAAGGGGCTGATCATCGGTGTCACCGGCTGCCCTGCCGGCATCGCCCACACCTATCTGGCGGCAGAATCCCTGGAACGTGCCGCCAAGGAGCTCGGTTACGAGGTAAAAGTGGAGACCAACGGCTCCATCGGCGTCAAGAACAGCCCGACCGCGGCCGAGATCGCCCGTGCCAGCGCCATCGTCGTCGCCTGTGACAAGCAGGTGGACATGGCCCGCTTTGCCGGCAAGCCGCTCATCAAGACTGGGGTGAAAGCCCCCATCAAGGATGGCAAGGGTCTCATTGAGCAAGCGCTGAAGGCCCCAGCCTATGTGGCAGGCAAAGAGGACAAGAAAGGAGAGGATAAGAGCACGGGCGGCAGCGGCGATCTCTATCGCTACCTGATGAACGGCGTCTCCCACATGATCCCGTTTGTGGTCACCGGTGGTCTGCTGATCGCGCTGGCGCTGGCCATCGGCGGCAACCCGACCCCGAGCGGCATGCAGATCCCGGCAGGGAGCATGTGGAATCAGATCCTCAACGTGGGCGTGGCCGCCTTCACCCTGATGATCCCTATACTGGCGGGCTATATCGCCTACGCCATCGGTGACCGCCCTGCGCTGGCCCCGGGCTTTATCGGCGGCTGGATCGCCAACAACGGCAGCTTCTACGGCGCTGACGCCGGCACCGGCTTTATCGGTGCCATCATAGCGGGCCTGCTGGTCGGTTATCTGGTGCGCTGGATTGCCACCCGTCACTACCACAAGATGGTGCAGCCGCTGGTGCCTATCCTGATCGCCCCCATCGTCGGATCGCTGTTTATCGCCGCCGTTTTCATCTTCATCATCGGTGCCCCTATTGCCGACATGATGACGGGTCTGAACGCCATGCTGCTCTCCATGAGCGGTGGCAGTCTGGTGCTGCTGGGTATCGTACTGGGGGGGATGGCTGGCTTTGATATGGGCGGCCCGGTCAACAAGGTGGCCTTCCTGTTCTCGGTCGGCATGATTGCCTCCGGCCAGACTCAGTTCATGGGGGCCATGGCCTGCGCCATACCGGCGGCGCCGCTTGGCATGTCGCTGGCTACCGTGCTTGGTCGCAAGATGGGGATCTTCGATGCCTCCGAAATCGAGGCGGGCAAGGCCGCCGGTGCCATGGGTCTGGTGGGGATCTCCGAAGGTGCCATTCCGTTTGCCGCCCGTGACCCGCTGGCGGTCATTCCGGCCAACGTGCTGGGCAGCATGACCGCCGCCGTCATGGCCTTCCTGTTCGGCATCACCAACAGCGTGGCCCACGGTGGCCCCATAGTGGCCCTGCTGGGGGCGGTCAACAAGCCGCTGCTGGCCCTGCTCTGCATGATCTGCGGCGCCATCGTCACCGGCGTGGTGGCGGTTGCCCTGAAAAAACTGCGCAAGGGCAACATGGCTGCCGTACCCGCTTAAACAACAGAAGCCCCGAACCACAAAGAGGCCCCCCCTGGGCCTCTTTGTGTTGTCAGCGACACACCGCAAGCTAGCCGGGCGTATGTGTCCGTTGGACATTTCGAGGTCAGACGTTATCTTGTCCCGGCGCTACCCCATTATTGCGAGGTCCCATGAAAGTCGTTGCCGTTACCGCCTGCCCCACCGGCATTGCCCACACCTACATGGCCGCGGAGGCCCTGCAAAAAGCGGCCGCCCAGCTCGGTCTGAAGATCAAGGTCGAAACCCAAGGCGCTATGGGGCTCGAGAATGTGCTCACCGCCCGGGATATCGCCGGCGCCGATCTGGTGCTGATCGCCTCCGACATCGAGATTGAACAGAAGGAGCGCTTCCTCGGCTGCCCCCAGCGCCAGGTATCACTGGAGTCTGTGCTACTCAATGCGGTCGCCGTGCTGAGCGCGCCACTCCCCGGCCGCTGATGCTGACCCGCGAGATCACCCTCTACTGCCGCCATGGGCTGAGCATCAGCCAGGCCAGGCAACTGAGCCGCATGGCAGGCCTGTTCAAGTCGCACATCCGCTTGAGCAACCTCAGCCGTCGCCAGACGGCCGAAGCCAGCAGCCTGCTCGCCCTGCTCACCCTGGCCACCCAGCCCGGAGATCTCTGCCAGCTGTTGATTGAAGGACTGGATGCCGAGCTTGCCCACATGGCCTTCAACTGCTGGTGCGTCGAGCTGGGCAAACCCCTTGGCCGCAGTACGACGGCATACCTCGCCGAGCAGCGCCTGGCCACCCGCCAGCCTGACTACCACTTTGCCTTGCCGCAGGTGGCTAGCCTGTCTGCCCCCCTGAACAAACCTCAGGTGCTGGCGCAGCTGACCGGCCTGCTGCCGGGGGAGCTGGTCACAGACAGCCCTAGTCTGCACAGTGAACTCATGGCCCGCGAGCGAGTCAGCGCCACCATCATCCAGGCGGGCATCGCCATGCCCCACGTGCTCAGTGCCGCTATCCGCCAGCCCGCCCTCGCCATGATCTACAGCCCCGATCCTGTCGACTGGGGCTCCAGCCTAGGCGCTGTCCACCACATCATCTTGCTCTGCGCCCCCCGGCAACTGCCCCCCGCTCAGCTCAGACCCCTGACCCGGCTGGCCCGGGCCATGATGGATGAGACCTTGACCCATGCCCTGCGCTGCGCCAGCAACCATCAGAGCCGTCACGCCATCGTCATCGAGGGGCTGCTGAGCTAGCCGGCCGAGACCAGCCTGCCCCGTTCAGCGCTCTCTTGGGGAGTCTCAACACCAGGGAGACAGATCCCGCCGCCAGGGTGCTGTGATACACTGTGGCCCCGCCATTATTGATGCCAGATGCCATGAAACCGAGCCGCCCTCTCCTCTCGCCACGACCCTCGTCCCGCCCGGCCGCCCCAGGGCGCAGCGATGTCAAGACAGCCCGCCAGCCCATGGCCGCGCAAGAGCGCAAGTTACTGCTGCTCAACAAACCCTACATGGTGCTGTGCCAGTTCACCGACGAGGCAGGCCGCGAAACCCTCAAGGATCATGTCACCGAGCCCGGCATCTATGCCGCAGGCCGACTGGACAGGGACAGCGAGGGGTTGTTGCTGCTCACCAACGATGGCAAGCTCCAGGCTCAGCTCACCCAACCGGGGGAGAAAACCCCCAAGACCTATTGGGTGCAGGTTGAGGGGATCCCGAGTGAGGAGGCACTGGCCGCCCTGCGCGCCGGCGTGGCACTCAATGACGGCATGACGCTGCCTGCCGAGGCGCGCATCATGGCGGAACCTGAGGTGTGGCCGCGCAACCCGCCCATTCGCGAGCGTCAGGCCATCCCGACCTGCTGGCTGGAGATCAAGATTGTCGAGGGCCGCAACCGCCAGGTGCGGCGCATGACGGCCCATATCGGTCACCCCACCCTGCGCCTCATTCGTTACGCCATCGGTACCTTGACCCTGGATGGGTTGACCCCAGGCCAGAGCCGCGAGCTGGCCAGCAGCGAGATCCCCGTCGCCCGTCCCCCCCGTCCAGCAAGAGCGGCGCCCAGCAGGGTACCAGCAACGACGTCCGCCAAGGGTCCGTCCCGCTCAGGCGCGAGCGACAACACCAGCCAGGGGGCAAGCGGCAAGGGATCGGGCCGCGCCAGCGCGCGCCGTCCTGCCCGTAAAATCTGACCCTGCCCATGACAACGGGCAGCAGGTGATGAACGGATTGCGAAGCGGTTCGTTCAGCCAAGGACCACCTGCACGCAAACAAGGACCTTGCCAATGGCCATTTTTCCCTCTCAACATCGGCTGCTGAGGCAAGGTCGCACTCATCGCCCCGGCGCCGATACCCGGGATGACATTCAGCGGGTGACAAGCCGGGCCGAACCCCCGATTATCTAAGCGAACTCGAATAGCCCCTTGCACCTTGTTGTGCATATCAGCCCAGGAGCCTTGTTATGGATCACGAATATCTGCCCGCCCGCCTGACGGTCGCCGCTCTGGTGCACTGGCAGGGGCGCTTCTTGCTGGTCGAGGAGGCGATCCGCGGTGAGCTGCGCTTCAACCAGCCAGCCGGTCATGTGGAAGCGGGGGAAACCCTGATTGAGGCGGCGCGGCGCGAACTCAAGGAGGAGACCGGCCTAGAGGCCCAGCCCACGGCCTGGCTCGGCAACTACCTGTTCAAACCCGCCGACAGCGAGGCCACCTTCCTGCGCACCGCCCTGGTATTTGACCTTCACACCGATCCGGGCCTGCATCGGCCGGCAGATCCCGATGGCGACGTGCTCGCCTGCCACTGGTTTACCCTGGCCGAGATAGCACAGCGCAGAGCCGCCCTGCGCAGCCCCCTGGTATGGCAATGCATCCAGGACTACCTGGCAGGCACCCGGTTACCTTGTGCGCCCTGCAAGCCTTCATCTAGCGC
>NZ_AQGQ01000201.1 GCF_000388115.1 Aeromonas molluscorum 848
GGGGCTGGCGCCACCATCGCCGCCTTCATGGCCTATGGCGCAGAGCGCAACATCGCTGGCAAGAAGCATCAGGACCAGTTCGGCAAGGGAAGCCTGCGCGGCCTGGCCGCCCGGAAGCGGCCAACAATGCCGCCTCCACCGGCTCCTTCGTGCCCTTGTTGACCCTGGGGATCCCGGGCTCGGGCACCACGGCCCTGATCCTGGGTGCCCTGGTCGCCTATGGAATCCAGCCGGGTCCTCGTCTGTTCATGGAGCATCCGGACGTGTTCTGGTCGGTGATCATCTCCATGTATCTGGGCAATGTGGTGCTCTTGATCCTCAACCTGCCACTCATTCCTTACCTGGCCAGGATACTGGCGGTACCACGTCCGGTATTGATCCCCATGGTGCTGCTCTTCTCCCTGACCGGGGTCTATCTGGTGTCGTTCAACACCATGGACATCCATGTGATGACGTTAGTTGCGCTGATCGCCATCGGCCTGCGCCTGCTCAATTTCCCCATGGCCCCCATGCTGCTCGGCTTCATCCTGGGAGGCATGCTGGAAGACAACCTGCGCCGCGCCCTGGTGATCAACGATGGCTCCATGAGCTTTATGTGGGAACGCCCCATCACCCTCGGCTTTACGATCATCACCATCACTATGCTGATGATCCCGCTCTGGCAATGGTGGCAGGCTCGCAAGGAACCCAAGGGTGAACCTGTGACTCATTCCTGAATCGATGGCACTCTGCCGCCTCAGTACCCTACCCATAATGAGCAGAGAC
Source organism: Aeromonas molluscorum 848 (assembly GCF_000388115.1). Lineage (GTDB taxonomy): Bacteria > Pseudomonadota > Gammaproteobacteria > Enterobacterales > Aeromonadaceae > Aeromonas > Aeromonas molluscorum. The sequence continues at coordinate 766 of NZ_AQGQ01000201.1, forward strand.
CTTGATAAACCAGAGTGATAACAAGCAGTAATAAAAAGAGCGCCATCAAGGCGCTCTTTCTTTGTCCGTAGCATCTGTGCTCAGCGGCGGCGATAGCGGCGCTCGGGACGTCCGACGGTACCATATTCGAGCTCAGGGGATGCCAGCTGCTGGCCCACCAGAAACTCCAGGTAACGGCGCGCCGTGGTGCGGCTCACCCCGACCCTGGCACCTATCTCTTCCGCGCTCGCCCCCTCGCCCGCCAGGGCGCTCAGGATCCGCTCCAGAGTCAGGGCATCGATGCCTTTGGGCAGCGTGAGCGGGTTGGCACTGCCGGCAGTGCTACCAAACAGGGCGTCCACGTCCTGCTGGCTGATATCGGCCAGGCTGGCCAGGGCCTGGCTGCTCTGCCGATATTTCTCCAGGGTGCCCTTGAGCCGCTCGAACACTACGGGCTTCAAGATGAAGTCCACGACCCCGAGGCGCATCGCCTCCTGCAAGGTAGCCGCTTCCCGCGCCGCAGTGAGCAGGATGACATCCACCTCGGCCCCCTCCTGGCGCAGCTGCTTGAGCAGCCCCAGCCCCTCGCCATCGGGCAACCAGACATCGAGCAACACCAGATCGGGTTTGAGCACGGTGATCTGCTCGCGGGCATCGCTTAAGGTGAGTGCCAGACCGCACAGGACGAAGCCCGGCAGCCGCTCGACGAAGCGGCGGTGGATCTCGGCGATGGCCGGGTCATCCTCCACTATCAATACCTTGATCATTCACACATCCTTGGGAATGTAACAGACAAAACAACTGCCCTGTTCGGTCGCTTCTATGACGATGTCACCCTTCAGCGCATCCAGGGTCTTGCGCACCAGTGCCAGGCCGATGCCATGACCTCGCTCGGTCTTGCTGCTGACGCCGGGCTCAAATAGCCGATCCTGCAACGTGGGGGCCACACCGCCAGCCCCATCCTCGACCTCCAGGATCAGATCCTGACCAAGGTCCGTCATCGAGACCCGGATCGGGGCATAGGGAGCCCCCTGGCGACGGGTCGCCTCGAAGGCGTTGTCGATGAGATTGCCAAGCAGGGTCACCAGCTGGGAACCTGACACCCTGGCGGGAATATCATGCAGGCGTGAATCGGGCTCGACGACAAGCTCGAGCCCCAGCTCATGGGCCCTGTGATACTTGCCAAGCAGCAGCCCTGCCACTTTGGGCTTGGCGATCGCCGTCATCAGGAAGCTGAGCAGGGTCTGCTCCGTGCCGGCCTCACGGCCGATGAAGGCGAGCGCCTCCTCATGGGCACCGAGTTCGATAAGCCCGGCAATGGTACCCAGCTGATTATTGTGTTCGTGGGTCTGCACCCGCAGCAGATCGCTGTAGGCCTGTACCTGGCTGAGCTGGGCACTCAGCTCGGCCAGCTCATCCTTGCGCCTGAAGCTCGATACGGCCCCGATGAGTTCGCCATCGCGCACCAAGGGCAGACGGTTGACGATCAGGTGCTGGCCGTTGAGCCAGATCTCCTCGTCATATTGCGGCTTGGGATCATGAATGAGCGACAACATGCGAGTCTCAGGCAGCAGATCATTGATGGGACGGCCTATGGCTCCCCTGGCCTGCTGCTCATCGAGGTGCAGCAACTTGATGCCATTGGGGTTGATGGAGGTGAGCCGCCCCTCGCCATCGATGGTGAGTATCCCCTCGCGCACGGTGCGCAGGGTACAGTCGAGCTCGGCATAGAGACGGCCTATCTGTTCGGGCTCAAAACCGAAGATCGCTTTTTTATAGCGCCGCGCCAGCCAACCTGCCGCCAGGCTGTTGAGCAGCACGATGAGCAGGGTGATGAAGAGGCCAAAGCGCAGAAAACCGCGTAGATCCGCGTCTATGTCGCGCACCAGATAACCGACCGACACCACGCCGATGATCTGACCCAGCTCGTCATGGATTGGTGTCTTGCCGCGCACCGACACCCCCAGGGAACCCTTGGCATGGGAGATATAGGACTCCCCATTGACCAGCGCCCGGGTCGGATCGTCCCCCACCATCGGCTTGCCGATACGATCCGATTGCGGATGTACCAACCGCAAGGCGTTGCGATCGCCGATGACGATGAAACTGGCTCCCACATCGCTGCGGATCTTCTCCACCAGCAGGTTGAGGCGAGCCGTGTCAGCCCGGCGCACCCCGGTTATCACGGCGCTATCCCGCGCCACCAGCTGGGCCACGTCCAGCGCCTGCTCCCCCACCTCGCGATAACGCTGCTCGGAGACATAGTAATAGCTGGCGGTGCTGAGCAAGATAAGCTGCAACAGGCTGATACAACACAGAATAAGGAGAAAGCGTCCCTGCAGTCCCAGTTTCATGAAAGGTGCCCTGCTCCGTCCCCTGCGGCCATCATCTTCAGCATCATGACTCGTTGCCACCGCCCCGCAGCAGGTCCAGCAACAGGCTGCCATCGCGCAGCGCCTTGTGTACCTGCACCGAGGTCGGTTTGGTGGGATCTTCGTAGAAGTGGGTCGACTCTATTTGCAGTCGCACCAGATAATCGGCCGGCAGCTGGCTCGCCAGGGCCTGATGCAGCATGGGGAACAACAGGCGATCGGCGCGGGTGATCTCACCACCCAGCAGCAGCTTGCCCGGATTGAGCAGGCAGATGAGATTGGAGAGCACCCGGGCGAGACGGCCCGCCGCCTGATGCAATATGTCCTGACACAGGCTATTGCCCGCCAATGCCAGCTCGCACAGCTCGCGAATGGTGACGCTCTCGGGAAGATCGGAGTCCGTACCACCTATCCGCCCACGCAGCTCACGGTACTGGGCCTCCAGCGCCTGATTGGTGACCAGGGTGCAGGCACAGCCAAAACCGCCGCAATAACAGCGCTGGCCATAGGGCTCGAGCTGCAGGTGACTGAGATCCCCCAGCATGGCGGATTCGCTCTCCATCAGCTGGCCATTGACCACCATGCCCACCCCGATGTCGTTGTGAACGAACACCAGCACGGCATCTGCGCAATTCTTGGCAGCCCCCCACTCGCGCTCAGCCTGTATCCAGGTACGCACATCGCCGCTGACCAGCACGGGCACCGCGAATGCCTGCTGCAGGGTCGGCCCCAGAGGCCAGTTGCGCAGATCATAGAAGGGGAAGTGACGTACCATGCCGGAATGGCGCTCCACCTGACCCGGCAGGCAGAGGGCGATGCAGGCCAGACGCAGGGCCCGCTTGGGCAAGAAACTCTCTATCGCCTTGATGAGGCTGGCCAGCAGATCGCCCCGTTCTGCTTCGCTGAATTGGTGACGATGGCGGGCCAGAGAGCGGCCCGCCAGATCGAACAGGGCCATGTCCACATAGCCACGGCCCAGGCGCATGGAGAGAAACTGGAAACGGCGTTCGTTGATACGCAGCAGGATCTGGCGCCGACCCCGACCGACGGAGCTCTCGCCGCAGGTCACAACCAGGCCGCCAACCAGCAGCTCCCGGGTGATCTTGGTGATGCTGGCGGGGGAGAGGCCGGTCAGGCGGGAGAGATCGGTGCGTGACAGCTCCTTGTGCTCCTCCAGACTGGCGTAGACCAGCCCATAGTTGAGCTGCCGGATCAAATCGATACTGCCTTTCACGATCTCATTCATAGGGTCTTTTAACGAAACGGCGAATAATGGTTAATTGTTCCATATTCTCGGCCAATCCCCAAACTGCAGCGCCAGATTCCCGGCTCCGATCACTGATTATGCCGCAGCACTGGTCTGCGGCCCCCCCGCTTGGCTACAATCCCCGCACATTTGATTCAGATACGGCCTATACCATGACCCCTTGCCCTTGCGGTTCCACCCTCTCCTACCAGACCTGCTGCGCCCCCCTCCATCAGGGCCAAGCCGCCGCGAGCTGCGAACAGCTGATGCGCTCGCGCTACAGCGCCTTCGTGTTGGGGCTGGGTGACTATCTGGTGCAGAGCTGGCATCCGGACTTTCTGGGGGGACTGACCGCGACCGAGCTTGGCCGCCAGGAGACCCGCTGGGTCGGGCTCGAGATAGTCAACACCCAAGATGGCACCCCGGATGATGAAGAGGGCCAGGTCGAGTTCAAAGCCTGGTTCCTCGATGCAGGGCAGCGCCACTGTCTGCATGAACGCTCCCGCTTCACGCGCCTGGCAAGGCACTGGGTCTATACCGAGGGCGTCCAGTTTCCCCATGACTCATGCCCTCTGCCCGGGCGCAACGACCCCTGCCCCTGTGGCAGCGGCAAGAAACACAAGAAGTGCTGTGGCTGAGGACAGGGCAGCGGTTGCCCACCAGTCCGAAATGACAAGGCCGCCCGAGGGCGGCCTTGTTGCATCAAGGGTGATCGACGATGAGGTGCTGGTTATCGATGAGCGAGGTGAGTATCTCGCTCTGACTGCCCCCTCCCATATTGAGGCTGGAGAGATCCACACTCTTGACATCGATGGACTGGGTTATCTGCCCATCCCCGGCGGGAGAGATATCCAGATGCAAGTCACTCACCCCGTTGGCCCCTGCCGTCACCGACACCTGGATATGGGAGAGCAGGCTGTTGATGTCGCTGCCGCTGACTCCGCCCAGCATGTCGCTGAGATCCAGCCTGTCCCCTTGTTGCAGGTTGAAGTCGGTGATGGTATCGACCGCAGGCTGGCTGGCCGAACCCGCATCCGGCAAGGTCCAGGCGAAGGTATCGCTGCCCAGTCCCCCGGTGAGAATGTCACTGCCGGCACCGCCATAGAGGATGTCATCACCCTGGCTGCCGACCAGATGGTCATCCCCGCCGCTGCCATGGAGTTCGTTGCCCGCCACAGTGTGAACTTCCAGAGTGTCCGGGGTTGAACTGATGACACTGCCCCCCGAACTGGACTCGGCCTGTACCGAGACGTTGTGGCTGCCCACACCAAAGCCATCCAGGAACAGCGGCAAGTTGCTGTCTCCTGGCAGCAACCAGTCGCCATTACCCAGATCCTGCCCCACCTGCCGACCATCCTGATCCAGCACCTGAGCGCCATCCAGACCACTCAGCCTGATGCTTAACTCACCCGGTTCAGGGTTGGCAACCCAGGCACTCAGGCTGAGGGGAACCCAGCCACCGACCAGGGCGGTCACCCCATGACTGTCCAGCTGCAAATTGGGCATATCGGCCTGGGCGGCCACATTGATGCCAAGCTGGCCGCTATCCTCCAGAGCGCCGCCGGAGCCCGTGCTGCCGAGATCCGAGATAACCAGACTCAGGTTGTCATCCCCCCAGTAGTCCGGACTCGGCTGATAGTGGACTGCGCCAGCCAGGAAGGCGTTGAGGGCATCCTGAGCCCCGGTCAGGATCAGGCTATTGCTGTTGCTGCCAAGCACTGTGACTCCGGCACCAGCGGCCGCGACCAGGAGACCATGTTCAACCTTGAGGGTCACCTGCATCGGTGCCGTACCGGCATCCACATCCTTGACGCTGATGCCGCTCAGTATGATGTCGCCATCCTCACCCACGCTCAAGCCGCTGCCAGGCAAGGTCAGCTCAGGCGCGTCGTTGACCGGTTGCACGGCGATATCCAGGGTACTGCTGACATCCTGACCGCCACCGCTGCCAGTGTTGCCCAGATCGTTGGTTACCATGGTCAGCTGATCGCTGCCATTGAAGTTGGCATCCCCCAGATAGTGGATGCCGCTCCCCAACAGAGCATTGATCGCATCTTGGGAACCGAGCAGCGTCACACTGCCACTGCCATCCCCCGTCACGCTGACGCCTGCGCTATCAACCACCGTCAGACTGCCGTTGCCCACGCTCAGGGTGACGCGGATATCCTTGCCCTCGGCGTCCACATCCTGCACCTGCAAGCCCTGGATAAGATGGATGCGGTCCTCCTGAGCCACCTGGGCCGGGGGCA
>NZ_AQGQ01000202.1 GCF_000388115.1 Aeromonas molluscorum 848
TACCGGTGCCCTGACCGGCGCCGCCAACGTGGCCTTGCTGCGCTTTGGGCCGGATGATGGCGGCAAGCGCGCCGCGCTCAGTGCCACCCTCTCCTTTACCCTGGGGTTGGCACTGGGCCCCATCTTCAGTGCCCTGGCGCTGCAACTAGGGATCTACCCAACCTTGCTGCCTTTCATGTTGATCATGCTGATGGCGCTGTGCGCCATGGTGGGGGTGACACTCTACTGGCCAGACAGGGCGCGGGAGGGGGCCCCGACACTGAGCGGCCAGCCTCTGCGTACCCTGCGCCAGGGATTGGCCGCGACCGGAGGGGCCTTCTTCTTGTGCGCCGGCGCCCTGTTCACCGCCTGGGTGGCGGCGGCCAGCTTGCTCGCCATTGGTCCGAATGTGGCTCGTGAGCTGTTGGGCATGACGGACCTGGGTCTGTTTGGCTATTTGGTGGCGGCCTATCTGCTGGTTTCGGGCCTCTGCCAGCTCTGGTGCCGCCGTCTGGATGCACGGCACACCCTGCTAAGCGGTTGCCTGGCCCTGGCACTCTGCCTGTTGCTGTTTCTGATGGCGGTCCATTGGCAGAGGCTGGGTCTGGCACTGTTCGGCTTTCTGGTGGCAGGTTACGCTCAGGGCGCCATTTTTGTGGGCAGCGCGACCCTGGTCAACCGCATCGCCCCCAGAGCCAGCCACGCCCGGCTTGTTTCGCTCTTTTATGTGATTGCCTATCTCGCCAACTGGGTACCTGTGCTGCTTGGCTGGGTGAGCGACCACGCAGGTGTGGGACGCGCGATGGACCTGCTCTGTCTGGGGGGAGCCCTTGCCAGTCTCTGGCTCGCCTGGCGCATCCAGGCCCGGGCCTTTCATCACGGCTGATCCGCACGCAGGTTTACCTCGATAAAGCCGAGATGGTGCATGAACTCGCGCAAGATAAGCAGCGTGGCGGCCACGTCCCTTCCGGCAGGCAGATCCCTGGCTGCCAGGGGATCGCCCTCCGCCATGGCGGCAAGCTGGGCAAAACTCTGCTCGATACGGGCAAGGGGCAGCCTGACTTGGCCGAACACGGGGCTGAGGGGACCCGGTGCGAGCTGCAAGGCCGAGCAGGGCGCCAGGTCGGCGGCCAGCGGCATGACGATATCTTCAACCCAGGCGATGGCTTGCTCCAACTCGAGGGGGCTGGGCGGCTCGCGTCGAAATTGGCCCAGCGTCTGGCCGGGTACCAGGGCCCGGTAACCCATGGCAAGGCGCAGGGGGGTCTGCTGCCCTTGCACCAGCCAGCTTTCCTGCTCGCCTATGGTCAGCAGGCAGAGACTCTCCTCACCCGTATCCTTTTGTCCGGCCTGTGACTGATCCATATTGCACTCTCCCTGATGATTGGGCTCATAACCCCCTATTGAGGCACAAGTTATGAAGGCTGCCTAGGACGGGGTCGCGCAGGCCGGACCACATCGGCGCTCTTTGTCATCATTGTTTAATAAAAGGTCGCCATCCTTTTGCCGGACGCCGCGAGTGGACAATGACGTAAGAGCTGATAACAAGGAAAGAGTAGATGAGCCGTTTTGACGAGATTGATAGCGCCAACCATCCCCGTGAACAAGAGCCCGAATTCAGTCAATTGATAGAGGCCGGGCTTAGCCGCAGGGGCTTTATCAAGGGCGTTGGCGCCGCCAGCATGGTGGCCTTCTTCGCCGCCAACCCGGTTGCCCGCGCCGTGGCGGCCGCGACCCAACCTTTGCTCGGCTTCCAGGGGGTGCCCGCCTCGGTTGCGGATACTGTGGTGGTGCCGCCCGGCTACAAGGCCGAGGTGCTGATCGCCTGGGGAGATGCCCTGTTCGCCGATGCCCCCGCCTTTGGCCAGGACAATGATGGCAAGGCCCAGGCCCGTCAGTTTGGTGACAACAATGACGGCATGAGCTTCTTCCCCCTGGGGAGGGATCGCGCCCTGCTCGCGGTCAACAATGAATACACCAACTATGAGTACCTGTTTGCCCATGGCGGCAAGCAGCTGACCGCCGCCGACGTGGCCAAGGCCCAGGCGGCCCACGGTGTCTCGCTAGTCGAGTTGATGCAGGCTGGCGGCAAGTGGCAAGCCAATCCCAAGGGCGTTCTCAATCGCCGCATCACCGCCAACACTCCCATGCTGCTGAGTGGCCCGGCGGCGGGTCATGCCCTGCTCAAAACCGAGGCGGATCCGCAAGGGCGCAGCGTACTTGGCACCTTCAACAACTGCTCCAACGGCCAGACTCCCTGGGGTACCTACCTCACCTGCGAGGAGAACTTCAACGGCTACTTTGGCAGCGAGGGCAAGCCGGCCCTGGACTCGCGCGCCGCGCGCTACGGCCTGGCCGCCGAGGATGCCGGTTTTGGCTGGCACCAGTTTGACGAACGCTTCGACCTTGCCAAGCACCCCCAGGAGCCCAATCGCTTCGGCTGGGTGGTGGAGATAGACCCCAAGGATCCTGCCTCGATCCCGAAGAAGCGCACTGCGCTGGGTCGCTTCAAGCATGAGAATGCCGCCTTCACCATCAACACGGATGGCCATGCAGTGGTCTATCTGGGCGATGACGAGCGTGGCGAGCATATCTATCGCTTCGTCTCCAAGCACAAAGTGGCGCCGGGTAATGATGCCGCCAATCGCGATCTGCTGGATGAAGGCACCCTCTATGTGGCGCGCTTCGATGCCAAGCAAGGGGAACTCAAGGGGACGGGGCAGTGGTTGCCGCTGGTGCACGGCCTGCATGGGTTGACCAAGGAGAACGGCTTCGCCGATCAGGGCGAGGTGCTCATCTTTGCTCGGGAGGCTGCGACCCGGCTTGGCGCCACTACCATGGATAGACCCGAGTGGGTGGCGGTACACCCCCATAGGGCAGAGGTCTACTGCACCCTGACCAATAACAAAAACAGGGGCATCAAGGATAACCAGCCCCTCGATGGCGCCAACCCGCGCGCCGAGAACCCTTACGGCCAGATCATCCGCTGGCGTCCGGCGGGTGGTGATCACCGCAGCGACAGCTTTGAATGGGATCTCTTCCTGCTGGCGGGCAATCCCCAGGTGAATAAAGAGGGGCTGATGGCGGGCAGCGCCAATATCAATCCGGACAACATGTTCAACAGCCCGGACGGCATTGGTTTCGATGAGGCGGGTCGACTCTGGATCCAGACCGATGGCGACTACTCCAACGAGAAGAAGTTTGCCGGCATGGGCAACAACCAGATGCTGTGTGCGGATCCGGTGAGCGGTGAGGTGCGCCGTTTCCTGACCGGCCCCATCGCCTGCGAGATAACCGGCCTTACCTTCAGCCCGGACTGGCGCACCCTGTTTGTCGGGGTGCAGCATCCAGGTGAAGAGCTGGCTCCCTCCCACTTCCCGGATGGTGGCCAGCATATTCCCCGCTCAGCCGTGCTGCGCATTACCCGCGATGACGGTGGCATCATAGGAGCCTGAGTCGGCGTGCTTATATAAGCCGAGATAATGCCAAAAAAGAGAAAGCCGCCCTCGGGCGGCTTTTTCGATGGCATAAGGCGAAGTCAGAATTCGTTGGAGAGCGCCTTGTAGCCTTTGACCAGATCGATATTGGTGTGGGCCACGTCTTCGGAGAATTCGGTGGCGTCTACCGTGACCCTGGGGATCTCGGCCAGATCGCTCTGCTGGTTGATGCGGGTGGTGGAGGGGACATAGAAGCCGGGTGGCAGATCACAACCATCGACCACCGAGTTGTGACGCACCACGCAGCCCTCGCCGATGCGGCAGTTGAACAGTACAGTATTGAAGCCGATGAAGACTTTGTTACCCACCTCGCAGGGGCCATGGACGATGGATCTGTGAGCGATGGAGCTGAACTCGCCTATGGTGACGGCGGCGCCGGACTTGGAGTGGATCACCACACCATCTTGAATATTGGAGTTGGCGCCAATGACGATGGGCTCCATCTCGCCATGCTCATCCACCTCGTCGGCACGGATCACCGCGTAGGGGCCGACGAAGACATTCTCCTTGATGATCACCTTGCCGCAGATGATGGCTGTTTTGTCGATATAGGCCGATTCGTCGATGACCGGCAGGTGGCCGGAGGGATTTTTGCGGATCATGTCGTATCCTGTTTTGGCTGTGGGAAAGTGAAGGGCGCGTCGCCAGCACGGCGCGAACGTGTCCCCGAGCTTACCCCCGCGACCGCTAGTGTGAAACCCCTCACTGGTCTGACCCTGCAGGGATGTCGGGCTTCAAATGGCTGTCAATTGGGGCAGTTTGTGGGACTATCGAGCTACCTATGCCCAGTTCGCCTCATCGCCATGATCGGACGACGGCAGATCGCTTTAAGGCAATAAGGAAGATGCCATGACACGGATACTGGGCCTGATCGCCCTCATTGGTCTGCTCGCCTTGCCTGCCGCCGTGCAGGGCAAGGGCCGCAGCGGCGACTTTGATTACTATGCCCTGACCCTCTCCTGGTCACCGGAGCATTGCGCCGCCAAGCCCTCGGATCGGGAGCAGTGCAGCCGCAAACTCGGCTTTGTACTGCATGGGCTCTGGCCGCAGTATCTGAAAGGCTATCCCTCCGATTGCAGCACAGAACGACTCGCAGGCGATGTGGAGCGCGACTTCCCCGGCCTCTACCCCAGCCGTTTCCTCTATCGCCATGAGTGGCAGAAACACGGCACCTGTTCCGGGCTGAGTCAGCCGGCATTTCACCAGCTAGCCGAGGACCTGCGCAACAAGGTGAAAATCCCCGCCGACTACCAATCCCCAGTGCAACCGCTGCGCAAAAGCAACTTCGAGCTCAAGGCGGACCTGGCCAGTGCCAATGAGTGGCTGGCCCCGGATACCATTACCCTTGCCTGCGCCGATGGCGGCCGCTTTCTGCGGGAGATCTATATCTGCATCAACAAGCCGGGCACCGAGTCCATGACCTGTCCGGATGAGATGGTGAGAAGAGAGCGTCGCTCCTGTGCCCAGCCAGATTTTCTGTTGCGCAATGTTCGCTAGTCGATCGGAACCTGTGAACGAAAGTGAGTGGCGGGGTGAACCTGTGGCTGTCGGGCTCGGTCAGACATCCTTGATTAGGCGTCCTACATAAACAAGAAGGGGAGTCAGTATGGGGTTCGATACCCGAGACAGCGCGTTGCTGTTTGCCATCAAGGGCGTGGGGCCGCCCCTGGTATCGCGTCTGGAGCAACTGGGCGTCTCATGTTTTGGGCAACTGGTGCAGGCTGGCAGCCAGGAGAGAGTCGGCTGATGGCCGGTATGTTGGGATCCCGCTGCAGACAAATAGTCCCCAGGCGCAGAGGGTTATCGAAGGCCCCCCGTTGGCTTGGTAGGAAGTGGGATCCCGGTAGTCGTGAGGCGCCTCAGGCATGAGAGAGACCTCTTCGTGCTGGCGTCCGGAGTCATGAAAGGAATTGAGAGGGCACTATGTTGCTGACTGAACTGCTGGGTATTCGCTTTCCCCTTATTCAAGCCCCGATGGCCGGTGTGCAGGACGGTACCCTGGCCATCGCCGTCGCCAATGCTGGCGGCTTGGGTTCACTGCCCGGCGCCATGTTGGATGAAACCGGACTGCGTGCTGAGCTGATCAAGATAAGCGCCGCCACCGCCTCCTCTTATAACGTCAACTTCTTCTGCCATCAGTCACTGCCAGCCAATACCCAGCAGGACGTGCAATGGCGTCAGGCACTGGCCCCCTATTATCAGGAACTGGGCTTGGCAGCGGATGCTATCACCGGTAGTGCCAGTCGAACGCCCTTCGGCGCCGCCCAGGCCGAAATCCTGGCCGAGTTTGCCCCGCCCGTGGTGAGTTTTCACTTCGGCCTGCCTGCTGAAAGGTTGATGGATCGAGTCAAGGCGCAGGGGAGCCGAATCCTGGCGAGTGCAACGACAGTGGCAGAGGCACGCTGGCTCGAGGCCAGGGGAGTGGATGCCATCATCGCACAGGGGTTGGAGGCGGGTGGACATCGCGGTCACTTCCTCTCGGAGGATCTCAGCTTGCAGCAGGGCACCTTCAGTCTGCTGCCACAGATAGTCGAAGCCGTCTCTTTGCCGGTGATTGCGGCCGGGGGCATTGCCGATGCCAAGGGGATCCGCGCCGCCATGACGCTTGGCGCCAGCGGCGTACAACTTGGGACGGCCTTTCTTTGTTGCCATGAGGCAACCACATCGGCCTTGCATCGCAGTGCCCTGCGCTCGGATGCTGGTTCCCATACCGCCTTGACTCGTCTGTTTAGCGGTCGTCCGGCGCGAGGGATCGTCAATCGTCTGATGAAGGAGCTGGGCCCTCTCAGTGAACTGGCGCCTCACTTCCCTTATGCCAGCTCTGCACTGGCCCCCCTGAGAGCGGCATCGGAACTGCTGGGGTTTGATGATTTTTCACCGCTCTGGGCTGGCCAGAATAGGACTGGTTGCCATGAGATGGCTGCCGCCGACTTGGTTTATCAGCTGTCGAGTGCCTTCAGGGACTAACTCATCTCGGCCTCAGCTCATTAAGCATGGACGGCGCTCGAGTCCGAATGGACGAAATAAGGGGAGGCAGAGGGAGGTAAGCAGGCTGAAAAGGGGTGCCTCTGTGGATAAGTTTGTATAAAAG
>NZ_AQGQ01000203.1 GCF_000388115.1 Aeromonas molluscorum 848
GATCGTTGATCACCGGCTGGCCGTTATAGACGCATCCAGTGCGACCCTTGTTGATCAGTACCTGATGGCTGAAGGGTCGGAATCTACCGACAGCAGCTCGGCCACCATCTTTCGGGACTCATTATGAACTGGGGAGCCGAGCAGTTCTCGCAACCGCTGATTCTCATGCTCCAGATGATCCATCTTGAGCAGGCGCGAGCGCAGGGTGAACAACTGCTGCTCCTGCTGCTTGGTCTGCTCAATCAGGTCGGATCGGGTCTGCACCTGAGTCGACATGGTGTCGAGCAGGGAGCTGGGGGCATTGGCGATATATTGCAGCGGGCTGACGAGGGAGCTCAGATAAACGCGGACGTGACTGAACACACCGAAGCGGGAATCCGCAACGATGGCAGCAACCGAGATGATGACGGCGAGAAACAACCGTAACTGAAGCGAAGGGCCTCTACCAAAAATGGGTTTCATGAGTCGTCAAAAAAGAGCCGGCGCTCGGCCGGCTTTGGGTCTTATTCGTAGTGGAATAGGTCGCCACCGTGCATGTCGATCAGCTCCAGCGCCTTGCCGCCGCCACGGGCCACACAGGTGAGGGGATCCTCAGCCACGACAACCGGAATGCCAGTCTCTTCCATCAGCAGACGGTCGATGTCTTTCAGCAGGGCACCACCACCGGTCAGCACCATGCCGCGCTCGGAGATGTCGGACGCCAGTTCCGGCGGAGATTGCTCCAGGGCCACCATCACGGCGGCGACGATACCGGACAGCGGCTCTTGCAGCGCTTCCAGGATCTCGTTGGAGTTCAGAGTGAAGCTGCGCGGTACACCTTCAGCCAGGTTACGACCACGCACTTCGATCTCGCGCACTTCTTCGCCCGGATAGGCGGAGCCTATCTCGTGCTTGATGCGCTCGGCGGTGGCTTCCCCGATCAGGCTGCCATAGTTGCGGCGCACGTAGCTGATGATGGCTTCGTCAAACTTGTCACCACCGATCCGCACGGACTGGGAGTAAACCACGCCGTTCAGAGAGATGATGGCCACTTCCGTGGTACCACCACCAATATCGACCACCATGGAACCGGTCGCTTCGGAAACCGGCAGGCCGGCACCGATGGCGGCAGCCATGGGTTCATCGATCAGGTAAACCTCACGGGCACCAGCGCCCAGTGCAGATTCCTTGATGGCACGACGTTCTACTTGGGTAGAACCACACGGCACGCACACCAGCACACGGGGGCTGGGGCGGAAATAGTTGTTGTCATGCACTTGCTTGATGAAGTGCTGCAGCATCTTCTCGGTCACGTAGAAATCGGCGATAACGCCGTCTTTCATCGGACGGATGGCGGAGATGTTGCCTGGGGTACGGCCCAGCATCTGCTTGGCGGCATGACCGACGGCAGCGACCGATTTGGCGTTCCCGCGCTCTTGGCGAATGGCGACAACTGAGGGTTCGTTAAGGACGATCCCTTGATCTTTTACGTAGATCAGGGTGTTGGCAGTTCCCAAGTCGATCGACAGATCGTTGGAAAAGACGCCTCTGAGCTTTTTGAACATGGCTACGGGAAATCCTAAGAATTTGGAGGTGCGGAAAACCGGCTAACTTTACCAATGCCCACCCCAATCGGCAAGCGCTCAAACTGTCACCAATCAATCAAGCGCGACAAAAATGCGAGTCATCACTCACTGGCACAAGCAGACAAACACTAAGAAACAAGGAGATAAGAGGCGGGCTCAGGCCAAACAGCCCCGATCCTCGTCCAGATATCAGTTTCAGGGCATCACTTCGCGGCGATAAATAATTCTGTCATTACCGCGACCCATGCCGAAAATCGCCATGCCATTCAAGCTCTGGGGGTCCCAAAGCCAGAGCGGCCGCCGCCCTGGTTGCAACGCCGACTCGGGTTGCCTGCTCAGATCGAGCCTAAATGGAATACGCACTGATCGGCCTGGGGCCCCGAACTGCAAAAGGACGACGCCATCCCGTGCGGTTTCAGCCATGGCACCGGGCGCCATCTGACCCAAGCCGAGCCGGATCCGGGTGTTGTCATCCAGCGCCAGATTGCCGCTTCCCTCATCGAAACTCTGATTGTCGTCGGTAAACATAATGCCATCATCGCTTAGGGAGAGACGGGTACATTGATCCGCCAGCATATAGTGCCACTCCCCCGCCTGGTAATATTGCAGTTGCAGGGGCACCGCCAGCGGCGCCGTGGCCACCCCCTGCCGAGTGCCGGCCTGCACTCGGCCAAAGTAAGCCTCCATGGGCACCTCATCGATGAGCCTCGCATTGCAGCCGGCACCGCTGCATGTCCCAACCTGCACGTCATTGAAGTCGGGGTTGGCGATCAGGGTCCGCTCACCATCCTGGTCCTGCATATAGAGGCCAAACGAGAGGGCGCGGTAGGGGCCGTCCGGCTGGCTATCGGAGAGACGGACAAACTCGGTCACCCCGCGAACGTTGGCCTCCCCCTTCAGCCAGGGCAGTGGTGCCAGACTGCGCAGTCGAGACGAGAGCGATATACCATCCCTATTATTCGCCGCACTCAGGTAGGCTCTCCCCTTGGCAAAGTCCTCCCGATAGTTCTCGGTTGTCTGTCCAAACTGATTGCGGGCCTGGATATTCAGCTTCGCCAGGAAGGGTTGCCCCATATAGGAAAACTCGCCGCAGGCGGGCATGATGTCGCCGCTGACCAGATTGAAATCCACTGGAATAAAGCGCCCTACAGGCGTGCTGATAGCGGGAGGAATGGTGTATCCGAAATAACCCGTTGCTGGGGATATCGCCACTGGTGGTGTCGCCGTCATCTGGAACACCCCTACCTCGTTGATCGACTGACTGATGCCGTTGAGGTTATTGCTGCCCTTCACATTGGAGTGGTCATAGCGGGATGTACCGACCACTGCCTCCACACCGGGTTTGGGCGCCACCAGCTCGCTGCCCAGCGAAATATTGGCCAGCGCGAAGTTGGGGGTCGCCAGGTTGTCGCTGCACAGATCCTCGTCATCCTCCGCTTGCCAGGCCACTCCTTTGATATTGAGCTGGAAAGCCTCACCGGTCTTCTTGAACACGGCGCAACTGGCATTCCCTGTCGTACAGGAGCCCTCAGCGGGCGTGATGCAGAGCCCGACGGGACGGCTGATGAAGGTATCCGCTCCCGTCATCACCAGGCCGGCCGTGTCACCACTGCCATCGTGGCGGACATTGAGCTGCATCTTGCCCGCATCCGGATAGTTGACCGCCAGGGTCACTTCCCCTTTGGCATCGAAATTCAGGTTGCCGGCGATTGCCGTCCCCTGGGAAGTGGCGATGGCAGTGCCGTTGACCGTGACCCTGCTGTCAAAGGCATTGCTCGCCGGGCTGACATAGCCGCTCCAGAAGCTGACCGGCTTGCTCACATCGGCAAAACCGGGCACGCACTGCTGGCTCACATCGTCTTTCTTGACCGCCTTCATCACCACCAGCTGCGGCTTGTTGGCCAGGGTATCCAGCACATCGAACACAAAGCCGCTGTCGGCAAAGTCCAGAGTACAGGCAGAGGTGCTGAGCGCCCCGCCCCCCGCCCGGCACAAGGTGGTGCTCAGCGGTTTGGTGGACGGGGTCGAGCCACTCACCCCCACGACCACGGCCCCCTTGAGATTGTTGCGCAGCTGCAAGCTGGTGCTGCCGCCGCTGAAGCTCACCATGGCAGTGTTGCCGCTGTAGCTCACCTGATTGCTGGCGATCCAGCCATTGCTGCCGCTCTTTGCCGGTGTCAGCGTGGCGCTCACCGGCTCCGTGAACAGCTGGCTACAACTGGCATTGGCGCAGGCCCGGATGGTCAGGGTCTCCGGATTGCAGGTCAGGGGATGGCCACCATGGTCGAACTCAAAATGGTCAATCTGATTGCCTACGGGGTCGGAGCGCAGGGCGCAGATCCGGACATTGTCTATCTGGTGGGCATTAGTCAGGTCCCCGGTCGAGCCAGTCAGCGACAACAGGAAGTTATCAGGCACGGCGGCCTGGCCGCTCTGACCGGCAGCATTGAAGCTGTCGATCAGGGTGCTGTAACCGCTGCCCGTGTTGCGCTCGATCTTGACCAGAGACTGACCGCCGGTACGCGAATCCACCGTCAGCCGATAGCGATGGGGGCGACTACTGTCCGAGCCGCTGTCCACGGTCGGCGAGAGGCAGTTGCCGCCAGCGTTGTCGGCGCCGTTGTTGCAGGTGCCCTTGAGGTAGTTGTAGCCGCTGGTGCCTGAGCCCGAGCCACGCACCACCACGGACTGCTTGCGCCGCCCCTTGTTGGTCGCCCCGCCTTCGCCGGAGAAGTTGCCATATTCATCTATTCCCACACCGAGCCAGCCTCCGGCAAAACCGCTGACACCTGGCTTGAAACCATAGCCAAGCGGCCCACCGAAAGCCCCCGGCTGGGGGGTCACCCTGGCATCGGACAACACCACCGCCATACCGTCCGCCCCGTTGCCCTCATAGGCATACTGGTCGAATTCGATGGTCACCAGATTGTTAGCGGCGGGGAACAGGCGCTGATAAGTCGCCGAAGTGGACTGGCGGGGACTGGCCTGGGTCATGCCGAGCCGGCCATTGACGATGGCGGGGGTGAAATTGCCGCTGCTGCGGGCCACCACCCAGCTGTTGCCGAGGCCGCTGGCGGAGAAGTCGTCACTGAAGCAGATCAGATCCTCTTCGCAGATACCGGGCCAGTCACCGGTAAAAGGTTCATGGATGATCTTGCTATTGTTCGCCATGGTGACATTTACCGCCGACACAGCCCCCGTCAGCTGAGCCTGCCCGCTCATGACCAGATCACCCGCATTCACATAGAGGATGGCGTTGAGCATGGCGTTGTCGCTGATGGTCATCCTGCCAAAGTGGTAGAACATCAGATCGTTGGCTTTGCCGCCGGCATTGACCTCCATCTGGTTACTCAGGGTAAGGTCACTCTTGAGGTAGAGCTGGGCGGCATCGCCGGTATCGAAGATCAGCTTGTCGTTGCTGCCAAGCTCCAGCTTGTCGATCCAGTGGCTGCCGCCACGGAAGTAGAGCCGGATATCGGACGAGCTCTGATGCTTGAATGTCCTGACATAGGGGGCCTGCAAGTAGCCATTGATGACGCCGTTGTCGCTCACCTCCAGGGTCTGATGCAACTTGAGGGTCAGATCGCCGCGACTACCCGCCGCCGTGATCCTGCCCTGGTCTTTCATCTTGAGTCCATAGACGCTGAGGGAGCTGTGGCCCTGCAGAGTCATGTCGCTGTTGTCCTCGACCGTCAGGTCCCTGATGGCCCAGTCGCCCGCCGCCATGGGCATCTGACTCTGCCCACTCAAGCTGGCCCTGTCGAGATAGTGGGGTTGGAAACTGGCCGTGACATTGCCAATCGAGCTGGTCGACAGCGCCAGTCTGTCATAAACGGTGACGTTCGCACCGGACAGCTTGCCGTTGCCGGAGACCGTCAGCTGATCCACGTGCAGGTTGCCACTGCCCTTGATGCCATCCGAGTACCCTGTGACCTGTACTGCCTTGGCATAGACGGTCGCGCCATTGAGGTTGAGCACGGCCCCGTCAGAGAGCGACAGGGTGTCGAAGCGATAGGTTTGCCCGGATTGCAGAGTGGCCAGGCAGTTGCCGTTGTTCCAGGAAGCGTTCTTGTAATTACCGGGCGCGGGGGTGAAGGCGCTGGTACATGCCAGGTTGCTCTGTCCGTTGTAGGTGGGGAAATCGCCGGGATCGGCCGGAAACTCATCGGGATCGCTGATAAAAGCCACATCCTTGAGGGGATTGGCCAAGGCCCCGCTGACGTTGCAATTGGCGATCCAGGTTCCCCCGTTCCAATAGCCGCCGTTGTTGCAGTTGGCATTTGGCTGGATGGTTTTGCCAAGGAAGGGGTAGTTGGTATCCACGGTGGCGCTGGTGATCCGGCTCTCCCCACTCATGGTGAGTCGGCCGGGAGCGGCATGACTCTGGACCGGGTAGGTGAAGGCCGCAGTACACTGGCTGGCGGCCTCAACCGAGGCGGAGCACCAGACCAGCGCCAGGCAAAGGACGGGACGAAAGCGGGACATCATGAATTCTCACTCCTCACAGGCGTTATCAGGGCGTCACGCCATCGAAGGCTTCCGCCACCAGGGTGCGGCTCACGGCAAAATCAGGGCTGGCGCTTCCCTGCGCTGCTGTACCACAGGAGCCCAGGCTGGTGAGCCGGTAGGTGATG
Source organism: Aeromonas molluscorum 848 (assembly GCF_000388115.1). Taxonomy (GTDB): domain Bacteria; phylum Pseudomonadota; class Gammaproteobacteria; order Enterobacterales; family Aeromonadaceae; genus Aeromonas; species Aeromonas molluscorum. Next base: position 6,200 of record NZ_AQGQ01000203.1, read on the forward strand.
CTGGTCTCGCCATCTCGCTGGGTCTGGATCTCGCTGCAGCTCACCGCCACCTGACACCCCTGCAGACCGGGCTCGTCAAATGCCCGGGATGCTGCCACATTGGTGCAGGCGGCGGGCTGGTCGGCACCACTGCGGTTGGGAAACAGCTGATAGAGGGCCATCTCCAGCCCGCTCTGGGCCGCCATCAAGGCCCGCACCCCGCGCACCTCCACCGTGTTTTTTTCACTGCTATCGAGCAGGAAACGCCCCATGGCCGCGGCAAGCAACGCCATGATGACGATGACGAAAAGGGCGACCATGATGGCGCTGCCACTCTGGGGCGTCATCATGCGAGGGGACCTAGGGGACATTGAGCAGCTCCAGCTTG
>NZ_AQGQ01000204.1 GCF_000388115.1 Aeromonas molluscorum 848
GGATCACCCCTTCCTGACCGGCCAGCTTGTAGCTGACATCATAACCCAGGGTGCGGGTGCTGCTCTCTTGCACCGTCTTGCAGCGTTGCTCGGTGGTGGTGTAGGTATCGCTGTTTTGCATGTTGCCTTGCACCTGATTGCCGGCGTAGCCACCCGCCGCCGCCCCGGCGACGGTGGCCACCGTCTTGCCGCTGCCACCGCCAAACTGATGGCCCAGTACGCCGCCGAGTGCGCCACCGACCACGGTACCGAGGATCTTGTGTTGATCTTGCACCGGCTTGCGATGGGTCACTGTGACGTTGCGACACTCCTGACGTGGGGTCTTGATGGTCTCGGTGACCGGCTTGCTGGCCAGTACCTCGGCGAACTGGGGTTTGGACTCAAACAGTGAGCCACTTGCCACCGCCGAGAGGGTCACTGCCGAGGCTATACCGATGCCGAGACCGGCTAACAGGGACTTGTTCATCTCTCTCTCCTTACTATCCGTTGCTGCCTATGGTGAGGCTTGCCGCTATCTTGGCAGCTTGCGTAATAGTCTCAAGGCAAAGCCCCCCTGATTGCGACAAGGCCTGACTGCGCCAAAAAACGCCGCCTGCAAAAGTTGTCTGTAAATTGCGACATGCCAGCGCGGGATATGCGCAGCAACAGGTTGCGTGGGGCCGCTGAATGGGAAGGCCTGGTCGGGGGAGGGAAGGGAGCATGCGCAACGAGATGAACGGGGCCATGGTGCCATAGCTCCGTTGTGCGGGGTCAGTGCGACGTCGTGCCCTTGATGCGCTTGTTCAGCGCCTCCCACAGGCCGGTGATCAAGTAGTAGAGTCCCCCCTCTTCGGTCGCCTTGGTGAACTCTGCCAGGGGCTCAATCATGCCGCTTCGAAATTTTTCAAGGGCCTCCTGGTCATCCCCGGCTTCTATGTAATCCCCCACCACCTCGAATCCTTGAGCGAGCAGCTGCTCTTTCTGCGATAAAATGACGGCGCGGACATCTGCAAGAAGGTGACGCTGGCGGGATCCTGCCCCTGACGGAAGAACTGGTATTTGCTCATAAAGCCTCTGGTTCTGGTTAGCTCGGTGACATTGTCCGTGCTGGGCCGCGCCCTTGATAGACCCCATTTACGCTGTCAAATGGGGTCGGTTGTTCAGGTTGGCTTCAGCCCGGGGGGCGCCGGCATGGGGACTCGGTGACCCTTCAGGGGTGAGTCAGCTCAGCGTCGCCGCGGCTTTCCCTTGCCAAATATCCGGGGGCATGGAGCAGCAGGTAAATGAAGGTGCCGTGGGCGGCGGGGCCCCCGTAGGGAAGACTGGGGTTGATTAGATAGTCTTGATAGGTATTGGCCGCCGTCCGGGCATCGGGGGCCAGTATGGGTTCCCCCATGACTTCCAGGCCCTGGGCCAGCAAGGTTTGCTTGTCCCTGAAAAAGTCGGCGGCGGCCATGTCGAGCAAGGTGAAGGCGTCGGGCGCTTCCAGAGTGGCAAAAACTTGGTATTTGTTCATCGAGCCTCGGGCTGGGTGGTCGGGGTCAGCCCCCATTATCGTCGCAAGTTCACTGGGGGGCGACTCCCTGACTTGGGGGGACCAGGCCAAGAAGAGGCTGCCATCGGCAGGCATCCCGACTTATCATGGCGGCCCCATCATGGCGCCCCGAAGGTAAGCGGTGAGAAAATCGGATCGACTGTTTCAATTGACCAATTTGCTGCGCGCGCACCAGCCGCTGACAGCCACTGCGCTGGCCGAGCGGCTTGGCGTGTCGGAGCGAACCATCTACCGCTATATGGACGATCTCTCCCTGGCGGGGATCCCCGTGTATGGGGAGGCCGGGGTCGGTTATCGGTTGAGTGAGGGGTTCGAGCTTCCTCCCTTGCAACTGTGCGCCGCCGAGCTCGAAGCGCTGATCACCGGGGTGAATCTGGTGACTGTGCTGACCGGCAAGGGGTTGGCGGATCCTGCACTATCCCTGCTGGCCAAGATAGAAGCGGCCTTGCCGGCGGGACGCCCTGCTTCTCTGGTAGCGCGGTCCGTGCGGGTGCCTGATTATCGCCGCTCCAGTGCGGAATATGGACGTTGGGATCAGTTGCATGGCGCCATTGCGGCCGGAGACTGGCTGACCATCGATTATGGCGCCGCATCGGGTCAACAGACCCGCAGGCTTGTCTATCCGCTGGGGCTCTTCTATTGGGGAGGCCGCTGGACCTTGGGTGCCTGGTGTACCCTGCGCCAAGGCTATCGGGATTTCAGGATAGATCGCATCGAGGCCCAGGCCCCGGCCCCGGACTGCGATGACCCGCCCGCCTGGGTGAGCCTGGCTCACTATCTTGACGAACGGTGCGCCGAGCCAGTGTCCAGGGACAGGGCTGCCTTCTCTGAGATTCGGCCGACTCTGGTCGAGTCGCCAAACCGCAAAAAAAGCGAACGGGACTGACACAAGGCTGTCAGTAGCACTGCCCTATGATCCCTTCTCCATTCAACCGGTATGAAGAGAGAGCAGAGATGATAGTCAATGGCGGTATGCAAGGGGTGGGCGGTCTGGAGTTTGCCACCTTCAGGCTCAAGGAGGGAGTGACAGAGCAGGCGTTGATCGCTCTGTCCCAGCGAGTCGAAGCCGAGTTTCTGGTGCAGCAGCAGGCGCTTATCTTCCACTGTTTGCTGCGCGGCGCCGATGGTATTTATGCCGATATGGTGATGGCCCCGAGCCAGGCGCTGGCTGAAGCCTACTGTCAGCAGTGGCTGCATAACAAGGTAGCGGGTGAGTACCTGGCGCTGTTGGAGACGAGCTCGGTCAATATGAGCTTCTGGAGCCGCATCAATTGAGGGTCGCACCCGAGAGAGGGGACTCTCATTCACGGCCCTCTTGCTGGTCAATCTCCCGTGCCTGCCAATGGTTTCATCAACGGCAGCATGGATAAAAAAACGGGCCCGAGGGCCCGTTTCTACGTCGATAGGTGAGAAAGTGACGCCTCGCCTATTGGGTGTGGCGCTCATACAGGCGCGCCACTACATCCTTCAATCCCAGTCCCTCGTTTTGCAGCAGCACGGTCAGGTGATAGAGCAGGTCAGCGGATTCGTTGATGAGCTCCTCCCTGTCCTTGGCCATGGCGGCCAGGGCCACTTCGACCCCCTCTTCCCCGACCTTCTGGGCGATGCGCTTGGTGCCTTTGGCATAGAGGCTAGCGGTGTAGCTGGTGGTCGGATCCGCCCCCTTGCGCGCGGCCAGGATCTGCTCGAGCTCGGCGAGAAAACCGAGCGGCGGCACCGGGTGGGCATCGAAGCAGGAGGGGGTACCCAGGTGGCAAGTCGGGCCGATCGGGTTGGCGGCGATGAGCAGGGCATCGCTGTCGCAGTCGGTGCTGATGGCGACGAGATTGAGCACATGGCCCGAGCTTTCGCCTTTGGTCCAGAGGCGCTGCTTGCTGCGGCTAAAGAAGGTGACCTGGCCAGTGGCCAGGGTCTTTGCCAGCGCCTCAGAGGTCATGAAGCCTTGCATCAGCAGCTGACCGCTGGCGGCGTGCTGCACCATGGCGGGGATCATGCCATCGCACTTGGCCCAGTCGAGCCGGTCGATGAGGGTGGGATCAATCAATGGATTATTCACGGATAGCGACTCCTTGGGTGCTAAGCCAACGCTTCAATTCGGGTATGAGAATGAGACCTTTGTGGAACACCGAGGCGGCCAGGGCCCCGTCCACATCGGCATCGATAAAGGCATCGCGAAAATGCGCCATGGTACCGGCGCCACCCGAGGCGATGAGGGGCACCTTGCACTGGGCGCGCACCAGCTTGAGCTGGTCAAGATCATAACCCTGGCGCATGCCGTCCTGATTCATGACGTTAAGCACTATCTCACCTGCGCCGCGCTGTTGCACCTCTTTGACCCAGTCGAGGGTATTCCAGGCGGTGGTGCGGGTACGGCTCTCGTCGCCAGTGAACTGCTTGACCTGATACTGGCGGCTCTGTTCATCGTAATAGGAGTCGATCCCGACCACGACACACTGGACGCCAAAGCGTTCGGCCAGACGGGTGATCAGGGTCGGATCGGCCAGGGCTGGGGAGTTGATGGAGACCTTATCGGCCCCGAACTCCAGGATGCGCTTGGCATCGTCGACACTCTTGATGCCACCGGCCACGCAGAAAGGGATGTCGATCACCTCTGCCACCCGGCTCACCCAGCTCTTGTCGACCACCCGGTCATCGCTTGAGGCGGTGATGTCATAGAACACCAGCTCGTCGGCGCCCTCCTGGGCATAGCGGCGGGCGAGATCAACGATACCGCCCATCACCTCGTGATTGCGAAACTGCACCCCTTTGACCACGACGCCATCTTTGACGTCCAGACAGGGGATAATGCGTCTTGCCAGCATCAGTAGCCTCCTTCTTGTGGCGACAGGGTTTCCCCCTGGTTGGCCCAGCAATTGATGGCTTCGCTCACGCTGAACTTGCCCTCCAGCAGGGCGCGGCCAAGGATGATGCCCTTGACTCCCGAGCCCTTGAGCGCCTCTATGTCCCCCAAGCCGCCGATCCCGCCCGAGGCCTGGAAGGCGATGCTTGGGAAGCGAGCGCAGAGGTCGCGATAGAGTGCGACATTGGTCCCTTGCAAGGTGCCGTCCCGGCTGATGTCGGTACAGAGCACATGTTTGAGCCCGGCCGGCAGGAAGCGTTCGATCAGCGCCTCTATGGTGATGCCGCTGTCCTCTTGCCAGCCCGCGACCGCTATCTTGCGATTGCCCTGGGGGTCTATGTTGACGTCCAGGGCCAGCACTATCTGCTCGGGGCCGTATTTTTCCATCCAGCTGGCCACCAGATCGGGAGACTTGACGGCGGTGGAACCAATCACCACCCGGTTGGCGCCGGCGGCCAGCAAGTCTGCCACGTCCTGCTCGCTACGGACACCGCCCCCGACCTGTACCGGGGCGTCGGTGGCGTCGAGCAGCTGCGCGATGAGGCTGAGCTGGCGGGCCTTGGCGTCTTTGGCGCCGTCGAGATCGACCAGGTGCAGCTGTACCGCACCCTGGGATACATATTCATCGAAGCGTGCCTGGGGAGCACTGGCATAGGCCGTCTTCTGGTCATAATCGCCCTGGTAGAGCCGCACCACCTGGCCGTTAATCAAATCAATTGCCGGAATAATCATCCTTGTCATAGCTCCAGGAAGTTTTGCAGTAAACGTGCCCCGGCGGCGCCTGAGCGTTCCGGGTGGAATTGGGCACCAAACACATTGTCCTGATGGGCGATGGCGGTGAAAGGCACGCCATAGTCACAGCGGGCCAGGGTCGCCTGGGTCACTTCCAGGGCGTAGGAGTGGACAAAGTAGAAATAGCTGCCGCTGGGGATCCCCTTGAGCAGAGGGTGACGCTCATCGTGCTCTATCTGGTTCCAGCCCATGTGGGGCAGACGCAGCTTGCCCACCTCCATCAGTTTGATCTTGCCGGGAATGATGCCGAGGCAAGGGAGTTCGGCGCTCTCATCCATGGTCTCTTCGGAGGCCTGTGCCAGCATCTGCATGCCGAGGCAAAAGCCGAGCAGGGGCTGGCGCGCTTCACGGATGAGCGGCACCAGCTCACGCTCGTTAAGATTCCTCATGGCCGCCACCGCCGTGCCTACCCCGGGCAAGATCAACTTGTCGGCGGCGCGGATATCCGCCGCTTCGCGGCTCACCGTTGGGCTGACTCCTAGCCGCTCGAAGGCCATGCGCACCGAGGCCAGGTTGGCGCAGCCGGTGTCGATGATCACCAGTTTCTGATTGCTCATCGTATCAGCCTCCCCATGGATGTGTGCGAGGTTGGCACCAGCAAGGTGGTCGCTATGGTGATCAAGGGTTGCTTGCTCATAATACCCCCTTGCTGGAGGGGAGATCCGAGCCTTCCACCCGGATGGCCTGGCGCAGTGCGCGGCCAAAGCCCTTGAACAGGGCCTCCACCTGGTGGTGGCTGTTGCCGGCATCTACCGAGAGGTGCAGGGTGATGGCCATGGCGTCCGACAGGGAGCGGAAGAAGTGAGGCACCATCTCGGTGGCCATTTCGCCCACGTTGTCGCGGCCAAAGCCGGATTCGCAACGGAACACGAAGTAGGGGCGACCGCTTAGGTCCAGGGCGGCGCTCACCTTGGCGTCGAGCAGGGAGCTCTGGGCTGGCAGGCGAGGCTGGGCATCGATCAGCGCTTCTACTTCGTCCATGGCGAGCACGAAGCCAAAGCGGCCTATGCCGCGTTTGTTACCCAGCGCCTCACGCAGGGCCTGACCCAGGGCCAGCCCCACATCTTCAACGGTGTGGTGATCGTCAATGTGCAGATCGCCGCTCACCGCCAGCTGCAGACTGAAACCTGCGTGAGTCGCTATCTGATCGAGCATGTGATCGAAGAAGCCGATGCCGGTGCTGATCTGGTTGCCGCCGCTCTTGTCCAGATCCAGTGCCACCCGGATACGGGTCTCCTTGGTGTTGCGCTCCACCAGGGCGGTACGGCCTTTACTGAGCAGCTGATCGCGAATGGCGAGCCAGTTGTGATCC
>NZ_AQGQ01000205.1 GCF_000388115.1 Aeromonas molluscorum 848
GTATGCTGCTCAAGGCGGGCTGGCAGGGGCGCAATACCCTCACCGCCCTGTGCGGCGGCGAGGCGCTTGACGCAGGCCTGGCCGAGCAGCTCTGTGCCCGCACCCGGCGGCTGTGGAACTGCTACGGGCCGACCGAGGCCACCGTCTGGTCGTTGGTGAGCGAGGTGCGCTGGCCACCTACTGATGGCCAGATCACCATAGGTCACAGCCTGCCTGGTTATCGCCACTGGGTGCTGGACGAGGCGGGGCAGCCAGTGGCAGAGGAGGAGCGCGGCGAGCTCTGCATCGAGAGCCCGGCCCTGTGCGAGGGGTACTGGCGCAAGCCTGCCTTGACGGTGGCGGCCTTCCTGCGGGTCGATGTCCATCGCCTCTATCGCACCGGCGATCGGGTGCGCCGGCTGGGGGCGGACAACTTCCTCTATCTGGGACGGCGGGACGATCAGGTCAAGCTGCGCGGCTTTCGCATCGAGCTCGGCGAGGTGGAGGCGGGGCTGCGCCGTCAACCCGGGGTGCAGGAGGCGGCGGTGCGCCTGGTGGGCGAGGGGGATGAGGCCATGCTGGTGGGTTACGTGGAGGCGAAAAGCGGGGTAACCCTCAACCGGCTGGCCCTGCGCAAGGGGCTGCAGGCGACGCTCCCGCACTACATGGTGCCGGCGCGGCTCATTCTGCTGGATGCCCTGCCCAAGACCGGCAGCGGGAAACTGGACAGAAAAGCGCTGCCCTTGCCGGAATGATGACGGGGCTGCAGGTCAGCAACCTGCCTCACTACATGGTGCCGGTGCGGCTCATTCTGTTGGATGCTCTGCCCAAGACCGGCAGCGGCAAACTGGATAGGAAGGCGCTGCCCTTGCCCGAGTAGACAGAGCAATAGACAAAGAAGCCCGCATCATGCGGGCTTCTTTGTGGGCGCCAATCACGCGGGCTTACTGGGTGATGGGGGCCGCATCGGGTTTGGCCAGCAGCTGCTCGACGTCGTCGATCACCTTGAGGGCCGCTTCGGGGGGCCGCCGGTGGAGGTCCACAGGGATCCGTCCACGGCGCCGAAGCGCTTGCCCTTGATGGCGCCAAGCTGCTGGAAGGCGGGGGTCTGCTCGGCCTGCTTCATGGCATCCACCGCATCGCCGCTGGCGCTGAGGGTGCCGATCACCAGCCAGTCACCATCGAGCAGATTGAGGGATTCGAGACTCAGGGCCGGGGAGTGGGGACTCCTGTCGCCGATCTGGTGGGGCGGACGGGCCAGGCCCATCTCCATCACCACGCTGCTGGCGAAGGTGCCGCCGTGCATGTAGCTGGGTCCCTTTGGATTCCAGCGCACTATGCTGAGCTGCTCGCCCTGGTGCTTGGCCAGTGTGTTTCGGGCGGCTTGCAGGCGGGCATCATAGCGCGCGAGGAAGGCCTTGCCCTCGGCCTCCCTGTTCAGCACCTGGGCGTTGCGGTTGAATACCTCTTTCCAGGGTTGACCCCAGTTGCCGGTGACGACTGTGGGGGCTATCTCTTGCAGCAGGGCCAGCAGCTCGGGCTTGGTCTGATTGGTCAGGATGAGATCCGGTTCCAGATCGATCAGCCGCTCCAGATTGGGGTTGTCCAGATCGCCGACCACGGTGATCTCCTCACCAGCCTTGTCTTGCAGGTAGCGGGGCAGTGTGGCCTGGCCGCGACCGTTGACGGTACCCACTGGTTGTACGCCCAGGGTCAGGGCGCTGTCGAGATCGATTTCGCTCAATACCACGACTCGCTTGGGGTGGGCGGGCACGACCTGGGTCTTGCCATCGGCATCGGTCACCTGACGGGTCTCTGTGCCGGCCTGGGCCTGAAAACCAGCCAGGCTGGCCAGCATGAGCGCGGCGGCCAGGGGGGAGGAGATCTTCATCGTTACATCCTTCTTGGTGAAATCAGCGGAAAACCGGGCCCCAAACGGGCGGCCTTATGCTATCACAAATTCAAATGATAAAAATTGTCATTTGCGTTTGTGGTGTTTGGACTGGGTGATTTGCTACCATGGCCGCTCTCGAACCAAGGGCCTTTTCGATGCCAACCGCTCCCCTTGCTGCCGGATCCCGAGGCAGCTTTATCCTGCAGGCCGACGGCCTGCCGCTGCCCGGTTTTGCGGAAATTGCGCTGCAGCGGGTCTGCTTCGATCCCGCCGCTTTCACCCCGGCCTGCTATGAGCAGGCCGAGATCCTGCTGCCCGCCAGCTTGCAGCGCGCGGCCCCCAAGCGGCTGGGGGAGTTTCTGGCCGGTCGGTTGGCGGCCCGTGAGGCTCTGCGCCGCGTTGGGCTTGGCGATCATGTGGTGGCCATAGGCTCGGCCCGCGAGCCGCGCTGGCCTGCGGGGTTTGAGGGCAGCATCAGCCACAGCCTGTTGCAGGGGCGCGGCATGGCCTTGTGTGCGGTACGTCCGGGTCAGGCAGGGATGGGGCTGGATCTGGAAGCCTGGCTGGAGGATGAGCAGGCGTGCAGTCTCTGGCCCGGCATCGTGGATGATGAGGAGTGGGGGCGGCTGCAGCGCTGTCCGCTCGGGCCGGCCCAGGGGTTGACCCTGGTGTTCTCCGCCAAGGAGAGCCTGTTCAAGGCGCTCTACCCCAGGGTGGGGCGCTATTTTGACTTTCTTGATGCTCGCTGGCTGGCCATGACGGAGCAGACCCTCACCCTCGAACTAAAAAGCGCGCTGACCCCGGATCTGCCCGCAGGCTGGCACTGCACCTTGCACTGGCAAGGCTTGCCGGGTGGCGTGCTGACCACGCTTTTACTCTGAGAAAACCTCTGCCGCTCAACCCGCTGGCCGGTGTCATGGGATAAAAAAACCGCCATCAAGGCGGTTTTTTTTATCCTGCGCTCAGGCTTGCTGCTTCATGGCAAAGGCCTGCGGGCGGCGGCGCGGCACTATGATGGGGGCGCCATCGCCGGGGGCGTGCAGTATGTCCACGTCCGTCTGGTAGAGGCGGTCGATGAGGGGCTTGGTCACCACCTCGCGAGCCGGGCCCATGGCCTGGATCTTGCCCTCGCCGATGGCGATCAGCTCGTCGCAGTAGCGGGCGGCGGTGGCGAGATCGTGGATGACGATGAGCACCGTCTTGCCCTCGGCGGTGATCTGGTGGATGGCTTCCATCACTTCGGTCTGATGGCCTATGTCCAGGGCACTGGTGGGTTCGTCCAGCAAGATGATGTCCGCGTCCTGGGCCAGCACCATGGCCAGCCACACCCGCTGGGCCTGGCCGCCGGACAGCGAATTGGCGCTCTGTTGCAATATTTCCCCGAGTTGCATCCGCTCGCAGGCCCAGCGCACCATGCGGGCATCCTCTTCACTCCACTGATTGAACCAGCCCTGATGGGGGTGGCGGCCGTACTGCACCAGCTGCTCGACCTGAATGCCGGCGGGCACCAGGGGGCGCTGGGGCAGGTAGGCGAGCTCCCGGGCCAGCGCCTTCATGCCGTAACTCTTCAGCGGTTTGCCCCTGAGCAATATCTCGCCGGATTGGGGTTGCTCCTGGCCTGCCAGCAGCTTGAGCAGGGTGGATTTGCCGCCGCCATTGGGGCCGACGATGCCGACCAGCTTGCCTTGTGGGATGGTGAAGGAGATGTCGCTGAAGACGGGCTTTTGCTGATAGCCGAAGTGGAGGCGATTTAGGGTGAGGGTCATCAGTCGGTTCTCTGTCTGTCTTTGATCAGAATAAACAGCAGCAGTATGCCGCCAAGAATACGGGTCATGATGCCGGTGGCGACCTCATGGGGGCTGGCCAGTACCCGCACCAGGGTATCGCTCGCCAGCAGCAGCAGGGCGCCACAGAGGGCGGCAATCCACAGCGGCACTATGCGATCCCGGCTCATCCAGGAGGCGAGTATGGGGGCTGCCATGGCGATAAACACCACGGGGCCGCCGATGGCGGTGCCGAGCGCCGCCACTATGATGGCCTGGGCCAGTACGCCGAGCTGCACCCGGTTGACGTTCACCCCGAGCGTCTGGGCGGTGACCGGGCCCAGACGCAGCACGCCCAGGGCGCGGGAGAGGTAGATTATCCAGGGGCAGACCAGCAGGATCAGCAGACCCACAGGTACCACTGTGCCGTAGCCCTGGCCGACGAAGTTGCCCATGTTCCACAGGTAGAGGCTGGTGAGGTGTACCAGCGACTGGGTGGACATCACGAACTGACCGATGGCGCTGAGCATCTCGGAGACGCCGATGCCTATCACCACGAACAGATAGCCCTGCTCCCCCGGCTTGTTGCACAGGGCGTAGAGCATGGCCGCGGCGAACAGGGCGCCCAGCGGCGCGGCCCACCAGGGCCAGCTGCCCAGGGTGAGGTAGAGGGAGAAGATGATGATGGCCAGGGAAGCTCCCTCGTTGACCCCTATCATGTCCGGGGTGGCGAGGCGATTGCGGATCAGGGTCTGTACCAGACAGCCGGAGAGACCCATGGCGGCGCCTGCCACCAAGACGGCGACGATGCGCGGCAGCCGGATCTTGAAGACAGTCACCTCATCGAGTCGGCTACCCTCGCCAAGCAGGGTCTGGATCACCCCCAGCATGGTGAGCTTGCCGGAGCCCAGGGTCAGCGCCAGCAGGGAGAGCAACGCCAGTGTGAGCACCAAGCCCAGCGTGATAAGCCAGGCGCGGCGGTGCAGCAGCAGGGTGCGGTCACCCAGTCGCAGGCAGAGGGTGCCGGAGGGGAGTGAAGCATTCAGCGATCTATTCATTGGATTGTTCATTAGGCAGGGCGACCTTATTTGACGGCCAGCAGAGAGCGGAAACCGCCGCCGCGTACTACCAGGATGAGCACGGGGGCACCGATCAGGGCCAGGATCACGCCGTTGGGCAGTTCGAACGGCTGGATCAGCCAGCGGGCCAGTATGTCGGCCCCCAGCAGGAAGAGCACGCCGAACAGGGCGGAGAAGCGCACCTGGATGGCGAGGCGCACCGGCTCCACCAGACGGGCGCAGTAGGCGGCCAGAAAGCCGACGAAGCCGATGGGGCCGGCGATGGCGATGGCGCAGGCGGTAAACAGGGTGGCGGCCAGCAGCACACCGATCCGCACCCGGGTCGGCCGTATGCCGAGGGCCTGGGCCTGGTTGTCCCCCATCTGCATCAGAGTGAGCTGGCGGCACAGCGCCAGGGTCAGCAGCAGACCGGCCAGGGCAAAGGGGATCACGGTCAGCACGGCGTCGAGATCCGAGGCCGCCAGAGACCCCAGGTTCCAGAAGCGGAACTGCTCCAGCACCACCTTGTTGGAGAGCAGCAGGAAGTTGGAGAGGCCGCCAAAGGTGGCGGAGAGGGCGACCCCCACCAGGATGAGCTTGAGCGGATTGGAGCGACCCACCATTAAGCCCAGGCCCAGTACGATGAGGTTGCCAAGCAGGGCCCCCATGCCGGACCAGAGCAGATAACCGTAGGCCGATTCAACCCCGAAATAGGTGAGACCGATGACCAAGGCGAACACGGCGCCGGCATTGACGCCGAGCAGGCCGGGCTCGGCCAGGGGATTGCGGGTGGCGCTTTGCAGCATGGAGGCCGCCAGCGCGAGACAGACGCCCACCACCAGGGCACACAGGGTTCGGGGCAGACGCAGGGTATGAATGATCATGGCGAGCTTTTCATCGGCCATGAAGGCGGGATCCCCCAGCAGAAATCCGGCGACCTCGCGGCCACCATAGACACCGGCCCCCGTGGCCAGTGACAGACAGATCAGCATGAACAGGAGAACAACTCCCAGCCAGAACAGCTGTGTTTGGTGTCTGAGCACCCGGATACTCCTTATTGTCGAGGCGATAAAAACGCAAAAAGGGAGCCCTGTTTCCAGGGCTCCCGAACGGTATGATTACAACTTGTACTCTACCCCGGCGTAGACGGAACGGCCTTCCAGGATGAAGTCTGCGTCGGTGGCGACCTGATCACGCTGGGTGTTGGTCAGGTTGGTGATGCCCAGCTTGAAGTCCAGAGCCTGGGTCACAGTCCAGTTGGTGTTGAGATCCAGGGTCTGGTAGCTCTCGGACTTGAACGCCTGGGCGTTGCGGGCCGGCACCTTGATGATCTGGCTGCCGACATATTGCCAGGCCAGATTGGCGCTGACGACGTCGCTGGCTTGCCAATCCAGGCTCAAGTTACCGGTGTGATCCGGGGTCTTGGCCAGATCATCGCCGGTGCTGCGATCCTCAGAATCCAGCAGGGTCCAGTTACCCGCCAGCTTGACGTTGTCCAGCACGTCGAACCAACCGGTCAGCTCCAGCCCCTTGATACGGGCCTTCTTGACGTTGAGGTAGGTCATGACGGACGGACGGTAGCCCGGGCCCCACTGATCGCTCTGGATCAGATCTTCGATTTCGTTGTGGAAACCGGTCACTCCGGCGCCGAAACGATCGGCTTCATAGGCTGTACCCAGCTCATAACTGACCGCAGTTTCCGGCTTCAGGTCCGGGTTGCCAATCACCTGGCAGGCGCCACGGCAGGCGGTGGTG
>NZ_AQGQ01000206.1 GCF_000388115.1 Aeromonas molluscorum 848
CCTAATCGATCAGGGTGATGAATTCTTGTCAGCTCAATCTCCTCTCACGGCCGATCATGCCTTATTTACACCTGAATGAATCCTTTTAACCCAGTTAGCGAGCCTGACTCTGCCGTTGCCAAGAGCTTGCTATCGCAAGGCTGCACCTAAATTAATCAATTGAATACGCTCAGGTCGATCTGGGCTGGCCAGGGTTTTTTTTGGGTTAGAATGCGCCCCCTTAGCGGCAGGTGATGCGCTAGACTTCAGATTGAACGCTATATATTGTGTTTTAAATTAAAGTTAACACCATAGGTGGTATGTTGACGGCTGCTCTTGGCACCATGACAGAAGGTGATTTTTGATGGAAAAATCCAATCCCGTAGGCGAGTACGAACGGCTTACCACGCTTATTCCGCTACAGGAGACATCCCTGGAGATCTGGGACAGCAAGTATCGTCTCAAGCGCAAAGAGGGAGAGCCGGTCGATGGCTCTATCGATGAGACTTACCAGCGAGTGGCTCGTGCCCTGGCGGCTCAAGAGCAAGATTGTGATGCCTGGTATGAGCGCTTCTTGTGGGCGCTGCGTCAGGGCGCCATTCCGGCTGGCCGCATAACCTCCAATGCCGGCGCCTTCGAGCACAAACCTGCCACCTCAACCATCAACTGCACCGTGTCCGGTACCATAGAAGATTCGATGGATGACATATTGGCCAAGGTGCACGAGGCGGGACTGACCCTGAAGGCAGGTTGTGGCATCGGTTATGACTTCTCGACCTTGAGGCCGCGTGGCGCCTTCGTCTCCGGTGCTGGGGCTTACACCTCTGGCCCGCTCTCCTTCATGGATATCTACGACAAGATGTGTTTCACCGTCTCGTCAGCCGGTGGACGGCGTGGCGCCCAGATGGGCACCATGGATATTCGTCATCCTGATGTGATCGATTTCATCCAGGCCAAGCGTGAAGATGGTCGCCTGCGTCAATTCAATCTCTCCCTGCTCATCACCGAAGAGTTTGTAGCGGCAGTGAAGGCGAATGCACCCTGGCAGTTTATCTTCCCCTATACCCAGCAAGAGATAAGCCAGGATGGGATAGTGCTGGACGATCCCGAGCAAGTGGTCTGGAGCGATTGGCCAAACCGGCAGGGGGTGCAGTTCAACGAGCTGGGTCAGGTAGCCTGCAAGGTCTACAAGAGCATGCCTGCCCGCAAGCTGTGGAACCTCATCATGGCCTCCACCTATGATTATGCCGAGCCAGGCTTCATCCTGATCGACAAGGTCAACGAGATGAACAACAACTGGTTCTGCGAGGAGATCCGCGCTACCAACCCCTGCGGTGAGCAGCCGTTGCCTCCCTATGGAGCCTGTCTGCTTGGTTCGGTCAACCTGACCAAGTTTGTACGCGACCCCTTCACGGCTGCGGCCCAGTTTGATTGGCAGGCTTTTAGAGAGGTGGTGGCCATCTTCACTCGCATGTTGGATAACGTGGTGGAGATCAACCAGTTGCCTCTGGCAAAGCAGCGTGAAGAGATCCTGAACAAACGCCGCCACGGCATGGGGTTCCTCGGGTTAGGCTCGGCCCTGACCATGTTGCAACTGCGCTACGGTTCGGCGGCATCGGTTGCCTTCACCGAACAAGTCGCCCAAGAGCTGGCAATGACTGGCTGGCGTGAATCCCTGGCCTTGGCCAAGGAGAAGGGGCCGGCTCCCATCATGGAACAAGAGTTTGAAGTAACTGGCAAGATGCTGCGGCTGCGTCCCGAAATGGCCGCCGATGGCATCAAGCTGGGCGACAAGCTCAAGGGGCGAGAGCTGCATGCTCGCTACAGCCGCTACATGCAGCAGGTGGCCGAGGTGGATCCTACCCTGGTCGCCGAGCTTGCCGAGGTGGGGGGGCGCTTCACGCATCACAGCTCAATAGCGCCGACCGGTACTATCTCGCTGTCCCTTGCCAACAATGCCAGCAACGGCATAGAGCCGAGTTTTGCTCATCACTACAGCCGCAACGTCATCAAGGCGGGCAAGAAGAGCAAGGAGAGCGTCGATGTCTACTCCTTCGAGCTGCTCGCTTACCGGGTATTGATCAATGCCGATGCCATGCCTCATGGCACCGATGAGCGCAGTCGTCTACCGGATTACTTCATCACGGCCGATGACATCACTCCGACCCAGCACGTGGATATTCAGGCTGCCGCTCAGCGCTGGATAGACTCCTCCATCTCCAAGACTGCCAATGTGCCGACCGATTTTCCCTTTGAGCAGTTCAAGGATATCTATATGTATGCCTCGGATGCGGGGCTCAAGGGCTGCACTACCTTCCGTTTCAATCCCGAGGTGTTTCAGGGGGTATTGGTGAAGGAGCAGGATCTGGCGAACACTTGCTATGAATTCACCCTGGAAGATGGCTCTGTTGTCAGTGCGCAGGGTAACGAAGAGATCGAGTACGACGGCGAGCTGCACACCGCGGCCAATCTCTATGACGCCTTGAAAGAAGGCTATTACGGCAAATTCTGAGAAGATGACCATGGTTAAGAAGATCGACAAGAAAATTACCGCCTACCAGGTGCGTACCCGTGATGAACCTCAGGAGCCCGCCGCCGAGTCTGAGGTGGTTCAGATGCACGAGACCGTGCTGCGCCCGGAGCGGTTGATGGGGACGACCTACAAGCTCAAGACGCCGGAACATGTCTCGGAGCATTCGTTGTTCATCACCATCAACGACATCATTCTCAACGAGGGCACGGTTCATGAGACTCGTCGCCCGTTCGAGATCTTCATCAACTCCAAGAGTCTGGAGCATTATCAGTGGATAGTGGCGCTGACCCGGATCATCTCGGCGGTGTTTCGCAAGGGCGGGGATGTCACCTTCCTGGTGGAGGAGCTGAGATCCGTGTTCGATCCCAAGGGCGGCTATTGGAACAAGGGGAAATACGTTCCCTCCTTGATCGCGGAAATTGGCAACGTGATCGAGGCTCATCTAACCGAAATAGGCATGTTTGCTCCTGCCGGTCTGGATGAGCATCAGCAGCAGTTTCTGGCGAAAAAGCAGGCCGAGTTGCAGGGGGCTGCCGAACCCGAGAGGCAAGAGGCGCAGGAGCAAGTGGCAACCGGTTTTCCTGCCAGTGCGACGCTCTGCTACAAGTGTCACACCAAGGCACTGGTCCAAAAGGATGGCTGCCTGACCTGCCTCAACTGTGGCGACTCCAAGTGCGGCTGAGCCCCTGAGAGATAAACGTGAGGGTGAAAAGAGCCGGCCAGTGTGCCGGCTTTCTTGTTGATTGTTTTGTGTTCAACTGATTGTGCTTGTTGAGTGATTTGTTGCGCGTAGGTAAATTCGGGCGTAGCGTTGGGAGTAATAAAACTGTCACGGCCGTGTGGTTTCAATGACATCTGAGATTCACACACGTGGCACCCCCAGTGCCAAGGAGGATGCTTATGGACAATACGGACCGGAAGCTGTTTATCCTGGATACCAACGTTCTGTTACACGAACCCCTCGCTATTTATTCCTTCAAAGAACACGACGTATTGATCCCCATGACGGTCCTCGAAGAGCTGGACAACATCAAGGATCGTCAGAAGGACGTGAGCCGGGATGCGCGCGTCGCGATCCGCGCCCTGGAAGATGTGTTCCGCGATGCGACGCCGGAACAGATCACGAGCGGAGTGACGCTGGCTGGCGAGGCATCGGGCCGCATCTCCATCTTCAGCGATCACCATCTGCCCCAGGATGCCGAGATCTTCACCGACAAGGAGGCGGACAACCGCATCATCAATGCCGCGCTCTACCTGCAAAAGCACGAATCAAAACGCCAGGTGGTGTTGGTCACCAAAGACATCAACATGCGCCTCAAGGCCAAGGGGGCCGGTCTATCCCGTGTGGAGGACTATCGTTCTGATCAGCTGATCGACGATATCCGCTTGCTCGCCAAGGGCTTCCAGCAGGTACCTGGCAGCTTCTGGGAGCGGGTCGGCGAGTGCGAGAGCGAGACCCATGGCCGGGAAACGGTGCATGTGGTCGAGACCAAGCTGCTCGACCATGTACACGTCAACCAGTATCTGATTGACGAGGAGAACTTCTTCGCCGCCCGGGTACTTGCCCATGATGATCAGCATATCCGGCTGCGGGATCTGGGCCGCGAGCGGCTGATGTCACGCAAGGCCTGGGGAATACATCCCAAGAACATCTATCAGGGCATGGCCCTGGACGCCCTGCTCGATCCCCATATCGATCTGGTTATCCTGACTGGCCCGGCCGGGTGCGGCAAGACGCTGCTCGCCATGGCGGCGGCGTTGGAACTGGTGATAGAGAAGGGGATCTACGAGAAGGTGATAGTCACCCGTAACACCCCTGAAATTGCCGAAAGCATCGGTTTCCTGCCGGGGACGGAAGAGGAGAAGATGATGCCCTGGCTGGCGGCGGTCACCGACACCCTGGAGGTACTGCACAAACAGGACGAGAACATGAGTGGCTCGCTCAGCTACATCATGGAGAAGGCCAACATCCAGTTCAAGTCAGTCAACTTCATGCGTGGGCGCAGCATACAAAATACCTTCGTACTGCTGGACGAGTGCCAGAACCTGACGGCTTCCCAGCTCAAGACCATTATCACCCGCTGCGGTGAGGGCACCAAGATAGTCTGCTCCGGCAACCTGGCCCAGATAGACTCCAACTACCTGAGTCCGGTTACCTCGGGGCTGACCTACATTGTGGAACGCTTCAAGGATTTCGAGGGCAGTGCCAACATCTATCTCAATGGTGTGGTGCGTAGCCGACTCGCCTCCTTTGCCGAAGAGAACCTCTGACGTTCATTCTCAACATGAAAGAGGGGAGCCACAGGCTCCCCTCTTTCATGATTGGTACTTGTACCAATCATGCCCCCCGGGACAGGCCGAGGTAGCGGCGTAAACCTGGGTGATCCGAGTCGCGCAGCAGGCTGGGCAACCCCTGCAAGGCGATACGTCCCTCGTCCACGAACAGTAACTGATCGGCGATAAGCTCGGCGTCTTCCGGGTTGTGGGAGACCATGAGCACGGTGATGTTCTGTTCACGAGCGAGGCCAGCGACTTCCGCCAGCATCTCCCGGCGCAGAGCGGGATCCAGTGCCGAGAAGGGCTCATCGAGCAGCAGCAGCGGCTTGCCGCGTACCAGTGCGCGGGCCAGGCCGACGCGTTGTTGCTGACCGCCGGAGAGTTGCTCGGGCAGTCGGGTCAGCATCTCGCCGAGTCCGACTCGCCGGGCGGCCTCTGTGACTTGCCGGCGCTGGGCGGGATGGAGGCGCAGGCCTGGGTGCAGGCCGATGGCGATGTTGTCAAACACAGGCAGGTGCAGGAAGAGGTTGTGATCCTGAAACAGGGTAGTGACCGGGCGGGCGGGCGGTCCCAAAGGCAACAGATCCTCACCGCAGAAGGTGAGGGCGCCGGATTCAACCGGTACGAAGCCGGCAATCATGCCGAGCAGGGTCGATTTTCCCGCGCCGCTCGGCCCTATCAGGGCGGTGATCTGGCCCGGCGCGAGTCGGGCACTGAAGCTCACGCGCCAGTCCGGGTAGCTGGTGACCAGCTCATCGATGATCAGCATGTTTTCCTCTCAAAGGTGTCGTTCGATCGGTCATTGATGCCAAGGGCTGGCCAGACAAGCGGCAGCAGATGGTCAGCGTTTCAATGCGCAGCATTTTTCCCTCCAAGCCCTCGCTCTACCAGCCAGAACAGAGAAAGACACAGGAGTAACAACAGCAGGGCGGTGGCTGCCGCCTCGGTCAGCCGGTAGCTGCCCAACTGTTGATAGAGCAACCAGGGCAGGGTGGTGAGGCTCTGGCTGCCAAACATGGCGATGGCACCGAGATCCCCCAGGGACAAGATCATCGACAGCGCCATTGCCAGGGCCAGAGGGCGACGCAGCAGCGGCAGCTCCACCAGACGCAGGCGGTTGAAGCCGCTCACGCCCAGGCTGTCGGTCAATCTGTCGTATTGGCGCACCACCAGTTGCATGGGGGCCGAGAGGGTTCGCAGCACATAGGGCAGCGCCATCAGGGCATTGACCAGCACGACCAGCCAGGGGGCGAGGGCAAAGACATCGGTAAAGGGCATGAACAGAATGAAGAGGCCGGTGCTGAGCACCACGGCCGGTATCATCAGGATCATGGCGCCGCTGGCTTCCCAGAGTGCGGCGGCGCGGCGCCTGCGCTTGCGCACCTTGAGATGGCGACTGGTGAGCAGTAGGGCGCAGCCGAGCAGGGTGGCGAACAGGCCGGCGCCGATGGCGATAAGCAGAGAATGACCCGCGGCTTGCCACAAGGCGGTGGAGGTGAGCGCCGTGAACAAGGCTGGATTGAGCCCGGCAACCAGTATGGCCAGCAGCGGTGGCAGGAAGATGCCAGTACCAAGCAGCAGCACCAGGCTGTCGACCCACAGTGTGCCTGGTTGCAGGCGGTCCGGGCGCAGGCAAGTACGTA
>NZ_AQGQ01000207.1 GCF_000388115.1 Aeromonas molluscorum 848
CTGGGCGACCGTCTCTATCAGGTGCAGGCTCTCGACATAACCCGCCAGCCAGATCTCGGCCTGGGCCAGCAGCACGCCGCCCTGCAGGGCGAAGGCGAAGCGGTTGAACATCTTATGTTGCAACAGGGGGGGTAGCCAGACCTGCAGCCAGCGCCCGAGCTGGTTGGTCAGGGCAACCAACACATAGCGGTGCAGCACCAGATGCAGCACCATGGAGGTGAGCACTATGAAGGCGATAGCGATGCCCAACGCCATGGGGTTGGTAATCGCTATGCCCTGTCCGGTCAACCAGGCGAAGAACGCTTCTCTCATGCCATCTGCTCCTCTTTGCAACGAATCGGCCAGAGTACGGATCTGGCGGTATATGTCAAACCGGCTGATGAATGAGACAACAACGCCGGCTCATGGCCGGCGTTGTCTATGGGATGGGACTACCTCAACCAACCAGCGCCAGGGCGTCACGGGCGATCACCAGCTCTTCATTGGTGGGGATCACCAGTGCCAGACGGCTGCCTTCGGCCGTGATGCGACCCTCGCCACCGAGGACGGCCGCCGCGTTGGCCGCTTCATCCACCTTGAAGCCGAACAGGGCCAGACGGCCCAGCACCAGCTCGCGCACCAGCGCGGCGTTCTCGCCAATCCCGCCGGTGAACACCAGCGCATCGAGACGACCCTCCATGGCGGCAGCATAGGCCCCCACGTATTTGGCCACCCGATAGGTGAACACATCCAGCGCCCGCTTGGCATGCTCTTCCTGGGGATAGTTGGAGGTGACATAGCGACAATCGCTGCTCACCTCGGTCAACCCCAGCAGACCGGACTCGCGGGTCAGCACATGGTTTATCTTATCCACGCTGAACCCCAGCTGATCGTGCATGAAAAACACCACGGCCGGATCGATGTCGCCACTGCGGGTGCCCATGGCCAGCCCTTCCAGCGGCGTCAGCCCCATGGAGGTATCGACCGACTCGCCATTGCGCACCGCGCAGACGGAGGCGCCATTGCCCAGGTGGCAGTTGATCATGTTGAGCTCGGCCAGGGGCTTGCCCAGTGCCTTGGCGGTCTCCTCGGCGATGAAGCGGTGAGAGGTGCCGTGGGCGCCGTAGCGACGGATGCCATGCTCGCGATAGAGGGTGTGGGGCAGTGCGTAGAGATACGCCTCTTGCGGCAGCGTCTGGTGGAAGGCGGTGTCGAACACGGCCACGTTCTTGTTCGCCAGCGCCGGGAACACCTGCAATGCGGCGCGAATGCCGATGAGGTGGGCCGGGTTGTGCAGGGGGGCGAACGGGATGGCGGCTTCGATACCGGCGATGACGGCATCATCGATGCGTACCGAGCGGGAGAACTGCTCGCCACCGTGTACGATGCGATGTCCTATGGCCACCAACTGCTCGGCCAGAGAGGGATCCTGGGGCAGGATCTGGCTCACTATGTGGTCGAGGGCGGCCTGGTGCGCGGCACCCGCCCCCAGCATGGCTTCACCCTTGACCCCATGGAGTTTCCATTTGATACGGGCATCATCCAGATTGAAGCATTCGGCCAGACCGGACAGCATGTCCTCGCCTGTTGTGGCATCCATGACGGCAAATTTCAGGGAAGAGCTACCGCAGTTAAGGATCAGTACCAACTTGCTCATCTTCTACATCTTCCTGTGAGCCGGCGTTACGCCGACAGTGTCGTGTCATCCGCGAGGGATGGGATTTCCCCTGCCGGGGGCTTATGGCCGCAGGAAAGTGCGCCCAATTTTTCAATACAGTGAGTGCCTAGCACACCCATCGAGCCTTCAATTCGGGACAAGCCACCGCTCATCGGAATCGGTCTTGTCGTGAGCCTGGGGCCCCGCGCTGCTGGTTAGCACTCCGCCAGCAGATCCTTGTGAACCTTGACCACCAGCTTTTTCACCTTGGCGGGGGTAGTCAGGGTACAGAGAGGGCGATGCAGTTCTCCCGGCCAGAAGATGGCAAACTCGCCGGGCTGCAACGCCAGATAACTGGTCTGCTCGTCATCGACGAACCAGAGGTCGGGATGGGGGTGATCGGCGCCGTCATCGACGTAGGCATGAGGCCCGACGCCTATCCACTCCTCACCACGCAGCAGCAGCTGGATATCCAGATACTGTTCATGAAACTCGCCGCGGCGAGCGGCGACGGGCTCCGTCAGCTCCTCGCTCACCAGGCAAAACAGCCGCAATCCATCGACATCGCTTTTGCCAAGGGGCGCATTCACCCAGTGCGCGACGTCTTTCACCACCTCGGCCATGATGCGAGCCAGCGGGGTGGGCAAGGGGGTACGTTGTAACGTTTCCAGACTGCCGGTGATCATGAGATGCGCATCCTTAGGTGTATTCGCCGTCTATCTTTGCCTGCCAATGAAAAAGGACCCGTCAAAGGTCCTTGTCTAGCACCGCCTGCAATCCATGCAGACCGAGAGGAGTCGGGGTCATCCGGTTGGCGCCAAACCACTGTTGCACAGTCGCCCGTGACTTGCCAAGAGATACCCGCTCACTCTCCAGATTATCGTACCAGCTGAAACAATATTATTCACTACTCGATTGCCACCAACTTTGACCAGGCGCAAAAACGGGAGCCTAAGCTCCCGTTTTTTTAGTGTGCAGCCTGATTTATTGCACCTTGCTGGCATTCTCGACCGGCTTGGCGTACATGGCGCGCCAGATGGCCTTGTGCTCCTCCGGCACCTCGGACTGGCGGGTCAAGAATGCCGCCTGCTCCAGGGTGTTGGCCTTGTTGGGCACATCTGCCGCCAGGTAATTGCCGGGGAAGAGGCGATAGTTGCCCCAGATGGCTTTGTCGATCAGCGCCGCCAGCTGGTCCGGATCCTCGAAGCCCTCGGTGATGGGCGCGCCAAAGGCGACATGGACGCGCCCCTTCTGGCCGACGATACCGGCCACTATGCTCTCGATATCCTCAAACTCGCCTTTTTCGTAGCTGCCGTTGACGGACTTCTCATAAAGCTCGCGCGCCTTGGCCTTGTCGGTCGGGTCCAGCTCGTAGCTGATGCTGACCGGCACTATGTTGAGGCTGCGCATATAGTCGACGAAGGGGATCTTCTGCTTCTTGCCATCGACGTAGAACATCTTGAGGATGGCGGGATCCGTCTTGTCATCGCCGTTCTTGGCGCGCCCTTCCCGCTGGGCTATCCAGATGGAGTGCCCTTCGTGGACCGATTGACCGATGTAGGCCGACAGCTCGCCCAGCACCTTCATCATCTCCCGTGGTCCCTTGGCGGAGCGCTTGACGATGAAGCTCTTGTTGAGCTTCATCAGCTCGGTGGCGCAGGGTTTGCGCAGCAGGTTGTCACCGATGGCGATGCGTACCGTCTCGAAACCATGGGTATGCAGCCCCCAGTTGACGAAGGCGGGATCCATGGCGATGTCCCTGTGGTTGGAGACAAACAGATAACCCTGCCCCTGCTTGAGGTGCTCGATGCCGGAGAAAGTCACCCCCTTGGTGGAACTGCCTATCATGCGGTTCATGTAGCGGGTCACCCCCATCTGCACCTGATGCACTGTGGTGACATGGCGCCACTTGCTGCGCAGGAAGTACCGGATCAACGGGCGCAGCGCCCAGCCGAACCACTTCATCAAGGCGCCGAAACGGTACTTGGCGATGGCACCGATGAACTCATCGTCCTGGATCAGACGCTCTATGGCCGCGGGAACTTCATCATCTTGATAGGGGCGAATGTCTGCGAATCTGTCTACTTCTGTCACCGGGTCCGCCTTGCTTGAGAGGGAGTCTGGCCAAAGGCTCGGCCAAAATTCAGGGCGCAATTTTACACACTTTTGCGCCTAGGACTATGCCACAAAGAGTGATATGCGATCTGACCGGCATCAAGACAAGCGTGATACGACCAATAAGGGAGCCAATCGATTACAGTTTTTGACGACTGACGGGAACCCGCGCCGACTGGCGTCAAATCGGCTCGTCGAGAGACCAGGCCACTGCGGCCTCCGCATGCAGAACTGTGGTGTCATAGAGCGGCACCGCGGCCGGTGACTCCCCGACCAGCAGGGCTATCTCGGTGCAGCCCAGGATCACTGCCTCGGCCCCTGCCGCCGCCAGTTCCCCTATGATGGCCAGGTAATCGGCCCGGGATGCCTCCTTTATTTCACTCTGGCAAAGCTCCTCATAAATGATGCGATGCACCCTCGCCTGGGCCGCCGCCGTTGGTACCAGCACCTTGAGTCCGAACTTGTCCCGCAGGCGCCCCTTGTAGAAATCCTGCTCCATGGTGAAGCGGGTGCCAAGCAGCCCCACAGTGTCGATGCCATCCTCGCGCAGGCGCCGGGCGGTGGCATCGGCGATATGCAGCAGGGGAATATCAACGGAGGCGGCTATCTCGTCGGCCACCTTGTGCATGGTGTTGGTGGCGATCAGCAGACAGTCGGCCCCGCCAGCTTGCAGACTCTGGGCCGCCTTGCCGAGCAGCAGGGCGGTCGCGGGCCAGTCTCCGGCATGTTGCAGCCGCTCTATTTCGGCAAAATCGACGCTGCTCAGCAGCACCCGCGCCGAGTGCAGGCCCCCGAGCCGCGTCCTGACTCCTCGGTTGAGCGCCTGATAATAGCTGACGGTAGACTCCCAGCTCATGCCACCCAGCATACCTATGCATTTCATTCGCTCTCCTCTCGCGCCGCCTCGCCCTCTGGGTTACGGTGCATAATACGGACAAAAAAGGCCCCGCAGGGCCAACAAGACAGCAGGTTCAGGCCAATGCCTAGATCCAGATCATCAGCACGCAGGCGGCAGTCGCCAGCCCCATGCCAAGATTAAAACGGCGCCAGCCACGGGCCGTGTGAATGAGGCGGCGCACCTGGGCACCGAACAGTACCCAGAATGCTCCCGTGTAGAGCCCGGTCAGGAAGAAGATCCCCAGTACCCAGAATGCCGAAGGCCAGTAGGCCTCCCCCGCCAGGGTGAAGCCGCTGATGGCGGAGAGTGCCATCATCCAGGCCTTGGGATTGAGCAGTTGCAGCAGGGCGCCCTGATGGGCCGGGATCAGCGGTCGGCTTCCCTCGGCCGGGCCGCTGGCGTTGGCCACCTTCCAGGCCAGCCACAACAGATAGAGCGAGCCCGCCACCTTGAGGCCGTCGTGCAACAGCGGCACCCGGTCAAACAGCACCCCAAGACCCAGGGCCGTAGCCAGGATCATCAGATTGATGCCGCCAACCACCCCCACCAGCAGCGGCAGGCTACGTCCAAATCCCTGTGCGGCCCCGGCACTGGTGAGCAGCATGTTATTGGGACCCGGCGTACCACAAGTGATCAACGCAAAACCCGCCAGGGGCAATAACCAGTTCAGATCCATCTCAACCTCTTTTGATACCAGCAACCCGACATGGGGCAAGCCTCCTAATATGCAGAGCCTCTCCCCTGACGACAAGGCCGGCAATGCATTTCTTTGCATCAATAATCAGGCTGTCATTAATACCAGAGCATCACCACGCACAAGGCGGTGAGCGCACCCAGACTGCCATTGAGGCGGCGCCAGCCCCGGTCCGAGTTGATCCAGCGACTGAGCTGATGGCCGAACAGCACCCAGGCAAAGCAGACCGGCAGCCCCGCCATGGGGAAGACGGACATGATGCCCCACAGGCTCGGCCAGTAGTCGCTCCCCGGCAAGCTGAACAGACTGATGGCGGAGATCCCCATCATCCAGGCCTTGGGATTGAGGAACTGAAAGCCCAGCCCTTCCAGCAGAGTCAGCGGGCGGGCACGCCTCGCCGGATCGCCGGGGGCACCGGCCACGGCGATGCGCCAGGCCAGCCACAGCAGATAGAGGCTGCCCAGCACCTGCAGGCTCAGCTTGAGCAGGGGCCAGCGCTCGAACAGCGGATAGAAGCCCAGCGCCAGCACCAGTTGCAGCACCGGCTGGCCGACCACCACCCCGATCAGGTGTGGCAGGGTGCGGCGCACCCCGAAGTTGGCACCGGATGCCGTCAACATCAGGTTGTTGGGCCCCGGGGTGCCGCAGGTGAGCAGGGCGAAGCCAAACAGGGTGGCATACCATTCGATGGTCATGAGGTGACTCCTTTCTTGCCACATTGTATCGGTACAATGTGAGCTATTTGGTTGTGAACAGGCTGAAAACCACGCTATATTGACGACACAAATGGATCAATGGATTTATTGTCACCATGACAATCTGGATTCCCGAACTCTCGGCCTTCGAAGGCCCCCTTTACCTCAAGCTGGTCAAGGCGATAGAACAGGCCATCGGCACAGGGGCGCTGACGCCCAACACCCGGCTGCCAACCCACCGGGCCCTCGCAGACCAGCTGGGGGTGACCGTGGGCACCATCACCC
>NZ_AQGQ01000208.1 GCF_000388115.1 Aeromonas molluscorum 848
CGTGGTCTCTCGCCCCATCCCTGAGCGCGCGGCGTATCTGCTCGCCAATGGCCCCTTGCGGGGCCATTTTTCATGGTCTGGCCAAGGGGATTGGTTTGTTCGAAAGGGGGTAATGATCAGGCTCTCTAGCTGGTCAGGCTAGAAAAATACGTTGAGATAACTAAAATAACCCCTTGTTTAGATGACAAGAACTGCAACATGGCTTCTCAAGATCCGGTGTTCGACACCTCATTTCGCCTCGCTCTGCTTCATCCCAGGCACTGGCTTAGCTGGCTCGCCCTTGCCTTGCTGACCCTATTGGCCTTCTTGCCTGTCCGGCTGCGCGATGGACTGGCCAACAGCCTGGCCCCGCTCATACTGAGGGCTTCCCCGAAGCAAGCCTATACTCGCCAATACCAACCTGGACATCTGCTTTCCTGATCTGGACGAGACGCAGCATCAGGCGTTGCTGCTCAAATCAGTACGAGTGGGTCTCAAGACCTTCATGGGGTTTGGCGAGCTGACCTGGCGCAGCAACCGCTATCTGGCCTCCAGGATTCGGGTGACGGGCTGGGAACATATTGCGACGCAGCAGGCGCAGGGGCATCCTCTGATCCTGGTGGTACCGCACACCTGGGCGGTGGATGTGATTGGCCGCCTGTTCGTACTGCGTGGTCTGCCCATGTGCACCATGATGAAAAGCCCAAAAGATGCGCTGTTTGACTGGTACATCAACCGCGAGCGTGCCAAGGGCGGCCGCGTCTATGAACGTAGCGTCGGCATCAAGCCAGCCATCAAGGCGGTCCGCGGCGGTGACAACTTCTTCTATCTGCCGGATCAGGATCATGGCCGCGAGGCCAGCATTTTTGTACCCTTCTTCGGCCACCCAAAGGCAACCTTGCCAGCCTTGCCCAAGTTGGTGAAGCTGACCGGCGCCAAGGCGGTACCCATTTTTGCTAGCTATGACGAGGAGCAGGGCTGCTATTGCCTTGAAATAGAGCCCCCCTTCGAACCTTACCCCACCAGCAACCTGGAGGAGGATGTATTACGTATGAATGGCATGGTGGAGCAACAGCTCGGCCGGCGCCCCGAACAGTACATGTGGTTTCTCAAGATTTTTGAAACCCAGCCCGAGGGTGACCGGCGCCAGGGTCTGTATGAGAATGGGATCCGCCGCATTCGCCAGGGGTTGCCCCCCGAGCCCTGAACCGGACGTGTGGACGAAAGGGGTTATACGGGGCCAGCCTTGGCTGCAATCTGAACGCGCGTCGGCGATGACGTGAGCAGCCATGTTGCCAAGTCCCCCAAAACTGACAGGAATGCACGGCACCACTGGCGCCGGGTGCGCAAATAGGGTAAAAGTTCGGCCATGAAAATACCAAATCGAATCCAGCCTCTGGTGGACGACGGCCTCGTCGACGAGGTCATCAGTCGGCTGATGAGCGGCAAAGAAGCCGATGTCTATGTGGTGCGCTGCGGCGAACATGTTCGCTGTGCCAAAGTCTATAAAGAAGCGGCTAAACGCAGCTTCAAACAGGCCGTGGTCTATCAGGAAGGGCGCAAGGTACGTAACAGCCGTAGCCAGCGAGCGATGGAGAAAGGCTCGCGCTACGGTCGTCGCCAGCATGAAGAGGTGTGGCAGAACACCGAGGTGGATGCGCTGTTCAAGCTGGCCGCTGCTGGTGTGCGCGTGCCTACCCCCTATGTCTGCCTGGATGGTGTGCTGCTGATGGAGCTCATCACCGATGACGAAGGCAATGTTGCCCCCCGTCTCAACGACGTGGCGCTGAGCCCGGAGCAGGCACTGGCGGACCATGACAAGGTGATAGGTTACGTGGTGCGCATGCTATGCACGGGCCTCATTCACGGGGATCTCTCCGAGTTCAACGTCCTGGTCGATGACAAGGGGCCCGTCATCATCGATTTGCCTCAGGTTATCGATGCCGCCGCCAACAATCAGGCCAAGGCCATGTTGGTGCGCGATGTGGAGAATATGCGCAATTACTACGGCATGTACGCCCCGGAGCTGCTTAAGACCCGTTATGCCCAGGAGATGTGGGCCCTCTATGAAGAGGGAGAGTTGACGCCGGAGAGCCGTCTCACGGGCCAGTTTGCGGAAAGCACGGCCATCATCGATATCGACGCTGTTCTGCATGAGATAGAGAGTGCCGAGGAAGAGGCCATGGCCCGCCAGGCCAGAGCCAAGGCCGAGCAGGAAGATGAGTACTAAGCACCAGGGTGCTTGCTATGCCAGACAGGGTGCCTTGGGGCGCCCTGTCTGTTTGTGCCATGGGCTTGCTGGGCTGCGTCAGAACATATAACCCAACAGATCTATGGGTCTGTTGGGCCAGGGAGTGTCGCTGAGCGCCTTGATGAAAATGTCATCCAGCAGCTCTACCGCAACACCGTAGTTCTTGAAGTCGTTGATCCTGAGCCAGCTGCAGTACTGGGTTATCTGCACGAAACCATTGGCCAGATAGAGGCTGGGATCGTCGGCGATGAGAAACAGATAATCGAGCCCCTTGCTGCGAGCGAATGGCTGCAGTTCGGCCAGCATGGCACTGGCCACCCCTTGACCGCGCATCGCGGGCGCCACACAGAGATCGATCAACCCCAGTATGGCAACGGGCTGATCGCCCACCGCAATCATGCGCTGATCCAGCCCTACATGGCCGACCAGCTGCGCCCCCTGCCACACCAGCCCCCTCAAGTGAGGCCGCTGCTTGGAATAGGAGCGAGGCATGGCATAGGCGGGAAAGCAGCTGTTGCGCAGGGCCGTGATGGCCTCATGTTCACGGGGGCTGAGATCGAGCTCGGCAGTCAGATCCATCAGCAACGGGGCCTGATCCCCGTGAACCGCGCCGGGGGATCTGGATTGAAGGGAAAGGGTTAGCCTCATGAGGCCGCTGCTCACAGCCCGGCCAGGGGCGGGGCTATCAACCTGGCCCCATCATAGCCAACCACCTCGCCAAAGCGCGCATCCCCTGACTGCCAATCTTGCGCCGCGATGCGAATAGCCTCCTTGTCGAAGCTGACGAAGTTCCACCAGATCTGCAACGGCTTTGCCAGGGGCTCGCCGCCGATGAGCAGCAAGCGGGCGCCCGCCTTCAGGGTCAGGGTCACCTCACTGGTACCCGGTGCCAGATAGGCCAGCTGCTCGGCGGCCAGCGTCTGGCCTGCCACCGCCACTTCACCGGCCAGGGCCAGCAGGCCATGTTCAAACTCGGGAGCCAGGGGCAGGGTCAGGGTACGGGTACGGGTCTCCTCGGCCTGCAGATCCAGCCCCAGTATGGGGGCGAAGCTGAGGGTCGGGGCCTGCCGGTCCTGATGGTGGCCAATCAGCAGAGTGAATCCGATCCCCTGTTGTTGCCAGCGCGGCAAGTCCGGGTAGTGATCGAAGCGGGGCCGAGTGGCCTGGGAAGCCTCGGGCAAGGCTATCCAGAGCTGGGCGGCATGAACACTCGGGTGGCCGGGCACCGACTCCTCGGTGTGCGCTATGCCCTGGCCTGCCGTCATCAGATTGACCTGACCCGGGCGGATCACCTGTTCGCTGCCCAGACTGTCGCGGTGCAATATCTCCCCCTCCAGCATCCAGGTGAAGGTCTGCAATCCGATGTGGGGATGAGGGCCGACGTTCAGTCCGGGCTCACCTGGGGCAAAGCGGGCCGGGCCTATGTGATCGAGGAAGCACCAAGGGCCTATGGTGCGTCTCTCCTTGACCGGTATGGCGCGGGCAACCGGTATGCCGCCAACATCCGTGGTGCGCGAATCGATGAGTTGCAGTTTGTCTGTCATGGCACTCTCCTTGGCTGGGCAACCGGATTAGCGGCGCCGGATCACCGGCATGTTCATCATGTGGGCAGGGCGGGTCATGGGCCTGACGACCGGCCGGGATGGCAGGGTGACAGGCCGGGTCACGGGTTGACTGGGCAAGGTGGCCGGTCGGCTGGCGGGCCTGGGCTGAGCCAGGCTGCCGCCATCCAGATTGAGCCTGCGGGACGCCTCGGTGGCCTCTGGCAGCGAGAGGCGATCTGTGCCGGTCGGATTTATCTTGCGCAATACCTGCTGGCGATCGCGCAGGATGCTCTTTTGCTCCGGGCTCAGGGCATTCCAGCGATCGGAAAAATCGGTGCGCAGCGTCTCTATATCCGGCTTGCCAAGCTCGGAGTGCCAATCCTTGAACTTGTTCTTGATGTCGTCACGCTTGCCTTCATCAAGATCCTGCCACCAGTGCTGGATCAGATCGTCGAACTCGCCATCATTATTGCAACACCAAGGGTAGTAGCGGTCCCAATAGTAGAAGTAGTCGTCATACCACCAGGGGTAGGGAGCTGCGCCATAATCGCTGCCATAACCCATGCCGACACTGGCGCCGACGGTGGGACTGGTGTTGCTGCAGCCACCCAGGCCAAGCGCTGTCAGGGTGAGCATAAGGGAAGGGAAAACACGCATGAAAGCTCCTTGTCATGAGCCGGCGAGGGTGGCTCGCCAGCCGGGCACAGATCCGGGTGCACAGTGGGATGGGGCATTGATGCAATGTGCCGCGGCCCACTCAATGTGCCCACTATAAGCCAAATCCAGCGCGGGTGGCAGCCCTTGCGGGCCTCACTCGCGCCAGCATTGCGAGCTACTACTGTATGAACGTACAATAGCTTATCTTCCCTTTGTTCCCTGCTTTCACCATGACCCCTAGTCTCGCTCCCACCGACGGTTTTATCCTGACTCGCCACAGCCGGGACGTGCGCGGGCGCGGTGACGGACGCGATGGTACCGAAATCGTGTTCTGGCTATGGAGTGAGCAAGGACCGGTGCGTCTGGTGGTCGCCGGTCAGCAGCCGCTCTTCTTCCTGCCCCAGTCCCACATGGAGGAGGCCGTTGCCCTGTTCCAGGGGGCCGGGGTACGTGGCCGCTTTCGTCGTCTGCCCATGCATACCTTCGATGGCCGTGCGGTGGTGGGCTGTTATTTCTCCACCCTGAGCAGCTATCACAGGGCCATAGAGCTGCTGCTCATTCGTGGCCTGGAGCATTTCGAATCGGATATTCGCCTGCCCGAACGTTTCTTGATGGAGCGCTTCATTACCGCGGGCATGCGCTTTGATGGCAAGACGGTCAAACGCGGCGATCACTGGTTAGTCAACGAGGCGCGCTGCGCCCCCCAGGCCGTGACTCCGACTCTCTCCTGGGTCTCCCTGGATGTGGAATGCGCCATGGATGGCGCCCTCTTCTCCATCGGACTGTATAGCGAGCAAGATGCCCGGGTGATCATGATAGGCGAGGCCCCCGATGACGCCGCGTCCTGGGATACCCAGGTACAGTGGGTGGCGGATGAGCCCGCGTTGCTTGCGGCCCTCGAAACCTGGTTCCTGCGCCATGATCCTGATCTG
Source organism: Aeromonas molluscorum 848 (assembly GCF_000388115.1). Taxonomy (GTDB): domain Bacteria; phylum Pseudomonadota; class Gammaproteobacteria; order Enterobacterales; family Aeromonadaceae; genus Aeromonas; species Aeromonas molluscorum. The sequence continues at coordinate 5,364 of NZ_AQGQ01000208.1, forward strand.
GTGCTCGGCTGGAACGTAGTGAATTTTGATTTTCGCCTGCTGCTGCGCCGGGCCGAGCTTCACAAGCGCCGGCTGCGCCTCGGCCGTGGGCGGGAGCTGGCATTTTGGCGCGCCTCGCGCGGCGATCCCCAGACCGGCAGCGTCATCTTGCCGGGGCGCATGGTGCTCGATGGCATCGACACCCTCAAGAGCGCGACCTGGCAGTTCGCCAGTTACAGCCTGGATGCGGTGGCGAGCGAGCTGCTTGGCCGTGGCAAGGATATCGATGATGTGGCGAACCGGGGTGAGAAGATCACCGAGCTGTTTCACTCCGACAAAGAGGCGCTGGCCCGCTACAACCTGGAAGATTGCAAGCTGGTGTGGGAGATAGTCGAGCACTGCGACCTGATCCCCTTTGCCATCGAGCGGGCCAATCTCACCGGACTGGAGCTGGACCGCGTCGGCGGCTCGGTGGCGGCCTTTACCAATCTCTATCTGCCACGGCTGCATCGCGGCGGTTATGTGGCCCCCAATCTGCCCGCCGATGGGGGGCTGGCGAGCCCCGGCGGCTATGTGATGGACTCCAAACCCGGCCTCTATCGCCAAGTGCTGGTGCTGGATTTCAAGAGCCTTTATCCCAGTATCATCCGCACCTTCTGCATCGATCCCATGGGGCTGATCGAAGGGCTCAAGGCCCCCGATGACGCCATTCCCGGTTTTCGTGGCGCCTTCTTCTCCCGGGACAAGCACTTCCTGCCAGATCTTATCGCCACCCTGTGGGCGGCACGGGACAGGGCCAAGGCGGCTAATAACAAGGCGCTCTCCCAGGCCATCAAGATCATCATGAACTCCTTTTATGGGGTGCTGGGCTCGGGGGGGTGCCGTTTCTACGATCCCAGGCTCGCCTCCTCCATCACACTGCGCGGGCACAGC
>NZ_AQGQ01000209.1 GCF_000388115.1 Aeromonas molluscorum 848
GAAGCCAATCCCATGGCGGGCCTTGTACAGCTCCCAGCCCACCAGCAGCAGCAGGGTCACCAGGTAGAGGGGATAAACCCGGGTCAGCCGCAGCCAGAGGAAGCGGCCATAACCTATGGTGCGGGGCGAGCGGGCAAAGGCCTCCCCGTAGACGTGGGCCAGCACCAGCCCGCTCAAAATAAAGAAGAGATCGACCCAGAGGTAGCCGTTCTCGATGAGTTGGGTGTGGGCTGCGATAGGCTCCATCCACTGGGGAAAGAGCAGCAAGCGGGCGTGGAACAGCACCACCATCAGGGCAGCGATGCCCCGCAGCGGCGTCAACAGCGGCAATGATTAATTCATGACGGGATCCTTGATGATGTTCAGCTTGGCCTGACATCGATTTTTGTTGTGGTGCCGCTCATCAACCCTGATGAGTCGGCTGCCCCGGCTTGGCGGCCACAGGCGGGATCACTCTACCTAAATGAGAGCCATATGGGTGTTATTCTCATCATGAATGTGCATTTATCATCCAAAAACCAGCACGGAATAAGCGCTGTATCGAAGGTGAAGAGGGGATCTAGACTAGGGAAGTCATCCATCCGAGTGCGAGGAGCGTCCCGATGAAACTCTATGCCCATCCTTTCTCATCCTACAGCCAGAAGGTGCTGATCGCCCTCTACGAGAATGCCACCCCGTTTGACTACCAGAATCTCGAAGAGCCGGCGGCCAACGCCGAACTTGCCGCCCTCTGGCCGCTCAAGCGCTTCCCGGTGCTGCTCGATGAGGGTCGCTGCATCCTCGAGAGCAGCACCATAATCGCCCACCTGCAGGCACATCACCCAGGTCCCGTCAGCCTGATCCCGGCTGGTGATGCGGGCCTGGAGGTGCAGATGCTGGATCGCGTCTTCGACAACTATGTGATGACGCTGATGCAAAAAGTGGTGCTGGATGCGCTGCGCCCGGTCGATGATCGCGACCGCTATGGCGTGATGCAGGCCCGCGAGCTGCTCGACCAGATCTACCTCTGGCTCGATCAGCGGCTGGAAGGGCGCCACTGGATGGCCGGCGCTGGCTTCACTTTGGCCGATTGCGCCGCCGCCCCCTCGCTCTTCTATGCCGACTGGGCCCATGAGATACCAAGCACCCACGCCAGGTTGCGGGCCTACCGTGCCCGTTTGCTGAGTCAGCCTTCGGTGGTGCGTGTTGTGAATGAGGCCAGGCCATTTCGGCACTACTTCCCGCAGGGAGCACCGGCGCGTGACTGAGCCGGGCTGCTGGCGGCTTGATCACGACAGGCTGCCAATCCAGGATGTTGTATCGCAAGCAGGAATGGGAGGAATGACCGGGTTCAGGATAAGGGGGAAAGAGCTGGCAGCGAGAGATTTTCGATGCGTTTCTACCGATGTCTCCCCGCGGGTGGGTTGAGTGTCATAGGACCTGGGCGAATGGCCATGAGCTGGAGCCAGCTTAAAGGCAAGGTTGCTGCAAGAGTGCGATGGCTGCGGGCGATGCTGATGAGGGGGGCTGGATGCGTGACCTTGGTTCTCTTTTTGCGCCTATCAAAAGGCCCGCCAGGGATAGCGGGCCTTTTGATGGTATGGCGGCGGAGATGACCCCGGCCCTGTTCTGGTAAAGGATAAGGGGTGGTCAGCCTTGGTCGGCGCCCCTTAGCGGGCGCGCACTACCATGCCCTTGAGGTAGAAACCTTCCGGATAGGCGGTGCCGATGGGGTGATCAGAGGCTTGGGTGAGCAGCTCCAGGATCTGGGCATCACGACCGGCGTCCAGCGCCGCATCGGCCACTATCTTCTGGAACAGGCTCTGCTCCATCAACCCGGTGCAGGAGTAAGTCAGCAGCACGCCACCTGGTGCGAGCAGCTGGAATGCCAGCATGTTGATGTCCTTGTAACCGCGGCATGCACCCAGCAACTGGGCCTTGCTATCGGCAAACTTGGGCGGATCCAGCACGATGACATCGAACTTCTCACCCTTCTCGCGGTATTCACGCAGCAGCTTGAAGACGTCATGGCGCACGAACTGGGTGTTGGAGACATCCAGCCCGTTCAGCTCGGCGTTTTGACGGGCAACATCCAGCGCATTCTGAGAGAGATCCACGTTGACCACTTCCCGGGCGCCGCCCTTGAGGGCATAGATACCGAAGCCGCCGGTGTAGCAGAAGCAGTTGAGCACTCGCTTGCCTTCTGCGTACTTGGCCGCGGTCTGGCGGTTGTCGCGCTGATCCAGATAGAAGCCAGTCTTGTGGCCGTTGCGGATGTCCACCAGGATCTTGACGCCGCCGTTCTCTTCGATCACGACCGGTTCGTTCGGCGTCTCGCCATAGATGACGCCAGTGCGCTCTTTGAGCCCCTCTTTCTTGCGTACCGCCACGTCGGAGCGTTCATAGATGCTGCACTCCGGGTAGAGGGTGCGCAGGGCTTGCGTTATCAGCTCACGTTGGAACTCGGCGCCGGCGGAGAGGATCTGGCATACCAGGAAGTTGGCGTAGCGATCGATAGTCAACCCAGGCAGGCCATCGGATTCGGCGGCGCACAGGCGATAGCCGGTGAGGCCTTGACGCTTGATCAGCGGATCCCGGGACTCCTGGGCATAAGAGAGGCGACGGATGAAGAAGTCGAGGTCGACGGCCTCGTCTTTATCGAAAGTCCAGACCCTGGCGCGGATCTGGGAGCTGCCGGACCAGGCGCCGCGGGCGAGCCACTTGCCATCGTTGGAGTAGATCTCGACGGTATCGCCATCGATGGGGTTGCCTTGCACTTTGTCGATCCCCTTGGAGAAGATCCAGGGGTGACGGCGCAGCAGGGATTTTTCGCGGCCTTTGACGAGATAGATGGAAGCGCTCATGAGAGTTGCCAGATGGTCAAAAGAAAAGGGGCCACATTCTATGTGGCCCCTCCCAAAAACTCAAAGGCAAAACGCAATGGTGATGACTTGAGTCAGATCTTGAGACCACGCAGCGCCTGAGTCAGCTCGGTTGCCGTCATCTTGATCCCGGCAGTGCCTGCCACGGAGGCGCTGGCGGACTCTTCCACCTGGCTTGCCTCGTGACGGATCCTGTCCAGATTGCGGCTGATCTCCTCGGCCACCGAACTTTGCTGCTCGGAAGCGGTGGCTATCTGGGTGCTCATCTCCAGCACGGCATCGCTGTGATGGCTGAGTTTCTCTATATCCAGACCCACTTCGGCGATCAGACGCTGGCTCTGCTCTGCCCGCTCGACCGTTTTTTCCATGATGTCGTTCAGTGCACCTGTGCCCCCTTGCAGCTCTTCGATCATCTTCTGGATTTCGACAGTGGCCTGCTGAGTGCGGCTGGCGAGGGTGCGCACTTCGTCTGCGACCACCGCGAAGCCGCGGCCCTGTTCACCGGCTCTGGCCGCCTCGATGGCGGCATTGAGGGCCAGCAGGTTGGTCTGCTGGGAGATGGCGTTGATGACGGCGATCACCTCGTTGATGCGATTGGCGTTGTGGTTAAGCCGCTCCACCGCGCCAGAGGCATTGCCTATCTCACTCGCCAGGGTGCCGATGGCCTCTATGGTGCGCGTTACCCGGTTGGCCCCCTGGTTCGCCTCGTCGCTCGATTGGCGGGTCTGGGCCAGCGAGTCGTTGGCATTGCGAGCGACCTCGCGAATGGCGGCGGACATCTGCTCCATGGCGGCGGCGAGGGAGTCCATGTGCTGACGTTGATCCATGGCCAGGGATTCCCCGTTACTGGCGTGGTCGCGAAACTCGTCGGCGGCCATCGCCAGGGCTTCGGCAGACTCTTCCACCAATTGCACTATCTTATGCTGACGGTCGGTAAATCGGTCGATGCTGCCCGCCAGCACGGAAAACTCGTCCCGCACCGGGAAGAAGTTGAGGCGATGGGTGAGGTCGCCATCGGCCACGGTTTGCAGGGCCTTGTTGGTGGAATAGAGGGCGCCGGATACGAAGGTCATCAGATAATGGGTAACCAGCGCCATCAGGGCGGCCACCAACGTGATGATGGTGAGCGTGGTACTCTGGTGATCCCAGGGGGAGAACTGGCTGGCGTCCAGGGTGCCAGTGAGGTACCCCGCCTGGCCGGCACTGGCGGTGACGCTGTGCCGCTCGCCCTGCTTGCTTATGCCAGGCGTGCCGTTTGAACTTAGGCTCAAGCCCGCAGGCAGAGTCAGGGTTGGTTGCTGGCTGACTAGCTGGGCCGTGGTCTCAACCTTGCTTTGCAAGGCGTCGAGGCGCAGTTGCATCTGCTGGGTGTGGCTGCTCGATAACAGATACCAGGAGAGTACGGCGATGAAAATCAGTGGGCACCAGAAGGTAATGAGGAATTTTTCACTGATGGTGAGATGAATGAGATAGCGGTCAACCCAACGAAACTTTACTTCTTTCATAATGGTATTTGCATCCTGCACAACAGAGAGAGTCGGCTTGATTATCGGCTTGCCCTCTCATTGCTTAAGGAAAAGGTGTGAAAAATGGGAGAGCAAGCGTTTTCGGTCAAGGTTTTTGGGCGAGTGCAAGGGGTCGGGTTTCGCTACTTCACTCAGGAGCTGGCGGTGCAACTGGGTCTGAGGGGGCATGCTTATAACCTGGATGATGGGTCGGTCGAGGTCCTGATCTGCGGCCCCAAGGAGCAGGTGCAGATGATGCTGGGTTGGCTTGAACATGGTCCCCGCACCGCCGCCGTGACCCATATCGAGTATGTGGCTCATGAGGGAGAGGTCAGGGCGGGCTTTCACATCAATTAGCGGCGATCATGCCAGCCATACCCGAGTGGCTTGCTTGTTCCAGCCTGCGAGCAGGCAATTGGCTAGCGCCAGGATCCAGGCCCTCGCCTCATCAGTGCTTGGTAGTGCCGGTGCGTCACCATTGTCATTATTGGCATTGCAATAAACAGGAGTGACTTCATGGACGATCCCTTGCGCGAACGCTTGCTTGGCCAGGCGCGGGCCCTCATCAACCACTACTGGGCGGCGACCCTGGCCCTGCGCCAACAGGCGGGCTTGGAGCAAGTCCACGGCTACCGTATCGCGGCGCGCAGGCTCCATGCCCTGCTGGCGCTATGGCGCCCGCTTATCTACCACCCCAGGCTGGAGCGGCGGCTGCTGAATGCGGTGCGTCGTCTCTCGCCGCTGCGCGATGATCAGGTCTATGCCAGCCATTTTGTGCATCACAAGCCGGCGGGAAAAGGCAAGGGTGAGGAGAAAGAGGGCAAAGGGTGCGCCTCGCCAGCCGACTCGGTCAAGGTGCCCATGCTGGCGGTGGCCCTCGATGAGTGGCTCGATGCGGTGGCGCAGGTACCAGCGGGATTTGATCCACTCGCCTGGTATCGATTGCAACTTGGTCTGCGGCTGAGCCTGTTGCTCAACCAGAGTGATGACGAGCAGAGCGCCAAGTCCAAGAAGCTCAAGAATGACAAGTTGCTGCGCCAATGGCACAAGGCCCGGGCCGAGATCAAGCAGATACGTTATGGCTGCGAGCTCTTGGTGGCCATGGGGGCGGGGGATCCGGACTGGCTGACGCTGCTGGGTCGTTGGCAGGAGCAGCTGGGGCAGTTGCAAGATGGCCGGCAGTGGTACAAGCGGCTGCGCCGGGAAAAAAATACCGCCAAGCAGCAACGGCTGCTGCGGGCCCTGCGCAAGAAAGGGGGATGGCAGCTGCGACGGCTCTCCTGTCAGCGTGGTGAGCTGGTGGGGCTGAGTCTCCTGATGCTTAAGGTCGATTGAGGCGCCGTTGCCAATCAGATGGATCTGTCGCTAGCACTTTGATGTCCTCCCTGGTGAGAGCGACACAGAAAAGATGAGGGGCCCATTGGGCCCCTCATCTTTTCTGTGTCATGTGCTGCGGTTTACTTGACCCGCATGCCAGGCTGGGCCCCTTCCTGCGGCTCCAGGATCCAGAGATCTTTGCCACCCGGGCCCGCGGCCAGCACCATGCCTTCGGACATGCCAAAGCGCATCTTGCGCGGCGCCAAGTTGGCCACCATCACCGTCAGCTTGCCTTCCAGATCTTCCGGGTTGTAGGCGGACTTGATGCCGGCGAACACCTGGCGGGTCTCGCCGCCGAGATCCAGCTGCAACTTGAGCAGTTTGTCGGCTTCAGGTACGGCCTCGGCCTTCTTGATCAGTGCCACGCGCAGATCGATCTTGGCGAAATCCTCATAGGAGATGGTTTGGCTTATGGGGTCATCTGCCAGCGGGCCGGTCAGCTTGGGGGCCTGCTCTTTGGCGAGATCTTCCTTGGAGGCCTCAATCATGGCCTCAATTTTAGCGGGTTCGATACGGGCGAACAGTGCC
>NZ_AQGQ01000210.1 GCF_000388115.1 Aeromonas molluscorum 848
GCACATCGAAGACAACCAACAATCGCTCTCTAAAAAGGTGCCCTGATATGTGGTATTTGACCTGATCCTGGGTCTGCTGCTGGCTTGTGCGTTTGGGATCATCAATGCGCTCTGGCTTGAGCACACCGAGAACCTGGATCGCACGATCGATGAAGATAAGTGACAGACTGGCCCGGCTGGCCGCTCCCCTTGAGCGCCAGCCATGGCAGGGTCTGATGTTACTTGCGGCGGCCCTGTTGGCCGCCGCCATTCTACAGGCCCCCAATCTGATTGCGGCCAACACCAGTGCCCATGGCCACTGGGTTGCGCCCTGGTTGATGTGGGCAGTCAGTTGTGGCGTCATGCATGGGCTGGGGTTTCATCCCCGCAGCCTGCCGGGCAGGCTGTTGTTCTGTCCCTGGCTCGCCTGGCCAAGCCTGCTTTATGGGCTCTGGCTGACACACAGTTACTTCCTGCCATAAAAACAGGGGGAGACAGGATTTCCCTGTCTCCCCCTGCTTCTTTCCTATTCACCCCTGCGCTATGATAGCCCCCCATCAGATTGTCGAATGGATCACAGATCGTTATGGGTGAAGTCTCTGAGTTTCCGGTACGGGTCTACTACGAAGACACCGATGCCGGGGGCATCGTCTACAACGCCAATTATCTCAAATTTATGGAGCGGGCCCGCACCGAGTTGCTGCGTGCCGGCGGCATAGAGCAGGACGTCCTGCTCGGACTGGGGATCGCCTTCGTGGTAAGCCGGACCGAGATCGATTTTCGCGCCGCAGCCCGCTTCAACGAATTACTGACCGTAATAACGCAAGTGACTGAAGTGAGACGTGCCTCGATGCGCCTCTCGCAGCAGATACTGGCGGCTGATGGGCGACTGATCACCCAGGCCATGGTACAGATAGCCTGTGTCAGTCACCCGCTTATGAAACCTGTTGCAATACCTGAAAATGTGAAGGGAGTGCTGTTAAGTGCACGCTGAAATTTCGTTTATTGGTCTGTTCTGGCAAGCCAGCCTGTTGGTCAAGCTGGTGATGTTGACCCTGATGGGCATGTCTGTCGTCTCTTGGGCGCTGATCATCCAGCGCGCCAAGGTCATCAAGGCCGCCAACCTGGCATCCGAGCAATTCGAGGACAGATTCTGGTCCGGGGTGGATCTCAATCGCCTCTATCAGGAGTCCTCCGCCCGCCGCGATGATATCGAAGGCATGGAAGACATCTTCTACTCCGGCTTCAAGGAGTATGCCCGTCTGCTCAAAGCCGGTGCCCGTGGTCAGGATGCGGTGATGGACGGTACTTACCGCGCCATGCGTGTCTCGCTGTCTCGCGCCGTGGACGAGCTGGAGTCCAACTTGCCGGTGCTGGCCACCGTCGGCTCCATCAGCCCCTATATCGGGTTGTTTGGTACCGTTTGGGGCATCATGAATGCCTTTATCGCCCTGGGTCAGGTACAACAGGCGACCCTGCAGATGGTGGCACCCGGCATCGCCGAGGCGCTTATCGCCACTGCCATGGGTCTGTTTGCCGCCATACCCGCGGTTATCTTCTACAACCGTTTCTCCCACAAGGTAGAACGGCTGGAGAATGCTTACGTCAACTTCATGGATGAGTTCACCACCATTCTGAACCGCCAGATAGCACAGCAGCAGGGTGAGAAGTAAATGCAAACTTATCAGCGGATCCGGCGCAAGAAGGTGGCCGAGATCAACGTGGTGCCTTACATCGACGTCATGCTGGTGCTGCTTATCATCTTCATGGCGGTGACGCCGGTGATCACGCAAGGGGTGAAAGTGGATTTGCCCCAGGCTGAATCCGAGCAACTGCCGGAAGATGCCAAGTCCCCCTTCATCGTCAGCGTCAACGTCGACGGCGAGTACGTGGTCAAGGCGGGTGAGGCGGATGACGAGCCAGTGCCTGCAGGGTCCCCCGAGGCTATCCAGCAATTTATCACCGAGAAGGCCATGGGGTATCTCGCGGTCAACCAGGGCGCGCCCGTGGTGGTTGCCGGCGACAAGGCCGTGCGCTACGAAGAGGTGATACTGCTGATGGTGGCCCTGAAGAAAGCCGGGGTGCCTCAGGTCGGTCTGATGACGGATCCGGTGAACTGACGGAGATGGATGTGAAGCGTGGTATTTCCGGTTATCTCATCGTCTCGCTGCTGCTGCACCTGATCATCGGCATCATCTTGCTGGTCGGCGTCGACTTCAGCAAGCCGAAGCGGCCTGCCTCCTCGGCCCAGATAGTCAACGCTGTGATGCTCGATGACGAATTCCTCGCCGAGCAAGCCGCGAAGATCCAGCAACAGCAAGCACAACAGCAAAACAAGCCGGCCGTGAAGGCCGAGATCGATCAAGCCAAACAGGCCCGTGAGCTGGAGCAGGAGCGGCTGCGGACCATCGAGACCAAGCGTAAGGCGGCCGAAGAGGCGACTCGCAAGGCAGAGGCTGAGAAACAGAAGAAGCAGGCTGAACAGAAACAGGCCGAGGAGCAAACCCAGAAAGCCGAACAGGCTCGCAAACAGGAAGAGCTGAAAACCAAGAAGGCTGAGGCAGAACGCAAGGCGGCCGAAGAGGCGACCAGCAAGGCCCTGGCCCTGAAGAAGAAACAAGAGCAAGAACAGAAGCAGGCTGAGGAGAAGGCCAAAGCCGCCAAGAAAGTCGAGGCGGAGAAGCAAGCCAAAGCCGAAGCGGACAAGAAGGCGAAAGCCGAAGCCGAGAAGAAGGCCAAGGCCGAAGCGGACAAGAAAGCCAAGGCGGATGCCGAGAAGAAAGCCAAAGCCGAGGCCGACCAGAAGGCCAAGGACGAGGCGGCCAAGAAGGCAAAAGCTGACGCAGACAAGAAAGCGAAGGAAGCGGCGGACAAGAAAGCCAAAGCCGATGCAGAACGTAAGCGCAAGGCGGCCGAAGAGGCCAAGCTACAGGCACAGCTAGAGGCTCAAATGCAGGCGCAGATGGCGGCTGAGGCTAGCTCTAGAAGTCAGGCGGCCGCGGCTGCGGCTCAGGGTGAGGTCGACAAATATGCCGCCCTCATCAAGGCGACAGTCGAGCGCTATATGATTTTGGATCCCACCATGCGGGGCAAAACATGTACTATCGGTGTGAAGCTTGCCAGCAGTGGCTTCGTCATTTCGGTCGACAATGGTCAGGGTGATCCCGCCGTTTGCCGTTCGGGTCGAGCCGCCGTACTGAAGGCGAACCAGTTGCCCGTGCCCAAGGATCCTGCGGCATTCGAGCAGCTGAAAGAATTCAATCTCAAATTGGAACCGAGTATTTAAGCCATGATAAGAAAAGTATTTTTTGCTTTGGTTGGCTGCTTGCTGATGGGCCAGAGTGCCCAGGCGGCTCTGGACATCGTCATCACAGGTGGTATCGACAGCGCCCGTCCCATCGCCGTCGCTCCTTTCAAATGGAGTGGTGAGGGACAGCTGCCTCAGGATATTGCCGAGGTGGTCTCCAATGACCTGATGCGCAGCGGCAAATTCAAGCCGCTGGCCCGTGGCCAGATGCCGCAAACCCCGAGTAGCAGTGGCGAGATTGACTTCGCGCCCTGGGCCTCCCAAGGGGTCGAGGCCGTGGTGGTGGGCACCATAGCCCCTGCCGGCAACGGTTCCTACAAAATCAACTTCGAGCTGGTCGATGTGCTCAAGGGCCAACTGGCCAAGACCCAAGGCGGAGAAGCCAATGGCTACGTACTCGACAGCCGCATGGCCACCATACCCGGTGCCCAGATGCGTCAGTTCGCCCACCGTATCTCCGACATCGTCTATGAGCGCCTGACTGGTGAACGTGGCGCCTTCCTGACTCGTCTGGCTTATGTGGCTGTCGATCAGGGGGCACAGTTCCCCTATCAGCTGCGCATCTCAGACTATGACGGTTACAACGAGAAGGTATTGCTGCGTTCCCGTGAGCCGTTGATGTCACCCTCCTGGTCACCGGATGGCAGCAAGTTGGCTTATGTCAGCTTCGAGAACCAGAAATCCGAGATCTATGTGCAGGATATTTACAACCAGCAACGCAGTCTGGTCTCCAGTTTCCGTGGCATTAACGGGGCGCCGGAGTGGTCACCAGATGGTCGCCGATTGGCTATCGTTCTCTCCAAAGATGGTCAGCCTGATATCTACATCATCGATGTTGCGAGCAAGCAGCTGACCCGGGTGACCAATAGCCGCACCATAGACACCGAACCCTCTTGGGCAGCGGATGGACAAAGTTTGATATTCACCTCTGAACGTGGTGGCAAACCCCAGATTTATAGCGTAAATTTGGCGACTGGCGCCACTCGTCGCATCACCTGGGAAGGGGATTCTAACCAGGGTGCGTCCATGACAGCGGACGGAAAGTCCATGGTAGTGGTCACCCGGGAACAGGGACAATATCGCATCGCTCGGCAAGATATGGAAAGTGGAGCCATGTTGGTATTGACCCAGAGTGCATTGGATGAGTCGCCAAGTGTGGCTCCTAATGGCAGCATGATCATCTACTCTACCATCTATCAGGGGCGCAAGAGCCTGGCTCTGGTCTCGACGGATGGTCGCTTCAAGGCAGTATTGCCGACAAGCAGCGGGGAAATACGTGCGCCAGCTTGGTCGCCCTTTCTGAATTGATAATAAATTCAATTGTTTTTTGTTTTGTTATAAAGGTTTAAGGAAATAGCATGCAACTCAATAAACTGCTCAAGGGTCTGGCCATCGCACTGCCTCTGTTCGCCCTGGCTGCCTGTAGTTCTTCTTCCGACTCCGATGCCTCTGGCGCCGAAGCGGGTATGACCGACGGCATGGGTGGTGTACAGACTGGCTCCGCCAATGGTCTGTTGTCACCGGAAGAGCAGATGCGTCAGAAGTTTGAAGCGCTGCAGCGCGACAACGTCATCTTCTTCCCGTACGACGGTTACGATATCCAGGGTCAATACGCTGACCTGCTGGATGCCCACGCCAGCTATCTGCGTGAGCGCCCGTCCGTCAAAGTACTGATCGAAGGTCACGCCGATGAGCGCGGTACCCCAGAGTACAACATCGCCCTAGGCGAACGTCGTGCCAAGGCCGTAGCCAAATATCTGCAAACCCTGGGTGTGCAGGCTGAGCAACTGTCTATCGTCAGCTATGGCGAAGAGAAGCCGCTGGACTTGTCTCACACCGAGGATGCCTTTGCCAAGAACCGTCGTGCGGTTCTGGTCTACTAAGGTTTCATTCGGATGAATCTTGTGTATAAAAATGCGGCCATTTCGATGGCCGCACTTCTATTTAGCATGGGGGCCCACGCCGCGGCGCCTGTGTCCGATCTCTCCGGTGGCGACAGTGCGGTCACCGCCGCCTTCGGCAGCAATGCGGGTGCCATCGTACCCTCAGGCAGCCTGGAGGACAGGGTTGCGCTGCTGGAGCGAACCCTCAATGCTCGTCTGCGTCTACAGGCCGACTTGCAGCAGCAAGTCGACTCCCTGCAAGGGGAGGTGGCCGATCTGCGTGGTCAGCTGGAGCAGCAGACCTACAAGATGGAGCAGTCCCAGGAACGCCAGCGCCAGCTCTATCAGGAACTCGACAAAGTCAGTAGCCAGCAGGCTGCTCCGGCCGCAGCGGCAGCAGCCACGGCGGCAACAGCCACCGCCGCGAGTGCTGCGACCTATTCCAGTAACCAGGATGAGAATCAGGCCTATGATTCGGCCGTCAATCTGGTGCTCAAGGATAAAAACTACGACAAGGCGATCCCGGCATTTCAGGGATTCATCAAGCAGTTCCCGGATTCGAGCTATGTGCCCAATGCCCACTACTGGCTAGGTCAGTTGCTGTTCAACAAGGGCGACAGACCCGGTGCTACGGCCCAGTTCAAGACCTTGGCTGACAAGTACGGCAAATCGCCCAAGCGTGCCGATGCGCTGGTCAAGCTGGGCATGATAGCTCAGCTGGATGGCAACAAGGCTCAGGCAAAAAGTTACTACGAGCAGGTGATCAAGGGCTATCCCAATACCTCGCCAGCACAGCTCGCCAAGCAGAGCCTCGACAAGCTGTAACATTGCGCTAGGTAGTTGTTTTCGTAACACTCTTGTAAATGTGACGGCGGTTTGTACGCGCAGTGAGCAAACGGATTTAAATTAAGAATTTTCTGTTGCACCGGAAATTTAAATCCGTATTATAGGCCGCCGTCAGCGTTGGTTCAGTCATGAGCCAGGTGCGATGGTGGTATGGGTCGTTAGCTCAGTCGGTAGAGCAGTTGACTTTTAATCAATTGGTCGCTGGTTCGAATCCAGCACGGCCCACCATCATTTTCCA
>NZ_AQGQ01000211.1 GCF_000388115.1 Aeromonas molluscorum 848
AGGACGACAGCGAGAAGTACGCCAAGTTCTGGAGCGAGTTCGGCAATGTGCTCAAAGAGGGTCCGGCCGAGGACTACGCCAACCGCGAAGAGATCGCCAAGCTGCTGCGCTTTGCCAGCACCGCGGGCGAGGGCGAAGCCCAGACCGTCTCCCTGGAAGAATATGTTGGCCGCATGAAGGAAGGTCAGCAGAAGATTTACTACATCACTGCCGACAGCTTCGCGGCTGCCAAGAACAGCCCGCACCTCGAGATCTTCCGCAAGAAGGGTGTCGAAGTGCTGCTGATGTGGGAGCGGGTCGATGAGTGGTTGATGAGCCACCTCGACGAGTTCGATGGCAAGCAGCTGGTCTCCGTCACCCGTGGCGAGCTGGACTTGGGGGATCTGGAAGACGAGGCATCCAAGCAGGCCCAGGAGGAGGCTGAAAAAGCCAACGCCGGTCTGGTGGAGCGGGTCAAGCAGAGCCTGGCTGATGCCGTGAAAGAGGTGCGAGTCACCCATCGTCTGACCGATTCACCCTCTTGCATCGTCACCGATGACAGCGGTATGAGCACCCAGATGATCAAGCTGATGCGCGCTGCCGGTCAGCCGGTACCTGAGCAGAAGTACATACTGGAACTCAACCCCGACCATGCCTTGGTGAAGAAGTTGGGTGCCATCGAAGACGAGGCGCTGTTTGGCGAGTGGGCCACCCTGCTGCACGAACAGGCCCAGCTGGCAGAACAGGGCGGTCTCAATGATCCGGCGAGCTTCGTCTCCCGTATCAACCGATTGTTACTCCAGTCCTGATGACCTTGGCCCACTCCTGCGAGTGGGCCTCTTTTTTACCGATACCTTGACAGGTGTCGTGCCAGACAGGCACGGCATCTGCTGCATTTTCACTCATTTCAGGTCTCCGACTGCCTCTCCTTGCGCCAAGGGGACTGTGGGGATACTGGTGGTAAAATCGGCACTCGCTCGCGGTTTGCTTGTTAAAAAGCGGGAAACCGTGTAGTTTTTTGCCTTCTCAAGATTTGAATAACCAATCAATAGGAGCGTGTATGCGCATTGTTCTGTTGGGGGCTCCGGGCGCCGGTAAAGGCACCCAGGCTCAGTTCATCATGGAAAAACACGGTATTCCCCAGATCTCCACCGGCGACATGCTGCGTGCCGCGATCAAGGCGGGCACCGAGTTGGGCCTCAAGGCCAAGGCCGTGATGGACGCAGGTCAGCTCGTCTCCGACGACATCATCATCGGTCTGGTCAAGGAGCGTATTGCTCAGGCTGATTGCGCCAACGGTTTCCTGCTGGACGGCTTCCCTCGCACCATTCCCCAGGCGCAAGCCATGAAGGATGCCGGTGTGGTTGTTGATTTCGTGCTCGAATTCGCCGTGCCGGACGAAGAGATCGTCAAGCGCATGAGCGGTCGTCGCGTTCACTCCGGCTCGGGCCGTACCTACCACGTGGTGTTCAACCCACCAAAAGTGGAAGGCAAGGATGACGTGACCGGTGAGGATCTGGTGATCCGTGCCGATGACGAAGAGACCACAGTGCGCAAGCGTCTGGATGTTTACCATGAGCAGACTGCACCGCTGATCGGTTTCTACGGTAAAGAGGCCGAAGCCGGCAACACCCGTTACGTCAAGATCGATGGCACTCAGCCCGTTGATCAGGTGAGCCAGCAGCTGGCCACCATTCTGGCCTGATCCCGTCATCGGGATCATTGCCATATGAATAGGGCCCATACTGGGCCCTCTTTGCATGTGACAGGAAGCAAACGTGACCACCAAAACCGGGATCCTGCTTGTCAATCTGGGCACCCCAGCCGCTCCGACCCCCGCCGGTGTCAGGGCCTTTCTCCGCCAATTTTTACAAGACCCTCGCGTGGTAGAACTGCCGCGCCTGCTGTGGGTGCCACTGCTCAATCTCGCCATTTTACCCCTGCGAGCCCCCAGGGTGGCCAAGCTCTACCAGCAGATCTGGACCGAGCAAGGCTCACCGCTGATGGCCATCAGTCAGCGCCAACGTGCAGCCCTTGAGCAAGAGCTCAAACGGGAGGGCGTCGATGTCCCAGTGGTACTCGCCATGACCTATGGCAAACCCTCCCTGAGCGACGGCTGGCAGGCGCTCAAGGCGCAAGGAGTCAACCGGGTGATATTGCTGCCGCTCTATCCCCAATATAGCGCCAGCACCACGGCGGCCGTGTTTGACGGCTGGGCCGATGTGATGCGTGGTGAACGTCACCTGCCGGTGATGCGCCTCATCCGTGATTATCATAATCACCCCGAATACATTCAGGCACTGGCCATGAGCGTGCGCCGCCAATGGGAGCAGCAGGGCCAGGGTGAGCACCTGTTGATGTCCTTCCATGGCATTCCCCAGCGCTGTGAAGATGAGGGCGACCCCTATGGTCACCAGTGCCGCCGTACCGCTGTCCTGCTGGCGGAGGCCCTCGAACTGGCCCCTGAGCAGTGGAGCGCGAGCTTCCAGTCCCGCTTTGGCAAGCAGGAGTGGCTCAAGCCTTACACCGACGTCACCATTGCCCAGCTTGCCGAACAGGGGATCAAGCGACTCGATGTCATCTGCCCGGCGTTCTCGGCCGATTGCCTCGAGACCCTGGAAGAGATCCAGGTCGAGAATCGTGCCGTCTTCACCGAGGCGGGGGGAGAGCAGTTCCACTACATTCCTGCACTCAACAGCGATCAGGCCCACATTCGCATGATGGTGTCGCTTATCTGTCGCGAGCTGGCCTAAATGAGCGGGAGCGGCCCCTGGCTCTCAAGGGCCGCTTCCGGCGAGTTTTTCCATCCTGATACCCAATCTGCCAGCAGGACATCCTTATGTTGCTACCCATCACCCTGACCTACGCCGGCCTGCTCGGCTTGCTGTTTCTGCTGCTCTCTGCCTGGGTGGTCAAGCGCCGTGCCCAGTTCAAGGTGATGATAGGAGAAGGGGATGCGCCACAAATGCTGGCGGCCATTCGCGCCCACGGCAACTTTGCCGAGTATGTGCCCTTGACTCTGGTGCTGCTGGCGCTGTGCGAGTTGGCGGGCACGGCACCGCTCTGGCTGCATCTTGGGGGAGGCACACTGCTGCTCGGGCGCATATTGCATGCCATCGGCATTCAGCTGCCCAAAGCACCCAACCTGGCGCGGCTCTTCGGCACACTGCTGTTCTGGTTCTCGCTGGCGCTGCTGAGTCTGTTGGCTTTGCAGGCAGGCATCATGGCAAGCTAGTCCCCCTGCCAACCGCTCAGTCCTGGTTTTCGACAGGGGCAATATGCTTGCCGCAACCTGCCCCCTTGCCACTGCGCCGGATTGTTAATGACCACCCCATGGCAGGGTGGTTTTTTTATGCTGGCAAGACAAACGTTTTCGCCCTGGAGGCCTTGTCTATACTGACTTCATATTTTAAATGTGCGTCTTTTCGCCGCCCCGGATTGTGTTAAAATCCCGCCCCTCGTCCATCCCAGAGTCAAGGCTACAGCCATGAAATTTCCAGGTCAGCGCAAGTCCAAACACTATTTTCCGGTCGACAGGCGCGATCCTCTCATCACCCAGAATCCGCAGATGACCGAGCTGGGTCAGGCTTATGTGGTGGGGATAGATCAGACCCTGGTGGACATCGAAGCCCATGTTGACGAGGCCTTCCTGACCCGTTATGGCCTGAGCAAGGGTCACTCTGTGGTGATCAGTGACGACGTGGCCGAGCGGGTCTATGAAGAGCTTAAGGCCAACAACATGGTGGTGAGCGAATTTGCCGGCGGCACCATAGGCAATACCATGCACAACTATTCCGTGCTGGCTGACTCCCACTCCATCCTGCTCGGCGTCATGAGCCAGGATATCCGCATCGGCAGTTATGCCTATCGCTATCTGTGCAACACCTCGTCGCGGGTCAATCTCGATTACCTGCAACCGGTCAAGGGCCCGGTCGGGCGCTGCTTCACTTTCATTACCGAATGTGGCGAGCGCAGCTTTGGCATCAATGCCGGCAAGATGGATCATCTGGACGTGGCCCATATTCCGGAAGCGGTGATCAAAGAGGCCTCCGCCCTGGTGATCACCGCTTATCTGGTGCGTGGCGCAGATGGCACGCCGATGAAAGAGGCGGCCATGGCTGCTGTGCGTTATGCCCGCGAGGCCAAGGTGCCTGTGGTACTGACCCTGGGCACCCGCTTCGTCATCGATGAAAACCCCCAGTGGTGGCGCGACTTTATTGCCGAAAACGTGACCGTGCTCGCCATGAACGAAGATGAGGGCGAGGCGCTGACCGGTTTCTCAGATCCGCTGATGGCCGCCGACAAGGCGCTGGATTGGGCCGACATGGTGCTGTGCACTGCGGGCCCCATCGGCCTGTACATGGCGAGCTACACCGAGGAGGAGAGCAAGCGCGAGACCACTCATACTCTGCTGCCGGGCCAGATCCCCGAGTTCAACATGTATGAGTTCAGTCGCCCCATGGCTCGGCTCAGTTGCCGCAACCCGGCGCGGATCTACTCCCACATTTCCCCCTACATGGGCGGTCCGGAGAAGATCAAGAACACCAATGGCGCCGGTGATGGAGCCCTGTCTGCCGTGCTCCATGACATGGTGGCCAACTCCTATCACCGCATGAATGTGCCCAATTCCGCCAAGCATGCAGCCGAGTTTCTGACCTATTCCTCCCTGGCCCAGGTGTGCAAATACGCCAATCGGGTGAGTTACGAGGTGCTGGCCCAGAGCAGTCCGCGTCTGTCGCGGGGCTTGCCCGAGAAAGAAGACAGTCTGGAAGAGGTTTACTGGGAGCGTTGATCCCGCCCTGTTGAAAACTTTAGGCGCCTGCGGGCGCCTTTTTGCATTATCAGGGCTGGATCATGTTTTTGGTGCTCCATCCTGCCTATGCATGGACAGCGCCAACTGGGCCGTCATACCTTGGTCATCATGTGTGAAGTGGGCAAGGATGACGGAATGTTGAGACGATGGACTATAGGCCGGCGCCTGTTGCTGGTGACCCTGGGCATACTGCTGATTTTGGCATCGTTGCTGGCGAGCAGTCTGCATCTCTATTTTGATGGTCTGATGGCGGAAAAAAGCCGTCAGACCAGGGATCAGGTTGAAACCGCCTACTCGTTGGTGGCGAGCTTCGAGGCGCAGGCGCGCAGCGGCAAGCTCGATGAGGCCCAGGCGAAAGCTCAGGCTCTGGCCGCTCTCAAAGGGCTGCGATACGGTGACAACGACTACTTCTGGGTCAATGACAGTCATCCGACTATGGTGATGCACCCCATGAAGCCTGAACTCGATGGTAAGGATCTCTCCGCCGTGGAGGACAAGCAGGGACTCAAGCTGTTTGTCGCCTTCGCTGATGTGGTCAAACAGCATCCCGATGGGGGCGAGCAGGGCTACTACTGGCCCAAACCGGGAGTCGATGCGCCGGTACGCAAGATCTCTTACGTCAAGCGTTTCGCTCCCTGGGACTGGATCATCGGCACTGGCGTCTATGTGGATGATGTCGAGGCCCAATATCAGGGCGTGCTGAAGACCCAGCTTGCCATCGGCCTGGTGCTGGCGCTCTTGCTCATCACGCTGGTTAGCTTGATTGTGCGCAGCATAGTGACGCCGCTGGCCCAGTCAGTTACCGCCCTTGGCAACATAGCGCGGGGGGAGGGCGACCTGAGATTTCGTCTCCCCGCCGAGGGGCGTGACGAGTTGGCCCAGCTCTCGACCAACTTCAACGACTTTGCCAACCAGATGGCACTGCTGGTGGGACGCACCCAGCAGATAGCGAGCCAGAACCGCCAGGCGGCGGGCCAGCTTGGCCAGGTCGTGGAGCGTACCAGCCAGATAGTGACCAGTCAGGAGCAGGACACCCTGCGGGTGGCGAGCGCCATGGAGCAGATGACGGTCAGCAGTCGGGAAGTGGGGGATCATGCGGCTCAGGCTGCGGCCGCCGCCGACGAAGCCAAACGTCTTGCCGGAGATGGTTGCCTGGTGGTGGAGCAGACCATCGCCACCATAGCCCGACTGGCCGAC
>NZ_AQGQ01000212.1 GCF_000388115.1 Aeromonas molluscorum 848
CCCACTTCACCACGCCAGCTGTGCTGACGTGGACGGCATACTACCCATGGCCCCCAAGGCTGTCAACAGCCTCTATGCACAAAGGAGACTGTTTGCCCAGTTCTTGTGCAGCCTGTTGATTTTGCAGGCGAGCCGGCCAAAAAACCTGTCTCACCAAGCTGGCGAAAAGTGGCATGCCATCCGCTTCTCAACTCGCTTGCAAGGACAGGGGAGTGGCGAAGCGGCCATAGATGACCTTGAGCCTGGCCCCCAGCATCAGTGCTGCGCCGGTCAGACCTATGATAAAGCCGACCCAGAAGCCCTGCGGCCCCATGCGCGGCACCACCCAGTCGGTGAGCCCCAGTATCATGCCGCTTGGCAGCCCCAGGCCCCAATAGGCCACTATGGTGATGTAGAAGATGGCCTGGGTGTCCTTGTAACCGCGCAAGGCGGCCGCGGCAATCACCTGCACCGAGTCCGAGATCTGGTAGATGGCGGCGAAGAACAGCAGCAGGGCAGCCAGGGTGATGACATTCATGTCCTCGGTATAGATAGCGGCAATCTGTTCGCGCAGCAGCACCGTCAGGGCGGCAGTGCCGGCGGCGACTGCGATGCCGAGCATCAGGCCGGTACGGGCCGCGACCCGGGCGTGATCCGGCAGGCCTTCTCCTATGCTGTGGCCGACCCGGATGGTGACCCCGACCCCGATGGAGAGCGGCAGCATGAATACCAGGCTGGAAAAGTTGAGCGCAATCTGGTGGCTGGCCACTATTTCCGCGCCAAAGGGCGCTAGCATCAGGGCCACGACGGTAAACAGGGTCACCTCGCAGAAGATAGCCATGGCGATGGGGAAACCCAAGCGGAACAGACGCCAGATCCGGCTGCCGTTGGGGCGACACAGGCTGGCAAACAGCGCAATTTTGCGAAAGTGGCTAGAGAACTTCACATAGAGGATCATGGCCAGCAACATGGCCCAGAGCACGATGGCAGTCGCCACCCCGCAGCCGACCCCGCCGAGCGCGGGCATGCCGAAGTGACCATGAATGAAGATGTAGTTGGCCGGGATGTTGACCGCCAGCCCCACGAAGCCTATCACCATGGTCGGCACCGTATGGGAGAGCCCTTCACTGAAGTTGCGCAGCACCTGGAACATGGCAAAGGCAGGCAGCCCCCAGAGAATGGCATGCAGATAACCGGCAGTCTTGTCCGCCATGACGGGATCGACGTTCATGTATTGCAGCGCCAGCGGGCTGACATAAAGTGCCAGCATCGCGATCGGGGTCACTATGAGGGCAAGCCAAAACGCCTGGTGGACGGCCGGGCGTACCTCATTGCGCTTACGGGCGCCATTGAGCTGTGAGACGATGGGGGTGAGCGCCATGATGATGCCCTGTACCAGCAGGATCACCGGCAGCCAGAAGCTGGAGGCGACAGATACCGCGGCGAGATCGACGGCACTGACCTGCCCTGCCATCACTGTATCGACGAAGTTCATCGCAATCTGCGCAACTTGCGCCACCAGAATAGGGCTGGCAAGACGAATGAGTTGCCTCGCCTCGGACCAATAACGTTGCACTGACACCTCCGGTGGGGGCCGCTTGGGCATGACATGATGGAACAAAAGAGAAGAACGGTGCACCAGAACGGGGCACCGAGGGAGTCATTCTAGCCGTAACTGACGGTCAAGCGAAACGATTGAGTGGACTCAACCCCCAATGGGGTAGTTTACGAGGCAGCACGCCAAGGATCACCGAAAGCAATGGTCCGGGCTGTACCCTGTTGACGAGCACGGCCCCGGGTCATCAAAGGGGGCCGCGCAGGCTCGATCAGGCGTCTTCGTGATCGCTGATCAACAGGTTGGCGGCGGCGTAGGCGGCTTGCTGACGCAATTCGGCGGGCACGCGTTCATCCCGGGCGACCGCATCCAGGGCACGGATGCTGGCGGCAATGGCTTGGGGGACATAGCCCTGATCCCCGGATCCAATCTGGTTATAGGCGATGCGGATCGCTTCACAACATTGATATACCTGCATTATTTATTCCTTAATAACCTGAATGCGAACGTCGCCACTATAGCGTTCAGGGGCTGGCTTGTCAGCTCGCGCCCTTGTTTGCAGCGCACACCGAGGTTAACCTGCCTCCTTTGTCGTAGCAGGAGACGAGACATGTTCACCGGCATAGTGCAGGGGACCGCCGAATTGGTGGCCATCGAAGAGCTACCCAACTTTCGCACCCACGTGATCCGCATGCCGAGCCTGGCATGGGGGGAGGGTTTGGCACTGGGGGCCTCGGTGGCCCACAACGGCTGCTGTCTGACGGTGACCCGTATCGAGGGTGACAGGGTCAGTTTCGATCTGATGCAGGAGACCCTGCGTCTGACCAACCTTGGCCAGTTGCAGCTGGGAGAGAAGGTCAACGTGGAGCGGGCCGCCCGCTTTGGTGACGAGATTGGCGGTCATGCCATGTCTGGTCATATCATGGGCACGGCGGAAGTGATCTCGGTCATAGGCACCCCCAACAATCGTCAGGTGTGGTATCGCCTTGCCCCCACGCTCATGAAGTACGTGTTGACCAAGGGCTATATCGGCATCGATGGCATCAGCCTGACTGTTGGTGAGGTGCGCGGCAATGAGTTTTGCGTCAACCTCATCCCGGAGACCCTGACCCGCACCAATCTGGGCTGGGTTCAGGTGGGCTGGCGAACCAACATCGAGATCGATCCCCAGACTCAGGCCATCGTCGACACCGTCGAACGTGTGCTGGCTCAGCGTCCTTTCTGATCTTGCCGCAGTGATTGCCCGGTGGCCACCATGGCCAGATCGCCGAGGCCAGATAAAACAGCGCCCGCATCACGCGGGCGCTGTTCTGTCTGGCGTCTATATCAAGGCGCTCGCCGCGGCTTGCAGGACGAGTGGTCAAGATTCAGAACAGCTGTTCGTCATCCGCATCGACCATGAGTTGCAATCGATCCCGCGCCTCGTCTTTGTGCAGCCGCAGGTGTATGGGGTTGCAGCAGGCCATGCAGTCTTCATAGAACTCTTGATCTCCCTGGCTGGCATCCAGTGCCACTTGGGTGTGGTGGCCGCAATGGGGGCAGACTATTCGTTTGTTGATGTAGTCGAGCATGGTGATCTCCCTAAGGCCAAGGGTGAATGGCCAATGCATTCAGTCTAGTCAGTGCCTCGCCTGCTGACTGGGAGCCCGCGCATAAAGAGAGGGATTGGTGGGCGGTGTTGACTGGTGCATCAGGGATGAAGGGAGGCGGATTGAGGTGAGAGTGAAATGAGCAGCGCCGTGCAGCCTGGGTCGCACGGCGTGGATACCTTACTTGCCCGCCACCCAGCTGGCCAGTTGCTCTGCATCGAGTTCGCTCAGGCAATCGAGCCTGTGATCGGCGATGGCGAGACGAGGATCATTGAGCAGCGCAGGATCGGGCACAATCAGCGCCCGCATCGAGGCCGCCTTGGCCGCCAGCAGCCCGGTAAAGCTATCTTCGATGGCGAGGCAGTGCATCGGCAGGACCCCGAGCTTCTCGGCGGCATGGATATAGACGTCCGGATGGGGTTTGCCGAAAGGTTCCACCTCGGCAGAATGCACCGCCAGGAAACGATCGCGAATGCCGAGTTTGCCGAGCACCGCTTCGACCATGGCGAAGGGGGAGGAGGTCGCCAGGCCCACTTTAAGACCCTGTGCTTCAATCAGCGCCAGCGCCTCCAGTACCCCCGCCTTGGGCTGACCCTCGCTCAAGATCAGGGCATTTACCCTGTCCAGAATGCGTTGCACTACCTCTTCCTGGCTGGGACCCACCCAGGGGCGAAGCCGATACCAGTGTGCCACCAGCTGATCGATACGTATCCCTATGGTCGAGTCGCAGTCGGCTTCACTGTGGGGGTGACCCAGTTCGGAGAACACCGCCATCTGGGCCCGTTGCCAAAAGGGTTCAGAGTCGATCAGAACACCATCCATATCGAAGATAACGGCAGCTAACATCTTGTACTCCTGACAAATTTGAATGAGGAATTATAAACCGGACGAGAAAATGCAAAAGGGGCATCCTCATGCCCCTTGCGCCTGATCATCTTAACGGCTGTTTCCTGTTAAAAAATCACCTCGACCCGGGCAGCGACCGCCTTGGCTTTTTCCACCGCCTCTTCACACTGCTGCCCACGGGCCAGGGCGACCCCGAGTCGGCGGCGACCGGCGATCTCGGGCTTGCCAAACAACCGCAGCTGAGCGCCCGACACCAATGCCAGCGCCTCGCCAATGCCCTGATAGCGGATGTTCTGACTGTGACCATCGCGCAGCACCACGGCCGAGGCACTCGGCCCGTACTGGGTGATGGTACCGATGGGCAGCCCCAGGATGGCGCGCACATGGAGGGCAAATTCGGAGAGATCCTGGGAGATCAGGGTCACCATGCCGGTATCATGGGGACGAGGGGAGACTTCGCTGAACCACACCTCGTCGCCCTTGATGAACAGTTCGACCCCGAACAGGCCATAGCCGCCCAGTGCCTCGACCACCCTGGCCGCCACCTCCTTGGCGCGGGCCAGCGCCAGCTCGCTCATCGCCTGTGGCTGCCAGGATTCGCGGTAGTCGCCATCTTCCTGGCGGTGGCCTATGGGGTCGCAAAAATGAATGCCATCGACGGCCCGCACCGTGAGCAGGGTGATCTCGTACTCGAAGGGGACGAATCCTTCAACAATCACCTTGCCACGACCGGCGCGGCCACCCTCCTGGGCGTAGGTCCAGCTCTCGTCCAGCTTGACCAGATCCCGTAGCAGGCTCTGGCCCTTGCCGGATGAGCTCATTACCGGTTTGACCACGCAGGGCAGGCCGATGGCCTCGACTGCGGCGTCAAACTCTACCTTGTTCTGGGCGAAGCGGTAGGGGGAGGTGGGCAGGCCCAGCTCCTCTGCGGCGAGGCGGCGGATCCCTTCCCGGTTCATGGTGAGCTGGGTGGCGCGGGCGTTTGGTACTACCTTGACCCCTTCCTGCTCAAGCTGCGCCAGGGTATCTGTGGCGATGGCCTCTATTTCGGGAATGATGAGGTCGGGTTTGACCTCTGCCACCAGGGCACGCAGAGCATTGCCATCGAGCATGTCCAGCACCCGGGCTTGGTGGGCCACCTGCATGGCGGGGGCATCGGGATAACGATCGGCGGCGATCACCTCGATCCCGAACCGTTGCAGCTCGATGGCCACCTCCTTGCCAAGTTCACCAGATCCAAGCAGCAGGGCGCGGGTGGCGCCGGGGCGGGTAGCGGTTCCAAACATATGATATCTCCCGATGTCGATGGTCATTAGAGGATAAAAAAAGAGGCACGCATGGCGTACCTCAGGAAACGGACTTGTGGGCACGCTGCTCCAGATGCGTGAGCAGGGTGATGGCGCCAATGATGATGGCGGCTCCCAGCCACAATCGGCCGGGCGGTGCCCAGCCAAATACCAGCCAGCCGGCCAGCACGTTCATGGGCAGCTTGGCAAAGTCGAACGGCTGTACAAAGGATGCCTCTGCCACGCTGTAGGCGCGGGCGATGGACATCTGGGCCAAGGCAGACAAGACACCAGAAGCGGCAACCAACAGCCACTGGGTTTCAGTCGGCCATTGCCACTCCGGCAACGCCAGCATGGCGTTGAAGGGGGTGCTGAAGATGAGCAGGTAGACCACGATAGTGTGGGACGATTCGCTCGCCGCCTGGTAGCGCACCAGCAGGGAGTAACCGGCCCAGAACAGGGCTGCCGCCACCGGCAGCAGGGAAGCCCAGCTAAACTCATCCGTCCAGGGTGCCAGGATCAGCATGGCGCCGACAAAACCGGCCAGGGTCGCCAGAATACGGGCTCTGCT